>CAZTAJ010000074.1:0-20566 GCA_964611575.1 uncultured Verrucomicrobiota bacterium
TGAGGTCCTCCGTCGCGTAGTAGGAGCCCGGGATGCTGATCACCATCGGCATTTTCGCCTGTGTGATCGGGGTTCCCGGGTCGATCTGGTCCAGCGCCTTCATTTGGGGCCCCGGTGGCCCGGGCGGATCCAGCGGTCCCTGCGACCAGGCCCTCAGAGTCAGGGCCAACACCAATGCGAATGCGGTGAAAACTCGGGTATTCATGGCGCCCCCCTTCCGTATGTGTCGTGGCACTCTCCACCAAGCTGCCGGGGGACTCAAGGCAAAAAAAGAGAGGGGAGAGGACGCCAATCCGCGCGTAAGCGTGGCTCATCACAGCGTTGGGCAAGCTCGCCCCTCCAGGGAATGGGGCCGCCGTCGAATCCTTGGGCGAGCGTCCTCGCGAGCCGTGTTTGTCAACGGGCTGCTAGCTGTCGGTCCGCGCCGCTTGACGCTCAAGCCGCGGCATGATATACCTATTCTTGTACATAGGGAGGTTGCCATGGGACAGACCGCAACGTTGCACATCAAAGTCGAACCGGCCGTGGCCCGGGGCCTGAAACAGGTGGCAGGGCGGCGGCAAGTGACCGTGGGGGAGTTGGTTCGGCAGGCGGTTCAGACCTGCTATCAGACTGAATGGCTTGGGTTGACGGCCGCCCAGCGACAGGCCTTGGAAGCTTATCGCGGCGGGTACATCAGCCTCGGCAAGTTAGCTGAGGCGATGGGGCTTTCGCCGCTCAAAGCGCGGACGTGGCTCAGCGAACGCGGAATCCTGCCGAACGCGGGTTACGCCAAGGAAGACCTTGTCCATGCCTGAGTTTTCCGGCTGGTTCTTCGACAGTGTGACGCTCTCCAATTTCGCTTTGGCGGGCGGACTCCGGATCCTGATCGACCGTTACCGCAAGCGGGGCTTTGTGACCACTCAAGTAGTGGACGAGTTGACACGGGGGGTGGCTGCCGGCTACGCGCCACTAAGCGACGCTCTTGACCTTATGGATCGCCATATCCTGTGCATGGTGTCACTGGACCGCTCCGAGCGGGTTACCTTCCGGCAACTCGTTACCCATCTGGGCGAAGGGGAGGCGGGTACGATCGCGGCTGCCCGGCACCGACAGGGAGTTGTTGTGAGCGACGACCTGGCCGCCCGGCGTACCTGTAGCGACATGCGCATCGCCGTGACCGGGACCATCGGCATCCTGCGCGCGGCTGTGCGGGATCAAAATGTGGCGCTGTCCGCCGCCAACGAGTTGCTCCGCAAGATGATTGCTGAAGGCTTCCACTCGCCTGTGGACGAGATCACTTGACCCGCGAGCGTCCTGCGGATGGCGCCGACGAGCCGGCGGTGTCAAAGAATAAAAAGAGGCGCCTGCAAAACCTCCTTCGGCGGTTCTGCGAACGCAGTGTTCAATCGGGCGATCTTCTACCGCTATTTCCCCGCCCCGCCTTCTTCACTCGTTGACTGAAGGCCTGCCCCCGCAGTTGCGGGAGCCACTGGCGAAGCAGCGCGTAATAGTTCGCGTCCGCCGGCCGCGGGGGGGTGAAGGGGTCATCGCAGACCATCAGAAGGTTGCCGATGTGCACGCCGGCGCCGTGAAGTCGGGCGGAGGCGAAGTACTCCGGCAGGTGTTCCAGGACGGTGTGGAAGTCATAGGCCACGGGGCAACCCGGCGTCGAGTGCCGGAGCATGCGCATGCGCTCCTCGTGGATCCGGTAATTGCTGCCGAAGTCGTCAAACGTCCGGTTGGTGTCGATCCATTCCGCCAGATGGAAGTGCCCGGCGCCGCCGATGTGCATGGCATCAGGTTTGTGCCGCTTCATCTCCGTGCAGAAGAGTCGCGTGAGGTGGAGGAAGTATGGCTCCTCGCCGCGCCAGGCAGGATCGGCCACCGGCATGTCCGGGTGCACCTTGTCGGCCATGTAGTCGGTCTTGATCCCATCCAGGTCATAGCACCCCGGATCGCTGGAAAACAGCCGGTGGAAGAGGGGTAGCAGGTAGTCGCGCTGGGTGGCCGGCAGTGAATAATCGCGCATGCGCCGCCCATGCCGGTTGCGCTGTCCCCCGCCGATCAGGTGCGCCGGATCCACCTCGGCACGGTCGTCCACCTCCGCCCACGCCCACCAGACGACGACCTTGAACCCCTTGGCGTGCAGGTCATCCACCAGGCGCCGAAGATCGGGGAAGCGCACGGGGTGCGGCTCCCACTGACCGCGAAGCACCTGCCAGCCTTCATCCAGCAGAATCGTGCGGAACGGCAATCGCTCGCGGGTGATCACGTCCACGGCCTGCCGGATCAGGGCCTCATCGAGCATGGCCGGGGTTTTATCCGTGCCCCGCGTGCGCGCCAGGTAGTGCTGGTCGATCCAGGTGCAGTACAACGGTTCCCGCCACCAGTCCGCACGACGCTTGGCCGACGGGTCGGGAATCTCGCCCGCCCGGATCAGCATTGCTGCGTAGACATCGAGCATATCGGCCACGGAATGATCCTGACGGCAGAAAAGGCGGAAACGCGGCGAGGTGACGGTTTCGCCCGCGCTTACCGGCTGACCATGCGGCGCGGCCCCGTAGTCCACATGCCAGGACTCAACGCGGTGCCCCACGGCCGAGAAGAACATGCCGAACGCCGCCGGCAGCTCCACAAAGCCGGTGAAGAGGGCCAGTTCCGCCTTGCGGAAGATGAATAAGGTGGGATGGGGGGCGAACTGCCAGTCGCCGGAGTAGGTGTCCGTCCGACAGCCCGTGCCGCCCAGCAGGAGTTCCGGATAGGTGGCGGGGGTATGGTGCCGGTTGCGATAGTTCACCAGATCGTAGGCCGTGACAATCGTGCCGGCAGGGAATAGGTCCAGGCGGTTGAACTGCGTCGGCGACGCGCTGCGGAAGGTGCAGCAGAGATCCAGGGCATCCTCGTCCGCACAGGCCGTGATCCGGACCTCGCAGGACCGGCCTTCCGCGGTGAATTGCAGGCGGAGTTCATCCGTCGAGGGCTGGGCGATCCCGGCATAGACCCAAGGCCCGCCGTCCGGCAGCACGGGCTGCATCAGGGCCAGCGAGGGGACGATCAGAAGGCGTTCGCCGCTCTCCCGGGCGTAGAGCGTCAGGTGTCCGGCCTCCGTATCGCAGGCCAGGCGCAAGGTGGTCGTATGGAGTTCGTGCGTCATGCTGCCTTTACTGGGCATTGCCTAGTAGAGTAACCGTCTCGACAACAGCAGTAGAGCCGGCTTTATGCCGGCTACGCGCATGGCCGGGATAAACCCGGCCCTACCCGGAGCATGGCCCAATTTTTCGGGACGTTCAACAGTCATCAGGGGTTTCCCTCTTGCCCATCGGATCCGGTGAGTCTGCCATACGGCGGCGGGCCGTGGCGACAACGATTGTCATGGCCGCCCTGCAGATGCCACGACGCCGAACCGTGCGGAAAAGATTGCTTGATCCCTGCGGCAAAGTTGTAGGATAACGTACATATTTCGAGACGCCAATGAAGGTCGTATTTCCCTACCCTGAGGTCGCGCCGCTGGAGGTGCCCGACGCCAATGTGCTCGGCGTCTTCCGGACGGCCGATGTGGTGCCCCGGGCTTCGGTGGCCGAGATCGTGCGCGAGGCGCTGGCCCGCCCGATCGGCACCCCGCCGTTGGCGACCCTGGCGGCCGGGCGCCGGCGGGTGCTGATCGTCTGTGACGACGTCAGCCGCCCGACGCCGGTGGCGGCCATGCTGCCGCCTGTGCTGGACGCCCTGCACGCGGCGGGCATCCCGGACGGCGGTATCGAGTTCATGATGGCGCTCGGGACGCACCGGTTCATGACCCGGGCGGAGATGGAGCAGAAACTGGGCGCCGACGTTGTCGCGCGTTACCCCGTCCACAATCACGACTGGAAGGATCCCGCCGCCTGCGCCTTCATGGGGAAGACCGAGCAAGGCGTGGAGGTCTGGATCAACAAGAAGGTGGCCGCGGCGGACTTGGTGATCGGCCTCGGGCGCATCATGCCCATCGACGTGTGCGGGTTCACCGGCGGCGGGAAGATCCTGATCCCCGGCGTGTGCGGGAAGATCACCAACGACGACATGCACTGGACGCGGATCGATCTCGACGACCGGGCGATTCTCGGGCGGCGGGACAACCCCGTGCGGGCCTCGATCGACGCGCTGGCGCTCCAGGCGGGCCTCGGGTTCATCGTCAATGCCGTCATGGATCTGCACCGGAACGTGGCGCAGGTCGTGGCCGGTCATCCGGTCGAGGCGCACCGCCGAGGCTGCGAACTGGCCCTGGCCATTCACGCCGTCCGCCTGCCGTGTGCCGCCGACATCGTGGTGGCGGACGGCTATCCGTTCGACATCGAGTTCTGGCAGGCCAACAAGGCGCTGGACCAGGCGTCGCATGCCGTGCGGCAGGGCGGGGTGATCATCCTGGTATCGCCCTGCCACGAGGGCTTTTCCGCCACGCACCGGGACATGCTTGAGTTCGGGTATGGCCCGGTGACGGATATCAAGGCCCATGTGGCAGCGGGGCGCATCACGCACAAGGTGGCCGCCGTGCATATGGTCCAGGTGAGCAAAGTGGCGCGGGAGAAAGCGCACGTGATCCTGGTGACCAGCGGTATTCCGGAGGCGGATGTGCGGCGGGCGCGGCTGGACTATGCGCCCACCGCCCAGGCGGCCTTGGACTGCGCCTTCGATCGTGTGGGGCGCGAGGCCAAGGTGGCGGTTCTGAAGGGGGCGGCGGAGATGCTGCCCATCATAGGAGAAGGAACATGACTGGGCTTCATACCAAGGCGTCGCGCGACGCCGGCGGCAAGGGTGCGGAAGGACTGTCGGGCCGGGT
Source organism: uncultured Verrucomicrobiota bacterium (assembly GCA_964611575.1). Taxonomy (GTDB): domain Bacteria; phylum Verrucomicrobiota; class Kiritimatiellia; order CAIKKV01; family CAITUY01; genus CAITUY01. Next base: position 4,796 of record CAZTAJ010000074.1, read on the forward strand.
CGCGGTGGTGACCGGCGGCGCGCAGGGGATCGGGCGGGCGATCTGCGAGACCCTGGCCCGCGACGGCGCGACCGTGGTGGTCGCCGACGTGAACGGCGACAAGGCAGGGGAAACGGCGCGACAGATCGTCGCCGCCGGCGGCCGGGCCCAAGCCGTCCAGGTGGATGTGTCGGATGAGGCCTCGGTCCTGGCGCTCTACCGGAGCGTCCTGGCGGACGCGAAACGCCTGGATATCCTCGTCAACAATGCCGGGATTTGCCGGATGGTGCCGATTCTCGACATTCCGGTGGCCGAGTGGGACCGAATCATGGCGGTGAACCTGCGCGGCACTTTCCTGATGAGCCGGGAGGCGTTCCGGAGCATGAAGGAGCAGGGCTCGGGCAAGATTGTCAGTATCGCCTCAGCCGCGGCCAAGATCGGCGGCCTGGCCGCCGGCGCCCACTACGCGTCCTCGAAGGCCGGCGTGATCTGCTTCACCAAGTCGCTGGCCCTGCAAGCGGCGCCCTACCACATCAACGTCAACGCCGTCTGCCCCGGGCCCATGGCCACGGACATGACCGATGCCTGGGGCGAAGCGACGAATGAGGCGTTCAAGGCGAAGATTCCCTTGAAGGACTACGGCCAGCCGCAGGACGTGGCCGAGGCGGTTGCCTTCCTCGTCTCCGACCGCGCCCGTTATATCACCGGCGAAATCATGGACGTCAACGGCGGGCTGGTGATGGATTGAGGCGAAGGGAATGGAGTGATGGAGTGGTGGGGTGATGGGGAATGGAGTGATGGGGGAATGGAAGCGATCAGAAAGAACAAAAATCGCGGCTATCAACAGTTGACCGTATGGAGCGATGCCATCCAGTACTACGTGTTGACGGGTGAAGTATTCCGCGCCTTTCCGTATGAACTTAAGAGGGTGGCATCGCAGCAAACTGCGTCGGTCGACTCGGTTCATCGCAATATCGCGGAGGGATACTGCCGCCGATCCATCAAGGAGTATCTCAATTTCCTCAACATTGCCTTGGGTTCGCTTGGCGAGTCCGTCTCTGGGTTGCAGGCGTACCGGCATGCAAAACAGATACCCGAGGAATCCTTCGAGAAACTCGATGCTTTGGCGTACAAGCTGGAAAACGGGCTGCTGAAACTTGTGGAAGCGCTCGAACTCAAACGTGATCGTGGCGACTGGATCGACAGTCTGGTCGTCAAGGAAAGCAACGCTGCATACGGAGACCAGTAGATCCCATGGAGTGATGGGGGAACCAACACTCCATCCCTCCCACTACTCCATCACTCCAACACTCCACCCCCCCCGACTCCATGAGTGTCCTCCGCAAAATCCGACGTCCGAAGCTGACCGATACGGTGGCGGACCGCCTGGCGGCCGCCATCCGGGGCGGCGAGTTTGCGACCGGCGACGGCCTGCCTACCGAACAGGAGCTGGGCGAACGATTTGGCGTCAGCCGCAACGTGGTACGCGAGGCGATCAACGCGCTGCGCTCGCGCGGGCTGGTGGAGACCCGGCAAGGCTCGGGCTCGGTGGTCGCCGGCGACGTCAGCAAACCGGTTCGCCATGCGATGCGTGACCTGCTTGGCGGACGGGACGACGCCGAGGGCAAACTCCTGGAACTGCGCCGGGTCCTGGAGGTGCATATTGCCGAACTTGCCGCCCAACGTGCCACCCCGGCGCAGATCGCGGAGATGTCGGCTCTGCTGGACGCTTTCACGGCGGCTGATGGCGACGTGGCGCGGTGCGCGGAACTGGATATCGCCTTCCATCGGGCACTGGCCCGCGCCGCGCAGAACGAACTGTTCAGCATCGTCGTGGATCCTCTCAACGAGTTGCTCGTGCCGACCCGCCGCCGCGCCCTGGAACGGTCGGGTCTCGACGTGGCGGCCCGGACCCATCGCACCATCCTCGAAGCCGTCCAGGTGCATGACCCGGCGGCCGCCGCCGGCGCCATGGCCAACCATCTCGACCGGAGCATCAGGACGTGGCGGAGGAAAAGACGAAGCGTTGGAGTAAGGGAGTAGTGGAGTAATGGAGTGTTGGAGTAATGGAGTGGTGGAGTAGTGGGGTGATGGAGTAATGGAGTAGTGGGGTACTGGGGTGATGGAGTCGTGGAGGATAGGGAGTGCCGAGCCAATCGGCATTAACCCAATACTCCAGCACTCCAATACTCCATTCGGCCCCCCAGCCCTCCAATACTCCATTCTCGACAGGAGGCCCGAACATGATCGACAGTCCCATCATCGATACGCACCTGCATCTCTGGGATCCCGCGCACTTGCCCTATCCCTGGCTGAGCGGCGTACCTGCCATCAATCGGCCTTGTCTGCTGGAGGAGTACCGGCGGGCCACGGCGGGGCTGCCCATCGAGTCGATGGTCTTTGTGCAATGTGAGGTCGATTTCGCGGCCTATCGGGCGGAAGTGAAATGGGTGACCGAACAGGCGCGGCTGGACCCGCGCATCAAGGGCATTGTGGCATGGGCGCCTCTTGAACAAGGCGAAGCGGCCTGGGAGGCGCTGGCGGAACTGAAGACAAATCCCCTGTTGCGGGGTATCCGCCGGATCATCCAGTTCGAGGCCGACCCCGGCTTTTGCCTGCGCCCGGATTTTGTGCGGGGCGTGCAACTCCTGGCGGAATTCGACCTGCACTTCGAGATCTGCATCAAGGGCGACGACCAGTGGGCCAATGCGCTCACGTTGGTGCGGCGCTGTCCCAAGACGCGGTTCATCCTCGACCACATCGGCAAACCCTTCATCAAGGAAAAGCGCCTGGAACCTTGGAGCCGGCACATGCGCGAACTGGCCGCGCTGCCCAACACGTGGTGCAAGGTGTCGGGACTGGCGAATGAGGCCGACTGGGGCACCTGGCAACCTGCCGACCTGCGGCCCTATCTCGACCACACCCTGGCGTGCTTCGGGCCGGCCCGGATGATGTTCGGTGGCGACTGGCCGGTCTGTACGCTGGCCACCGACTATCGCCGCTGGGTCGAAACCCTGCAGAAAGCCCTGGACGGGCTCACGGTGACGGAGCGGTGCGGGGTGTTCCACGACAATGCGGAGAAGGTGTATAGGTTGGAGTAATGGAGTGTTGGAGTAATGGAGTGATGGGGTAAGGGAGAGATGGAGTATTGGAGTGTTGGAGTAATGGGGAGAGAGGGAGATGGAGTAGCGGAGAGATGGAGTGATGGAACTCATGAATCCAACGCTCCAACGCTCCAACACTCCAACACCCAACACTCCAATACTCCATTACTCCAATATTCCCTCTCCCCAGCGCTCCCAAGGAGACCACGATGAAAGGATTGAAAGGCAAAGCGGCGATCGTGACGGGCGGGGCGTCCGGTATTGGGCGAGCCTGCGTAGAACGGCTGTGCGAGGAGGGGTGTTCGGTCACGTTCTCGGGCGTGAGCGACATCGGCGACACCACCGTCAGGGAACTGAAGGACAAAGGCTGCAAGGTGCAGTTCCTGCGCGGCGACATGGGTGAGGAGGCATTCTGCAAGGAACTCGTCGCTGCCGCCGTGAATGCGTGGGGCCGCCTCGATTTCCTGGTCAACAACGCCTTTTCGTTCACGGCCAAGGGACTCGATGCGACCCGGGCCGACTGGAATCGCGTCATGAACGTGGGGCCCGTGGCTTATGCCACCATGGGGCAGGCCGTCTTCCCCCACATGAAGAAACGGGGCGGCGGCGCGATCGTCAATATGTCCAGCATCTCGGCGCACATCGCCCAGCCGGACCGCTGGACCTATAACGCGGCCAAGGGCGCCGTGACGCAATTGACGCGCTGCATGGCCATGGACATGGCGCCCAAGGTCCGGGTCAACACGGTCAGTCCCGGCTGGATCTGGACGCGGGAAGTGGACAAGGCGGCGGGGGGCGACCGGGCGAAGTGGGGGCCGATCTGGGGCAAGTTCCACATGCTGCGCCGACTGGGCACCGTTGAGGAATGCGCATCGGCCACGGTCTTCTTGCTGAGCGATGAAGCCAGTTTCATTACGTCAACCGAACTCATGGTGGACGGCGGCTACCGGGGCATGGGCAGCGAGGGCCTTGGCGAGGCCTCCGCATTCGCAGGCAGCGCTTGACATCAACCGGAACGGGGAGCAGCACATGAATGAATCGAACGTCGGAGCGAGTTGTGGCCAGTTGCAGACGAGCAGTCCCAGCGACCGCGAAATCCTGTATTTTGGGCATTGGACACAGACGGCCCACCGATCGGTCCCTGACCGACGGCAATCGAGCCACCCGTGCGCCGCATGTGAACTGGTTTTCAAGGGGCCCGTCGTGCGATGGTTGGGGGCGAAAGGGCCGGATCACGGATACGCCGATGTCTATGTGGACGGCCTGCTGGAACAAACCCTGGACGCTTACGAGCCGACGCCGTCGGCCGCCCGGACGCTCTTCGAAAAACGCGGCCTCGCCGACGGTCGCCTGCACACGCTGCGCATCGTCGTCAGGCGGGACCGAAATCCGCGGTCGAGCGGATCATTCCAGAGTGTCGACGGATTCCAGTCGCTTGCGCCGGTGGCGTTCCCGGATGTGCTGCGATCCGAGGCCATGGCGGAACTCAAGGCCATCGTCAGCGGCTCCAAGGCATACCTGGCGCCGGAAACCTGGAAACCGGTCGCCTACGCCGCCACGGCGCCGGAAGCGGGCGTCGTTCTGCAACCCGGTGTGCTGCGGGAATCGTTCGATCGGAATATCGTCTATCTCAACCGCTGTTTCGCCAACCCGCTGGGAGGATGGTGGGTGGAAGGACTGCCGGCGTCTTCCGAGGGCCGCATGCTGGGTGGGGCCGGGCACACGCTGCGCTGGGGGGAGCGGGCCGATATGCGCGCCATCGTCGACACCGTCGTGGCTGCCGTGGGGAAACGCCAGTCGGCGGATGGCTATTGTCTCCCGTACGACCGCTCCTGCATGGGCGCCACGGGCGCGTCCGTGCCGGGGTTCGGGGACGAGCGACGGAATTACGACCGGGTCAATTTGACAAGGGGCATGATCGCGGCCGGCAGGGCGGGCAATCGGGAGGCGTACGGGATCCTGCGGAAGTTCTACGACTGGCTGAACCCGTCCGAGTATTATCCGAATTTGTTGACGGGCCCGTCCGACGGATCAGGGTCGAATTGCAACAACGGCCACGCGGGCGGCCTGCTGATGTATTTCTCGCCGGTGGGCCGGAAGGAGGATCTCGTCGCGGTCGAACGGTATTTCGTGCAGGACTTCTTTCTGGAGCAAATGCGCAACGCCGAACCGCTGGCGCTGGACTACTATCCTCTGCATGTGCCGCATTCCTACGTCCTCCTCGCCTTCGAGGCCTGGCTCGACCACTATCGCGCGACCGGAGCGGCGAAGTATCTGGAGGCCGTTCAGGGCGCGTGGCAGGTCGTCAACCAGTACTACGAGCATGTCGGCGGAACGATGGCCATTTGCGAGGAACGGGCGGGGGTCTATCCGCCGCAATCGTATTGGCTGCACAAACACACCGGGGAGACCTGCGCCGGGGTGTTCTGGGCCTACATCAATCACCGCCTCCTGCAGTTGTTCCCCGGTGTCGAGACATACGCCGCAGAGATCGAAAAGGCGATTTACAACGTCATCCTGGCGGCCCAGGGCGAGGATGGTTCGATTCGTTATCACAACCATCTGGATGGCAAGAAGGATGCCAAGCAGTGCTGCAACACCTGTTGCGAAGTCATGGGTGTGCCCTTCATCGCGCGGTTGCCGGAGTTCATCTATTCCCTGGACGATGACGGCCTGTGGGTGAACCTGTTCGCCGCCTCCACCGTCAACTGGAAGCGGCCCGGCCGCGAGGTGACGTTGACCACGGAAACGGAGTTCCCCTATGGCGGCGCGGTCGCGCTCCGGATAGAGGCTGCAACCCCGGGGCCGATGAAGCTCCGCATCCGGATTCCCCGCTGGGTGGCCGGCGCGGTCGCCATCAGGGTCAACGGCGTCGAGGCCGCCACAGGCCAGCCCGGTTCCTTTGCGACCTTGGACAGGACGTGGCAGACCGGCGACACGGTCGCCTTCGAGTTGCCGCCGGCGTTCCGACTCACCCGGTATGTCGGTCTGGATCAGCATCCGGAGCATGACCGCTATGCGTTGGAGTACGGCCCGATTCTCATGGCGTTGGTGGGCGGCAACGATCTCGATATGCCTGCCGCCGACCTGATCGCATCCCTGTTGCCTGTCGAAGGGGCTCCGCTGCACTTTGCGGTGCGGGGGCGCTCCGATTGCCGATACCGACCTTACTGGCAACTCGGCGATGAACCGATGACCTGTTTTTCAACCCTGCGCCAGTAAACGAATACGCGTTAAGACGGACCAACCATGAACACTGTGCTGAGGAATTACATCGGGGGCGAGTGGCGGGAGTCCTCGGATCGGGCGACATTCCCGAACGAAAATCCGGCTCGGCGCGGCTCGGAACTGAACCGGGCGGCCGCTTCGACGGAGGAGGATATCGACGCGGCGGTCGGCGCCGCCGCGCAAGCCTTCGCCGCGTGGGGCAGGACGGCGCTGCCGGAACGGCAGGCGGCCGTCGAGCGTTTCCTGAACGCCCTGGCCGCGGAACGCGAGGCGCTAGCGCGCATCGTCAGCCAGGAAAACGGCAAGACCCTCCGCGAGGCGCGGGGTGAGGTGGATTCGGCCCTGCTGGAAGGCCGGCACCACCTGCGCCAGATGGCGGTTTTCGCCGGTCAATCGGCGCCGACCACCGACGGGGCCATCGTCTCCTGGGAGGATTTCCATCCGCTCGGGGTGGTGGGCGTGATCAGCCCCTGGAACTATCCTCTCAATGTCATGTGCCGCAAGACGTTGCCGGCCCTGTTGACGGGCAATACCGTGGTCTTCAAGCCGGCCTCGTTCACGCCGGGCTCGGGCATCTTCATGGCCCGGTTGTTCGAACGAGCCGGGATCCCGAAAGGCGTGTTTAACTGCGTGACCGGGAAGGGCAGCGCCATCGGCAACCGGCTGGTGCGGGATCCCCGCGTGCGCGCCATCTCCTTCACCGGCTCGACCGAGGTCGGCCGCACCATTGCGCAGATGGCGGCGGCGAACTTCACCCGCACCCAGCTTGAGCTGGGGGGCAAGAATGCCCTGATCGTGCTGGCCGACGCCGATCTGGACGCGGCAGTGGACGCGACCGTGAGGGCGGGTTTCGGCTGTGCCGGCCAGTGGTGCACGTCGACCAGCCGCGTGCTGGTGGCGTCGGAGATAGCGGAGGCGTACATGGACCGCCTCCTCGCGCGCAGCCGGGCCCTGGTGGTGGGCGACCCGCTGGAGGAGACTACCGACATGGGCCCCGTGGCGGGTCCGGCGCAGTTCGAGGGAATATCCGCGGCCATCGCGCAGGCGCAAAGCCAGGGGGCCAGGCTTCGTCTGGGTGGCGTCTCGGACAATCGGGACGGCTATTACATCCTGCCGACGGTGTTCGATGGTGTGACGCGCAACATGCCGATCTTCCGCGACGAGATTTTCGGTCCCGTCCTGGCGGTGTCGACCGTGCGCGATCTCGACGAAGCCCTTGAATGGGCCAACGACTCGGTCTATGGGTTGTCCTCGGCGCTCTTCACCAACGACCTGGCCGCTGCGCTGCGCTACGGGCGCGAGATCGAGGCGGGCATGGCGCACGTCAACATCCACAGCGGTTTCAAGACGCCCGAACTGCCGTTCGGCGGCTGGAAGGACTCCGGGTTCGGCCCGCCCGAGAACGGCCGTCCGGGTCTGGAGTTCTTCGTGGAACGCAAAGCGGTGTATATGAAGGCGGGGGTACGATGAAAGAAAAACGACTTGCACTGCCCGCGCTGCGGGCGCTGGCGGCTGACGAACAGGACTGGGCCGCCGTGCCGCGCGCAGACCTGGCGTGGATGTTTCAGCAGATGAGCCTGATCCGCGTCTTCGAGGAAAAACTGCTCGAGTTGAAAGACAAGAACCTGGTCAACGGCCCCGTGCACACCAGCGTGGGGCAGGAAGCGGTCGCGGTCGGCGCGGCCATGGCCGTGCGCCGGCAGGACAAGTTCTGCGGCACCCATCGCGCCCACCATCAATACCTGGCCAAGGCGTTGTGCGCCTGTGCTCCGGCGGGCTTCGACCCGCTGCGCAAGGGGCTGACGGACGAGATGCGCGCCCATGTGCTGACGCTGCTCAAGGAGATCATGGGCCTGGCCGACGGCTGCAGCGGCGGGCGCGGCGGCTCGATGCACCTCTACAACGCCGACGTCGGCGTGGCCGGCACCAACGCGATTGTCGGCGGCGGCGTGCCGCCGGCGACCGGCGTGGCGTGGGCCGACAAGATGCGGGGGAACGATGCCGTGACCCTCAGTTTCTTCGGCGATGGCGCCGTCTACCAGGGCACGGTGCACGAGGCCTGCAACCTGGCGTCGCTGTGGAAGGCGCCGATCATCTACGCGATCGAGAACAACCAGTATGCCGTGGCCACCTCCCGGCGCGAGGGCTGTTCGGCCCCGCGGCTGTGCCAGATCGCCACCGCGTACGGGATGCCCGGCTTTCACGTGGATGGCATGGACCCGGTCGGCGTGAAACTCGCCGTGGACCATATCCTCGCCGACCGCGCCAACCTGCCCTGTGTCCTGGAAATTTCCACCTACCGCCACTACCACCACGCCGGCTGCGTGCCGGGCAGCGCGTTCGGGTATCGAACGAAGCAGGAGGAAGCCGAGTGGCACGCGCGCGATCCGCTGGCGCAGTTCGAGACGCGGCTGCGGGAGCGCGGCATCACGGCCGCGCAGATCGAGCGGCTGCGCGGGCAGGCGCGGGATTGCGTCGAGGCCGCAGCGGCGGAGGTGTTGAAGGCCGATGCCTCCGGCACCCTGGCGATCCGGGAGGAACTGTGGCCCACCGAGATCAGCGCGACCCATGGGCTGAGGGACGAGCACCTGGGCGAGATCGGCCCCTGTGTCGAGGCGGCCGGCGTCGCCTGTCCCCGCGAAATCCGCTACCCCGATGCGATTGCGGAGGTCACCGGCCGCTGGCTGGAGCAGGATCCCGGCGTGGTCGTGTTCGGGGAGGAAGTCGCCAACATGGGGGGCGGGGCCTACGGGGCGACCAAGGGGTTGGCGGTGAAGTTCCCCGGCCGCGTGCGCAACACGCCCATCACCGAGGCGGGCTTCAGCGGGCTGGCCTGCGGGGCGGCGATGAACGGGATGCACCCCGTGGTGGAACTGATGTTCTCCAGTTTCGGGCTGGTGGCGGCGGACCAGTTGTTCAACCAGATCGGGCAACTCGGGCATATCTACGGCGGGAATGTCTCGGTGCCGTTGGTTTGTCGCACGCGTGTGGCCGCCGGCCTGGGCTATGGCGCGCAGCACAGCATGGATCCGGTGGCGCTGTTTGCGCTCTTTCCCGGCTGGCGTATTCTTGTGCCGACGACCCCTTTCGATTACATCGGCCTCTTCAATGCGGCCATGAAACTGAAAAGCCCCACCCTGATCGTCGAGCATCAGGCGTTCTATGGGGAAAAGGGTTTCGTTCCAGATGGCCCTGCGGATCACGTGGTGGCGATTGGCAAGGCCATCGTTCGCCACGCGGGACAGGATGTGACGGTGCTGTCCTATGGCGGGGCGGTACGCCTGGCGCAACAGGCGGCCCTGCAACTGGCGGGGGAGGGCGTGTCGGCCGAGATCATCGACTTGCGTACGCTCGATGACGCGAGCATGGACTACGAGACCATCGGGCAGTCGTTCTGCAAGACCGGCGCGCTGGTGACGGTCGAGGAAGCCCAGCGGTGCAACTCCATCGGGCCCAAGCTGGTCCGGGAATGCGAGACGCGCTGGTTCGACAGCCTCGACTGCCCGTCCGTGTGCGTCAACGCATTGGACATTCCGCTGCCGGTGTCGCGCAAACTCGAACACGCTTGTTTGCCGACGGTGGCGACGGTCGTGGCCGCCATCCGTGCCGCGGCGAAACGGCGAATCTGAACCGGGTAATGGGTCACTGACGAGGGGGGGGGACGGAGCACATGTAGGGCGTCCGCTTGCGGATCGCCGTCTTGTGCAAGGCGCGCCGACAAGCGGCGGCCCTACAAGATGCGGGACACCCCCTCGTCAGTGACCCATTACTGAACCGGCGTGATTGCATTTGCTGTCCTGTTCTGTCAGTTTCTCCGCGATGAATTCCCAACGTCAGGCCGATTCCCTCGAGTGTGTGCCCGCCACGACCCCCACCGGTGATGCCGCGGCGGCTTCCGGGCCGTCATCGCGCTGGGGGCGATATGGACGCCGGGCTCTGGCGCTGCTCCCCTGGCTGTTGCTGGTCGCCTCCCTGGCGGCCTACGGCGTCATCCAGGTGCGTTGCTTCACGCCCGCCTATCTGGAGGGGGATCCGGACGGCTACCTGATCCTGGCCAAACGCATGGCGACCGGCCAGCCCGTCGGCGTGATCGACAACGATCCCTTTCTCTATCAAACCCACGTGTGGGTCGAGAACCAGAACGGCGAGGTGTTGCCGAAATTCGCGCCCGGTTACCCGGCCCTGATGGCGATCGCCTACCGGCTTGGCGGGGACGAGGCCATGTTTGTGGTCAGTCCCCTCATGGGGGGGCTGGCGCTGATCGGCATCTTCCTGCTCGTCCGGTTCTGGACGGCGAGTTCCCTGGCCGGCGGCATTGCGGTGATCCCGCTGGCGCTGGGTTCGATGTACAATTTCTATGCGGGTTACCTGCTGACGCACCTTACCAGTGTCTGCTGCGTGGTCTGGGGCATGCTTGGCCTCTGGCGGTGGTACCGCGACTCCTCGGTCGGATGGGCGCTGTTGGGCGGTCTCGTGCTCGGCTACGCCTCGACGGTGCGTCATTCCAACGCCACCCTCGCGATGGTCGTTGCGGTGGCGCTTCTCGCGCGGCTCGTGAAGGCCGCGCGGGCGCGGACATGGCCCGCCGGGTCGCTCTGGGTGCTCGCCTCCGCCTACGCGGTCTTCCCCGTTCTGCTGGGGCTCTACAACCTGAGGTGGTCCGGGCATTTCTTTTCGTCGGGCTACAACCTCAGCGAAGAGCAAACCGCGTTCCAGTGGAAGTATTTCCTGCTGCATTCAACCTACCTTAACAACGGGTTGTCCTATGATATCCTGTATATGTTCCTGCCCCTGGGGCTTCTCGGCATTCTACTGGCGGGCCCTGTTCCGGAGCGTCTGATGCGCGCGGCCTGGCTCCTGCCACCCTACTTCATCTATGCCACCTACTACTTTGCCTGCGAAAGCCAGGCCTACTATCGTTTCCTGTTGGAAACCCTGCCCGTGATCGTCGGGGCCGCCTACATGCTTCTGCAACGGCTGACGCCGCGGCGCTCGACGCAGCACCTGGCCATGGCGTTTGTGGCGGCGTTGATTGTGGCCAACAACTTCGGCTTTGTGCGCGGGGCATGGCGTGGCGGCATGTACGGCAGCCCCCGGCCGCTGGCGGAAATCGGGCGCGTGCTGGACGCGACCGTCAAGCCGGATGCCGTCCTGTTCTTGTCGGGCCGCGCCAAGTTCGCCGTCGGCACGCACCGCGACTACCGGGCCTACAACCTCGAGAGTTTCAGCACGGGGTACGCGCGCAATGCCTTTGCGCCGTATCAGTACCGGCCCTACCACCCGTCGGTCATGCAGCAGGAAAGCCGCCGCGCACGTTTTGAGAAATACTACCAGGAGCACAACGACGGGCAGCTCCGCGATCTCAAGCGCGAGCTGGTGGCCTCCTATTTGGACACGCCCCGGCAGGTCGTGTACCTGTTGCCGAGTCAGGACGCCAAGCGCGAGCGGCAGGACCTGGGTGCGGGATTCGAACTCACGACGCTGAAGGAATGGAATGCCGAGTGGTGGGGGACCTGGGGCATCTATGTGGCGGCGCGCAGCAATCCGCCCCCGGCGCAGGCGGCGGCGCAGGCTCCGTAATGTCAGAGGTCAGCGGTCAGAAGTCAGAGGTCAGAGATCAGATGGCAGCAGACGGAAGACGGAGGACCGGGGGCATGGCTCACAACAGTCGAGGATGTCGGTGGTGGGCGGTCCTGGTGGCCGGCGTCCTTGCCGCCGCCACCGGTTGGTCGGCCGGGAAAGGACAGGACGAACTCGGTTCCACCGCCGCCCCCTCGTCGGCGGAGTTCGCCGCCCAAACCAAGATCGGCGTCCAGCGTATCCCGTTCATGAAGACGCCGCCGAAACTCGACGGTCAGTTGACCCCGGGCGAGTGGGAGGACAGCGCGGCCTGTTACGGCTCGTGGCAGTGTTACGTCCACGACTGGGCGCCCAACATCGCCATCGAGGAGAAGCAGCCGGTCTGGTACCTGGCGTACGACAAGGACTATCTCTATGTGGCGCACCGCTCGCCGATGTTTCCGCGCGCGTCGTGGCCGCTCATGAAGGGCAAGTACCACGATGTCAAGATGCACCCCGACCACGGAATCCTGTTCGACGACCAGATCACCTTCACGCTCAGGCCGACGACGAAGGAGGGCGGCTTTTTCAAGTTCATGTGCAACCCGATCAACACGTATGTCGACCTGTTCAAGGGGATCGAGAACACCAGCGAATGGGATTACCGGTTCCGGAGTAAATTCGACCTGACGGGCAAGTTCGACGATGACGAGTGGGTGACGGAATGGCGGATCCCGCTTGAGTCGTTCCGGTACGGGCCGTATGACGGCGGGGATCCACAGCTCAAGGTTGAACTGCCGTTGCGCGATGACACCATGTGGAACGTCACGATGTCGCGCTGGGTCGGCCTCACCGCGCCCCGGCCCACGCTTTATTCCGATCGCGGCTACACCTGGACGGGAGACAGCAAGCGGCGCCTGGTGTTCGACTCCCGGGGGGTCACCGCGCAGGTGACGTCGTTCGGGAAATTGCAGGAAGACAGCATGGACCTGAACATCATGCTGAAAAACCATGGCGAACGCAGCGAGACGGTCAGGGTCGGCTTCTACCTCGAGAATGAAAAGGAACTGATCGTGGCCAACGAGGATGAACAGTTCGTCGAACTGCTGCCCGGCGAGGTCAAGCGCATCCAGATGAAGAAGACCCGGATCGGCATCACGCCGCAGAACAACGCGATCTGGCTGGATATCCGGACGTTGTCGGGCAAGATCGTGTACCGGGATTTCCTGATGACGTTTCACATGATCGACGGCTGGCCCATGTACCGGGAGAATTTCGTGGACTCCATGAAGTATATCCGGCCGCCGCGCCCGCCCTTCGGCTACGACTATGCCTACTACCCGAGCGTGAACAAACTGCGGGCGATCGTGGATACGGACATCTTCGGTCCGGCCGAGGCGGTGAAAACCGCCCTGGAGGCGAAGGTCAAACTGCTGTCCGCCGATGACAGCGTGGAAGTCGCGGTGCTGACCATTCCGTTGGAGAAGCCGATGACCAACGCGATGGCGCAGGCCTTCGGCGGTCGACGGGGCGAGGCGGTCGTGTCCTTCCCGAAGCTCAAACCCGGCGAGTACAAGACGGTCTGCCTGCTGTACGACGCGGACAAGAAGATCGTTGGCGACCTGACGACGCCGAATTTCACGCAGGCGAGTTACCCGTGGGAGGGGAACACGGAGGGGCTGGAGGACATCGTCTGGAAGCCGTACACGCCGATCGAGGCGGATATGGACGGCAAACGGGTGAAGACCCTGATGCACGAGATCCAACTCGACACCAGCGGCCTGCCCGCGCAGATCGCCATCCGGGGCAAGAACCCGAATTACGGCCCGCAACTCCGGGCGCCCCTGCGGCTGGAGACGACCGCGGACGGCAAACGCAGCATTTTTGCGGCCACGGGAACCTTGAGCCGCGTGAAGGACTGGCAAAGCGAACAGGTATTCGAGGCCCGGGGTGCGGCCGGACCGGTCCAGATTCGCGGCCAGGCGCAATACGATTGCGACGGAACGCTGACCTACGATTTCTGGTACCGGAGCGGGACGACGCCGATCGAGACGCTGGAGTTGGTTCTGGATCTGGCCGGCCCGGTCGACTTGCTCGCGTATCGCGGCACGGGCTGGCACGTCAAAGGCGATGAGGTGCTGGGGCGCAAGGGCCCGGTGGTGTGGAACAGCCTCGACGACACCGTGCCCAAGGAGATCTTCTACGGCAACTTCACCCCCTCCATCCAGATCGGGAACGGCGACCGCGGCTTCATCTGGGCCTGCGATACGGACCGCGGGATGAAGCTGCTGGCGGAGAAAGCGGCGATGCAGATCGAGAAGAACGAGGCGGGCGAGTACACCCTGCGCGTGTTCATCGTGAACGAACCGGGACCGGTCAGCGACGAACGGCACGTGCAGTTTGCGCTGATGACGCAGCCGGACCGGCCCAAACCGGCGGGGTACCGGACGTTCATGTGGAGCAAGGAGGCGGGGGCGTGGGGTGGGGGACCCCACTTCGGCGACGGCAACACGGCCTATTCCATCCATGTGGAACACGAGGAGGACTACGAGAAATTCGCGGCCCTTTGCAAAGGCCGGAGCAATCGGCCGTACACGGACGCCGTCACGGTGGGCTTCGACATGCCCGGCTACCGCGACTACTGTTACGCTGGGGAATTCTCGGGCAGCCAGTTGATCCGGCCGCATCCACAACTGTCACCCCCGGAGGCGCGGCATCCGGTCACCGGGCGGCCGTTCGGCACGATCTTTGCCCAGTCCACGGCGCCCTGGCGGTGGAGTCCGGCGCAGGTGAACTGCGCGGTGTACTGGCGCAGCAAGCAGATCCGGCAGGGGTTCGTCAACGGGTTCTTCTGGGATGACGGCTTCATTGGGGAGTTGAGCACGGACCCGGTGGTGGGCAACGCGTACGACCTGCCGAAGCACAAATTCCATGCGGCCGGCCACCAGCAGTACGGGTTCAACTTCATGCTGCCGCGTCAGTTCTTCAAGCGGCTGGCGCGCATCAGCGCGAAAGCGGGGTTGGACTGCGCCAGCAATGGCAACGGCTCGGTCGGCCCCCCGCTCTTCGCGGGCGCGTACTTCCGGGACAATCTCATGGTCGAGGGCGAAGGGTCGTATGTGACCCTCGAGTCGCCGCACCTGCGGTGTTGGACGCTGGCGGAGACGCGTTATTTCACGGAGCCCTACTCGGGCCGGATCGGCTACTACCGGAGCAATATCGGCAGCAATCCCAGCGGCCCCCCGCTGATGCACGCGGGCGACAACCCGATGCACGACCGGTCGCAACTGGCCTACGCGTTGATGCACGACGCGGGTGTGATCCGGGCGAGCGTGGCCAACTCCAATACGTGGGAGGCCGCGCGGGCCGCGCTGGAGACGTTCGGGTACTTTACCGAGGATGCGGCGACCGTGGAGTACATCCCGTACTGGCGCAGCGACGCGTACTACCAGTACGGCCTGGGCGCGCCGAAATCGGACGACGCGTTCGCCGACGAGGATGCCAAGGGGTTGGCCGAGCAGTTGAAGAAGGTCTACGGCACGATCTACAAGAACCGGAAGACGGGCAAGGCCCTGCTGGTGCTGGCCAACGGCACGGGCGAGTCGATCACGCAGAACCTGGTCATCAAGCCGCTTCTGCTGGACGGCCGGCCGGCCAGGACGTGCACGGACGTCGAGGTCAACGAGGGCATCGAACTCAGCTCGAATCCGAAGAACGCGGCGAAAAGGATGGTGAATACCTTCAACCCCATCCATATCGCCCCGTGGCAGTTCCGCCTCCTGATGGTGGAATAGCCCGCGGGCGCGATGACGGTCACGGTCCTTTCATCCCTGCCGCTTTACCTATCCCGACTTTCTCAACTGGCAGTGAGTTTCGTTTATTTTCAGGCACCGGTGCGCGA
>CAZTAJ010000075.1:0-4302 GCA_964611575.1 uncultured Verrucomicrobiota bacterium
CCGGCCTGCGACGTCCATTTGCCCGTGCCCTTCTGGCCGGCCGTGTCGAGAATCACGTCCACCATCGGCTTACCGGTCAGGGCGTCCTTCACGGCGAGGATGTCGGCGGTGATGCTGATGAGGTAGGAATCCAGCACGCCGCGGTTCCACTCGGCGAAGACTTTCTGGATCTCGTCGGCGCTCATGCCCAACCCCGTGGCCATGATCTGGTAGGCCTCGCAGATGAGCTGCATGTCGCCGTATTCGATGCCGTTGTGGACCATCTTGACGAAATGACCGGCGCCGTCGGACCCGATCCACTCGCAACAGGGCGAGCCGTCCGCCACCTTGGCCGCGATGGCCTGGAAAATGGGCTTCACATGCGGCCACGCCTTGGCGTTGCCGCCGGGCATGATCGAGGGGCCCTTGAGCGCGCCTTCCTCGCCGCCGGAGACGCCCGTGCCGATGAACAGCAACCCCTGCTCTTCAAGGCTCTTGGTGCGGCGGATCGTGTCCGGATAATGGCTGTTGCCGCCGTCGATCAGGATGTCGCCCGGGGACAGATGCGGCTGCAATTGCGCGATAAACTCGTCCACCGGCTTCCCGGCCTTGACCATCAGCATGATGATGCGCGGGGACTGGAGGCTGTCGACCAGTTCCTCGACGCTGTGGCAGGCGATGAGCTTCTTGCCTTTCCCTCGGCCGTTCACGAACTCGTCGACTTTGCTGACCGTGCGGTTGTAGCACGCCACGGTGAATCCCTTGCTCTCCATGTTGAGCACCAGGTTCTCGCCCATGACCGCCAGCCCGACCAATCCGATATTCGCTTTTTGTGCCATCGTCATTCTCCCTTGGCGTTTTGTCTGCAATCCGGACCCGACCAGAAATGGCTTCCCTGCGAAACAAACAGATGCGCGTTGGAACCGGCCTGCAGATGTGTTTTCGCGGGGAGGAAAGTGCCAAAACAGGGCCGGAAACGCAATCACGATGATCGGACACTCATCGATTCGGGCGCAAGGTACCTCTTGGGCGCCGCCTGGGAATCCTTTGACGGGATTGACAGGATTCTACAGGATTTCGGTGCAGCAGCCGGAACGGAAGGGTATGTGTCGGCAACGGGAAACCAACGACCGGTTCACCTTGCGATGTTCCGCGTCACGCCTTCGCCACGCAAATCATCTTTGAAGCTTTGTGCAGGATATTGATTTTGGCGGCAGGTCCGTGGCGGCGCAGGGCCTGCGCGATCGCCTCCTGCGGGGAGGCGGCCCAGCCCAGGTGCATGGCCCGCGTCTCGGCTTCCGAGATGCCCCGGGTCACCAGGATGGCCCCCGCCTTGTCCAGCAGCAAACGGCCCAGCAGGAGATTGGCGGCCACACCCAGGTCGAGGGTCCCGGCCGCCACCAATCGCCGGATGGTATCGACGTCGACGTACCCGACATCCGTCAATTCATGATGCTGGGAACTCGTGCCTTCCGGGCAGGGGGAAACCAGGATCACCGTGCCGCCGGGCTTGACGGCGCCGGAAGCGGCATTGAGCCCCTTGAGCGCCTGCCAGAAATCGATATCCGCGGGATAGGCATCGGCCAGCACGATCTCGGTCGGCTGGTCGATCTCGACCAGGCAGGCCCGCCGGGCACAGGCACAGGCCTCCCAGTGCGCCAGCACGGGGTCCCCGGCAAACACGCCGGCCAACCGGCCCTGCGCCCCGGGGACTTCGTTGATGATGAATTTCAGCCCCGCCTTCACCGCGGCCTCATCGATAACGGCACGGACCGGGTTGTCGCGGACGGCAAATAGCTCCCCCGACGGGACCCGGTTGCACATCCAGTGCATGTGGCCGATGGTCTCACCATCGCTGCAGCCGGGGTTGATGATTTTGCCCCCGCCGCCGAAACCGGCAATCATGTGGGGAATGGTCTGCCCGATCCCGACGACGAAATCCGCCTCGACGATCTCGCGATGGATGCGGATATCGACATCGCCCTCGAAGTGGCCAACGGAAACATAGGCAGCCCGATCGCGCCAGTCGGGATTGACGACCCGATGTCGCGCCACCGCGGCCGGCGTGTATTTGTCCCGGATCTCGGCCGTCGTCATGGGCCGATGGGTGCCCAGGGCGATGAAGACCGTAATGTCGGACGGGGGAATCCCGGCGGCGGCCAGCTCCGCCAGCACCGCCGGCAGCATCAGGTCCGTCCGGGTATTGCGCGAGTTATCATCGACCGCCAGGGCGATTCTCATCCCCGGAGACACCTGCCCCCGCAAAGGGCCGCTCCCGATCGGCCGACGCAGGGCGTCACGGATCAACTCGTCGTCGCTCCGGACGTCCGGGGCCGGCGTCAGTTCATAGACGCCGGCAATCCGGTCATCGGGAATCTCGACCGGCTCAAACTCACGGTAGGGAAAGTGATAGTTCATACATCGCGCTCCCCGGCGAGCCGACATCGGTCCGCCGCAGAACAGGGTCAGAAATCCCGATTGAAGCCACACACCCAGCCGCCGTCGACCACGATGTTGTGGCCGTTGATATAACTGGCCGCATCCGACGCCAGGAAAGCGACCGCCGCCGCAATCTCTTCCGCCTCGCCCGGCCGCCCCTGGGGAATGAATGAAACCACGCGATTTGCCATGTCCCGGAAGGTGCTGTCCTCGCCGTAGAACAGTTTCCGCGTGCCTTCGGTCAGGGTGGAGCCCGGCGACACGCAGTTGACGCGCACCCCGCGCGGCGCCAGTTCGCAGGCCATGGCTTCCGTCATCTTGATGATGCCGGCCTTGGCGGCGACAAACCCGATCTGCAACCGCAGGGCCACCACGCCGGCGACGGAGGCAATATTGATGATGCTGCCGCTGTTCTGCGCCACCATCACCTGGGCCGCTTTGCGGCAGCAGTAGAACGTGCCGTTCAGGTCGATGTCCATGATCCGCTTCCAGGTTTCCACCGGATACTGGTCCGTGGTCACCCGGTCTTCCTTGCGGCCCGCGTTGATCCCGGCGTTGTTGACCATGATGTCCAGCCGCCCGAAGGTTTTGACGGTTTCATCGATCAGATGATTCACCTGGTCGATCTGGCTGATGTCGCAGGGAATGAAGACGCCGCCGAGTTCCTGTGCCGTTTGCCGCCCGGCTTCGTCCTGCACATCAGAGATCACCACGCGGGCGCCATTCGCCGCGAAAAGGGCGGCGATGGCTTTGCCGATCCCGCCGGCGGAACCGGTGATGACGGCGACTTTGTCCTGCAGATTGAAGGTCGTGTTCTGTGACATGCGCGTGTTCCTCCTCAAGGTTCCTTGCCGCCGCTGCCCGCCGCCACCTCGCGATAGGTCGTCCCCCAGGCTTCCAGGCGCTGGTCATACAGCTCATTGGCGCCCTTGGCCGGCTGCCCCGGCCAGACCGTGATCAGTTCGAGATCCTCGGGACTGGTTTCGTTGTGAATCGCATGAAAGGTGCCGCCCGGGATGAACACCACCGTGCCCGGCTTGAGTTCATGCCGCACCCCCGCCAGATCCAGGGACGCATGCCCCTTCAGGATCACGTACAGTTCGTCATGCCCGATATGGGCCGCGCCCGGCAGCGCCTTGCCGGCCTTCACAACCCCGTGGTTCACCTGCAGCTTGTCACTGCCGCAGTTGAATGCATCGATCAGCATGCGGGACGTGTACAAATTCTCGCAACCAGGGGCGATAAAGGGCTCGACCTTCTCGGGGTGGACTACTTTTGCCTGTGCCATGGTGACTATCCTTTCATGCAGACTTCAATCCGCGCAGTTGATTTGCCGGCGATCCATTCGGGAAAAAGCGTGTCCCCCTCGCGCGGTTCGCCATCGACGCGCAGCACGCCCGCACGGGCGGAGGCCCCGGCCGAACGGCTCACCGTAATGTCGAGACGACAGCCCCGGTAGAGGCGCGTGGCCGTAAACCCCGGCCACTCGGTCGGCAGGCACGGGGCGAACTTCAAGCCGCGGAGCGTGGGCCGGATGCCGAGCAGGTATTGCGTCGCGGCCACATCCATCCAGGCGGCGGTGCCGGTGACATGGGTCAGGGTGGCGAGGCCGAAGCGCGGATTTTCCGGCCCGATGATGGAACTGGCGTAGGCGTACGGCTCGCATTGGTAACGCTCCAGACCGGTCTGCTGGAGGGCGATGTGCGGCACGAGTTGACGAAAGTACTTCCACGCCCGCTCCGGTCGATCCAGCAGAGCCTCGGCAATCACCGCCCAGGTGTTGGCGTGGCAGAAGATCGCCCCGTTCTCGCCGCTGCCGAGCGAGTAGCCGGAGAAGGCGTCGGCGGCCTCGGGAAACGTGGGAAAACTCGGGTGGAGTTTCTT
>CAZTAJ010000075.1:4402-5467 GCA_964611575.1 uncultured Verrucomicrobiota bacterium
GAGGCGTATTGGCTGAACGAACGCGAGAAGCGGCCTGTGTGGACACAATTGACCGGCGTCCAGGTGCGGATCTGCCGTTCGCAGTCGGCGTCCGGCAGCTTGCAGTCGAAGCCGCTGAAATGCTCATCCCACCAACCGGCCAGGCGGGCGCCCTGGGCCGCCACGAACCCCGGGGCACGCAGCCGCGCGAGTTCGGCGTGGAGTTTCTCCTTCGCTCCGGCGAAATCGGCCAGCGCGCCGGGAATCACGCCCAGGTAGAACGCCAGCCGCTCCGTCCGACCGGGCGCGACAACGAGGGGCGTCTGGAGCGCGGCGCAGCCATCGCCGCCCCAGAGCGATCCGTTGCCGCAATGCCCGCGCTCCACAGCCTGCGGATTGCGTTCCGTGCGGCCATGGCCGAGGAACCCCTGGCGGTCCCCACTGTAGCTGGCGATCGGCCGGTCGCTCGCGAAATAGACCAGCGGCACGTCAGCCAGGCGCGGGTGCGACTCGTGGTGGAACAGGTAGAGCTGCGCCTGGCCCGCCTCGTCAAACCAGGTCTTGAACTGGTGGCGGACATAGTAGCCCCAGCTCGATTCCAGCGGATATTCGAGCAACCCCAGCTCCACATAGCCGAACAGATCCAACGCGGCGGGCGCCGTGCCGTGGTTCGTCACCTCCACGTCCCAGATGAGCGCGTCACTCTCCGGGGCGATAAACACGCGCTGCGACACTTCGAGCGCGCCGCGCCGGCCGGTGAAACGGGTTGTGCCGGGCGAATGGCGCGCCTCCCATCGGTCGAGCGGCGTATCGCATGGTTTGGAGGTCGGCGACCAGACCGCGCCGTCGGCTTCCCTCACATACAGGTAAAACCCGGGCGCGTCAGTGGGGGTGGTCCAGCCGCGGTAACGGGTGATGCGGAAATTGATGGGCGTTCGCCACCAGAGGCACCCGCCGCCCACCTGCGAGACAAACGCGTGCAGCGAGCCGTTGGAGAGGTAGTTAATCCAGGGCGACGGGAGGGCCGGCTCGACAATGGAGATGCTCCGGCCGGCATCGTCAAAGCGATAGGACGGGAGCGGGGCC
>CAZTAJ010000075.1:5567-7471 GCA_964611575.1 uncultured Verrucomicrobiota bacterium
TCGAGGGTGAGCGTCCGCCCATCCCAGCGCTCTCCGCGCACGCTCACGGCGTCCATGCTCACGTGGCGCGAGGAGGCGATGCACTGCGGGCGATCTTCGACGCGGCGCACGCCCAGGATCTGGCAGTGGCCGAGTTCCAGTGCGCGACAGGCCAGCGCGCCGGTCGCCGTGCCCAGATACTGCTGTGCCCAGAAGTCGAACACGTGGTAGGTCGCCGCGGGATCGACGCCCACACGCTCCAGCGGCACCTCCGACGCCTGCAGCGGGACCGTCGCGAAGCGCCCAACAACATGCCATCCGCCGACCGGCGCCTGGAAGTGGAAGGCCCAGATCGAGGAGAAGGGATGGGCGTCGTGCATGGTCGGATGCTCGCCGGCCATCGCCAGCGCATCTTCCGGCGAGACATCCTCCGCGGCCACCGGCTTGTCGCGCTTCACGGCGAACCCGTGCAGTTTGGTCCAGGTGTACGCGGGGAAATCGAGGGGCAGCGCGCCCGTCTCACCGGTGACGGTGGTCAGCGGCGGCAGGCAGCGCTGGAGCATGCGCAGGCGGTCGGCGTCGTACGCCTCCAGCGGATCGCTGAGCATGAAGAGCTGCCCGCTCAGGGACGCCAGGGAGGAGATGCTGCGCGCCCACTCCAGCCGAGCGCGGGCGCAGATATGATCGGGGTCATTGATGAAGAGAATGCGCTGCGTGTGATACCAGCGCGCCGATTCCACTATCTGCATGCGCACGCCCGCCCAGGTGGGATTCGCGTCCAGGGAAATGCGGCAGGCATCGACCAACCCGACCGCCTGGCTGAGCACGCCCCAGGAGGCCAGAAAGAAGACCTCATCCCCGATGCCACGACGCGCGCACTCCATGAAAGCACGGAACCGGCGCTCGGCATCGGCGTTGGACATCACGCCCATGCGCACCGCCTTGTGCAGGCCGTCATACAACAGATGCCGGATCTGGTCGGTCTTGAAGTAGGTATAGCCCATCTCGCGCAGGCCCTGGTAATACGGCAGGACATGTTTCGCCAGCGTGGCCGGTTCGCAATCGAGCACATACCCGAGCCAATCGCCCTGGAAGGGCTTGCCGGCGGCATCCTTCACGACCACATCCGGCTGGCAACCGGCGAAGGCCTCGTTCGTCAGCGAGGCGGAGGTCCAGATGCCGGGCTCCAGGCCGCGCTCCGCGATGGCGGCAATCGCGCCGGCGTGCCCGCGGGGAAACTGGTCATTGGTGTTGAGCCAGTTCGCCGCAATCGGGCCGGTCGGGTCGTGGGGAATCGGCGTCTTCTCGAAGCCGTCGTCGATCTGGATATACTCCAGCCCGTACGGCCGCAGCGAGTCGGCAAAAAAAACGGCGGCAGCCTCCACATGGGCCTGGCTCACCTCGCGGCGATAGGCTTCCCACGAGCACCAGCCGGAGATGGGTTTGTTCTTGGGGCGGAATTCCCAAGGGGTGTGATAGCCGTACCCCAGGTGCATCCGGTAGTACTGCATCTTCAGGTTCATGTACCAGGGAATGGGCCCGAGTTCGACCTCCAGTTCAACGATCAGGTCGCCCGTCTCGTCCGGCTTCAGCGCCTCGCCGACCCAGCGCCAGGGCCGCCCGTGCCAGTCGATCAGCAGATCCTGCCGGATGTCATACAACCCGTTGATACCGTAGGGCAACGGCGTTCCCACCTGCCCGCTGATGGCGTGTTCCGACGGCGCGCGCACGGACCGCATGGTCACCGCCTCGGGGCTGAGATGAAACCGCACCGTCACCCAGGTGGGACGGTCGAGGTTGAAATACAACTGCTGCATGAACGGCAGGCTCTGGATGCTGCCGTCGGAGCTGTGCCGGTAACCGAACTCCTGATCCCCGGGCACCGTCACGCTGAGCAGCGCCCGTCCGTTATAGAGGAAGGCGAG
>CAZTAJ010000075.1:7571-20059 GCA_964611575.1 uncultured Verrucomicrobiota bacterium
GCGGCTGGGCCCGTGGTCGCCGAACGTGTTGTCCCCGATGTCGACCTCCGTGCAGTAATTGAGACTGATGGCGCCGCCGGTTTTGAGGCGCAGCGGTTCGCCGACGCGGCTGCAGTCGGTGGTGTGATCACGGGAAATCCGGTTACCGCGGATGGTCAGCCGCGCCGCCGAGGTCGCCAGGATGCCGCACCCGCCGACCTCGTCGATGGTGTTGTCGAGGATGCGGATGTCGGTGTTCCCCTGCGGATACGGCGCGCGGGTGCCGGGCAGGAAGTGCTGCACGACGATCGCCCCGGTATTATACGCGTCCGGTGCAAGACTGCGGTCGTCGAAACAGACGTCGCGGATGGTGTTGCCACGCACGATCACGTCGCTCACCCAGCCGCCTTCGCCATGGACGGCATGCGGTCCGAGGCTGATGGCGTTGGACTTGATGCGCTCAAAGCGATTGCTCTCGATGATCCCGTGCGAGGCGCCCAGGCGCAGCCCGCGGGCGCGGTGGTCGTGGAAGTAGTTGTTGCGGAAGACGAAATTGGGGCAGGCGATCGCCGGCAGGTCGAGCTTCATGCCGACGGCGAAAGGCACCGGCTCCGTCAGCGTGACGCGCACGGCGTAGACCGGCTTGCCCGGGGCGATCTTGAAGGACTTGCGCAACGCCTGCTCGAGTTCCGCGTCGGGCTTGGTGATCGCGCAAGCGGCGATGGTGCCGGTCTGGACGATACCGTAGCTCTGCGGATCGAGGAACCGCACGGGGTCGCCCGGCCGCGCGCAGACGGCGAATTCCGGGTAGTTGGCGCGGCCGACCCAAAAGGTGCGCGCGTCGACCGCGGCGGCCACCTCCACGATGGTCCCGTGCAGGTTCACCGAGTCGTCGCCCATGTCCGAGAAGTCGCAGCGTTCCAGGGTCGGACCCTGGCGCGAGTAGCCCACATTGAAGCCGTCGGCGACGCTGCTGAGCAGGCGCGCGTGGGTGGCGCCGGCCGGCGTCGGCCCGCGCTTGATGACGCAGTCGGTGAAGGTGAGCGGCCCGGTGCAACAGCGCAGCAGGAAGCCGCCGGCCGGCGCCGTGAGCACGGTGACGTCCTGCATCGTCACGCCGTCGCAGTTGCGGAAGAAGAAGGCGTTGGCACGCGGATACTTGAAAGCGATGAAGTCGCCGACACGCATCTTCGCATATCCGGGCAGCTCCACGGACAGGGTGAAGCGGCCGCGCGTGGGGCTGAGCACCTCGAAGGTGCTGGGGTAAAGGTCGGGGACCTCGCGGCGCCAGCGGAGCGTGGCGGGGTCAAACGCGAAGATGCCGCTCCGCCTGGTCAGGTCGGCAAGCAGCGGGTAGCCGGCATGCACCTCGAACTCCACGGTGCGGTGATCGGGCGCCAGGCGGGTGATCGTGGCCTGCGTGAACGGCAGCGGATCGCAGTCGATGGTGAGTCCCCGGATGGTCACGTTCGAGCAGGCCACAACGGTCAACATACCGCTGTCAGGCGGGAAGAGCAGCGTGACGCCGGTCCCTTCGAGGGTGAATCCGCTGGCGCGTGCGATCGTGACCCCGCTGGTGAGGCTGTAGCGGCCGGGCGGGATCGTGAGCGAGTGGCGGCCCTCGGCGAGGGCGCCGGCGAGCTGGGCCTGCAGGTCGAGCGGTTGGGCGGTCATGGGGATCTCCTGGGAGGGCGAGCGGCAACCGGTGAGGCCGACAAGCAGACCCATGGCAAGCAACATCGCGCAATAACGAGCAGAGATCATGGTACAGCCCCCCCTTATGACAATCCGGCAACGCACGCGCCGGCGGGCGCTTTGTCGCAGGGTGGTATGGGGCCCAGGAGATGGGGGGAGCACCCCACCCCCCACCGGCCATCTTTCACCCTTTCTTCTACACGCCGCTGAAGGCGTTGAAGCCGCCGTCGATCGGGATCACGGTGCCCGTCACGAAGGCGGACGCCGGCTCGTACGACAGCCACAACAGCACGCCGAGCAGATCGTCCGGCGACCCGAACTTGCCCATCGGCGTGTGCGCCAGGATCGTGTTCCCGCGCGGCGTCAGCGAGCCGTCCGGTTGGGTCAGCAACGCGCGATTCTGGTCCGTCAGGAAGAAGCCGGGCGCAATCGCATTCACGCGCACGCCGACCTTCGAGAAGTGGACGGCGAGCCATTGGGTGAAGTTGCTCACCGCGGCCTTGGCCCCGCTGTAGGCCGGAATCTTGGTCAGCGGCGTGAAGGCATTCATCGAGGAGATGTTGATCACGGCCCCATGCTTCCGGCGCGCCATATCCCGGGTGAACACCTGCGTGGGCAGCAGGGTTCCCAGGAAGTTGAGATTAAAGACGAACTCGATGCCCTTGGGATCGAGATCATAGAAGGTCGTGATGCCCTGGACCGCCGTGTCGATATCCTCAGGCAGCAGGTACTCGCGGGTCGTCGTACCCTTGGGATGATTTCCGCCGGCGCCGTTGACCAGCAGGGTCACGGGTCCCAGTTCCTTGAGGATCACCGCGTGTGCGTCTTCCAGGCTCTTCTTTTCCAGCACGTTGCACGCCACACCGATGGCTTTGCCGCCCTTGTCCCGGATCGCGCCCGCAACCTTGTCCGCCGCTTCCTGGCGCAGGTCGGCCACGGCCACTTTCGCCCCGCATTCGGCCAGCGCCTCGGCCATCCGACTGCAAAGGATTCCGCCCGCGCCGGTTACCACGGCCACTTCTTTGGACAAATCGACTTTGAAAGGTGCATTCATGGGCGGCATTTATCCCGCTTGAGGCCCCGCAAGTCAAGCCGGCAAGCCCTACCCGCTCGACCACCTCCGGCTGCCGGCGGTGCCGGCGTTCCATACGCCACCCCGTCAGGACGTCATACCAAACCCAGTCGCACGAACTGTTCGGGCGGGGCGTGGCAGGCGCGCAGGGCCTCGGTCAACCCGCGTACGCACTCCCGCTCCAATGGCGAACCGGCCAGGTTCCGCGTCTGCCCCGGATCGGTCTCGACATCAAAGAGCAGGTGCGCCCCCACATCAGAGTCCTGGTTGGCCGTGCGTGTGAATTCCGCCGCCGACAGCTCCATCCGGCCGACGGACATGTCGGTCCACGGCAGGTAAGCGTCGAATGTCATGCGCGACTGCAGAGGGTCCGGGAGACGCCACCACGGCGCCGTGCTCCAGCGCAGCGAGTACATCGCCACCGGACCGCGGTCCGCCCGCACCGGCGATCGCATGTACGTGTGCCGGCCGTCCGTGTAGTTCACGCGATCGGCGAACCATCCGTACAGTGCGCAATCGCGCACACGGTCGGCCGTGCCGCTCAGCAGGGGAACCAGGCTGTGTCCCATGCCCGGGCCGTCGGGCGCCGGAGCGGCCTGCCCCATCAGTTCCAGGATCGTGGAATACAGATCCACGGTCGTCGTCAGGGCTCCGCTACGCCGGCCGTTGAGCGGCGAACCGGGGACGTGGACGAACAGCGGGGTGCGCGCCATCGTGTCGTACTGCGGGCAGCCCGGTTTGCCCCACCAGCCGTGGTCCCCGAGGAAATGCCCGTGGTCGGTCATGAGGATCAGCGCCGTGTTGTCCCAGAGGTTCTGGCGGTCAAACTGGTCCAGTACGCGGCCGAGCCACGTGTCGCACATCGTGACCTTGCCCGCGTATTGGGCCCGGATGTGCCTGATCTGTTTCTCCGTGTACTCCGGGTGCCGCCCGTACGTCGGCCACATGAACAGCGGGCCGTCCCACGGCTCCGTTTCGTACATGGTGTCGTAAGGCGGGGGAACGTGGAACGGCTCGTGCGGATCAAACTCATCCACCATCAGGAAGAACGGCGACTGTTTGTGATTGCGCGCCAGCCAGTCGGCCGAGGCCTGCAGGGTGCGCGGCGCCATGAAGTCCTTCTCCTCCCGGAAGTGGTGCGTCACGTTCCGCCAGTATCGCGGCGTGAGGTTGTCGATGTGCGGGGGCATTTCGGCCGCCGCCGTCTCCCACGGGTCGTTCTCATGGCCGCGGATGAACTCGAAGCCCTCGAAGTCGATGTGGTAGTTCTCTCCGCCGCGCTCGAAGAGATGGTAGTGGTCGGTCACGAGTTCCGTCAGCACGCCGCCCTGCCGCAGCACCCGCGGCAGCGGGTTGTCCCACGGCTCGAGGCTGCCCCAGGGCCGATGCAGGAACTCGATCCGGCCGGTCCACAGGTCGCGGCGCGCCGGCATGCAGGGGAGACTGCCGACATAGTTGTTCGTGAAGACACACGACCGCGCGGCAAGTCGCTCCAGGTTCGGCGTTTTCACCACCGGCCCGCCGTACGTGGGCAGGAAGTGCCGGTTCAGGCTGTCCATCAGGATGCAGACGACGTTCATGGGGCTCCCTCCATGGGCCAGGCGCGATGCTCCCGTCACCCACGACCCCTGTAGCAAATCGCCGACTCCCATCCAAGATCCGTTGCACCGTCATTCACCCCACGCCGGTTCCGCTCGCTTTCGGATTCCCTCCCGCCCGCCTACGCGCTATGGTCTGTCGCGGTAGCGAAAGCCCGACATGAATTCAACCTGCGTCCACAGCCAAGACGATCTCATCGCCCTGAAGCCCCGGCACGATTCGTTCGTGGGCATCGACTCCGATGGCTGCGTGTTCCCGACCATGGAGCTCAAACAGAAGCAGTGCTTCCACGCGCTCATCATCTCGCAATGGAAACTGGAGCCGATCGGGGCCCGCGTTCGCGAAGCGGCCGAGTTCGTGAACCTCTATTCGAAATACCGCGGCCAGAACCGTTTCCCGAGCCTGCTGAAGGTTTTTGAACTACTGAGCGACCGCCCCGAAGTGCGGGCCTCCGGCGTGGTCCTGCCCCCCACGAACGCACTCAAGGCCTTCATCGATTCCGGCCGGCCGTTGAGCAATGCCGAACTGGAGCGCCAAGTCGCCGAAACCCGGGACCCCGACCTGACGGCGCTTCTGCAGTGGAGCCTCGATGTCAACGCCGAGATCGCCCGCAAGGTGAAAAACATTGCGCCCTTCCCGTGGGTCCGGGAGAGCCTCGACGCCATCCTCCGGCATTCCGACGCCATCTGTGTCTCGCAGACCCCCACCGAGGCGCTCGTGCGCGAATGGGAGGAGAACCACCTGACGCATTACGTGACCGTCATCGCCGGACAGGAACTCGGGACCAAGGCCGAACACCTCATGCTGGCCGCCAAGGGCAAGTACCCGGATGATCGCGTCCTGATGATCGGCGACGCCCTGGGCGATCTGCGGGCGGCCCGCGCCGTGAACGCCCACTTCTTCCCCATCAACCCCGGCGAGGAAACCGCGTCCTGGGAGTTGTTCGCGACGGAGGCCTACGCCCGGTTCCGCAACGGCGCCTATGGCGGGACTTACGAAACCGGCTTGATAAAACACTTTGAATCGTTGTTGCCCGATACACCCCCGTGGAAGAGAATTCAATGAACGCCCAACGTTCAACATCCAACATCCAACGTCCAATGAAGAAAGACGGGCACCTCGCCCATTCGGGCGTTGAGCGTTGGGCGTTGGTTGTTGGACGTTTTGTCTGCTTTCCCCTGAACCCCGAACCCTGAACCCCAAACCCTCACCAGGAGATCCCTCATGCCCAAGACGCCCACCGTCCGCCAACTGGAAACCACCGTCCGCAAGGCCCTCGACCGGCTGCCCATCGTCGACATCCATACCCACCTCTACGATCCGGCCCTCGGCCCGCTGCTGTTGTGGGGCATCGACGAACTGGTGACCTATCACTACCTGGTCGCCGAGGTGTTCCGCGCCCGCCCCGACCTCGACTACGCGGCCTTCTGGGGCATGACCAAGACTCAGCAGGCCGACCTGATCTGGCAGGAACTCTTCGTGAAGCGTTCCCCCGTCTCCGAGGCCTGCCGCGGCGTCCTGACCGTCATGCACGCGCTCGGCCTCGAAACGCGCGCAAAGGATCTCAAGGCGGCGCGCAAATACTTCGCGAAGCAAACCGCGCGCGGTTACATCGACACGGTCCTCAAGACCGCCAATATCGAAAAAGTCTACATGACCAATGACCCGATGGACCCCCTGGAAGGCCCCCTGTGGCTGAAGGGCTTCGACCGTGACCCGCGCTTCCTCGGCGTCCTGCGGCTCGACAGCGTCGTCATGGCCTGGCCCGCCGGCGCGGCCCGCCTGCGCGCCCTGGGTTACGCCGTGGACGACGGCCTGACCGGCAAGACGCTCGACGGCGTGCGCCGGTATCTGAACGACTGGTGCGACCGGCTCGACGCCCGCTACATGGCCATCAGCCTGCCGCCCACGTTCGCCTATCCCGACGTGCATTCGCCGGTGACCGAACTCATGACCAAGGCGGTTTTCCCCGTGGCCCGCGAGCGCGGCATCCCCGCCGCCATGATGATCGGCGTCAAGAAACTCGTGAACCCCGCCCTGCGCCTCGCCGGCGACTCGGTCGGCCGGTCCGACATCGACACCGTCGAACGCCTCGCCAACGACTTCCCGGATGTGCGCTTCATGATCACGATGCTGGCGCGCGAGAACATGCATGAGCTCTGCATCGCGTCGCGCAAGTTCAAGAACATCCTGCCGTTCGGCTGCTGGTGGTTCCTGAACAACCCGAGCCTGATTGTCGAGATCACCCGCATGCGCCTGGAGACCCTCGGCCTTTCCTTCGTGCCGCAGCACTCCGACGCCCGCGTGCTCGACCAGTTGATCTACAAGTGGCAGCACTCGCGCGCGCTGATCGCCGGCGTCCTGGCCGAGAAGTACGCCGACATCGCCGCCACCGGCTGGGTCCCGACCGCGCGCGACGTGGAACGGGATGTGCGCCAGTTGCTCAGCGTCAGCCCCTGATGAAAGGCTGCGTCCAGGTCTACACCGGCGACGGCAAGGGCAAGTCCACCGCCGCGCTCGGACTGGCATTGCGCGCCAGGGGGGCGGGCCTGCGCGTGTTCTTCGGCCAGTTCATCAAGGGCCGTGAGTACAGCGAGATCCGCGCCCTGCGCGAGGTCCTGCCCGAGGTGACCGTCGAACAGTTCGGCCACGGCCGGTTCATCCGCGGCGTCCCGGCCCCGGACGAAATCGCCGCCGCCCGGCACGGCCTGGACCGTCTGCGCGAGGTCATGACCGGAGGCCGGTACGACGTGGTCATTGCCGACGAAGCCTGCGCCGCGGTCCAGGCGCGCCTGTTCACCGAAGACGACCTGCTCGCCCTGCTGGAGGCCCGCCCGCCGGCGGTCGAACTCGTGCTCACCGGCCGCGAGGCCGGCCCGCGTCTCCAGGCCCGCGCGGATCTGGTGACCGACATGCGTTGCGTGAAACACTACTACGAGGCCGGCCTCGACGGCCGCCCGGGAATTGAGTCGTGATATGAACATGAACACTCTGCCCGACCCCGTCACCATCACCTTCGACACCGGGACAACCGTCTCCGCCGCCCCCCGCACGCCCTTGCGCGACGTGCTGCCGTCCGCCGTCGACGCCCGCGGCCTGCCGTACATCGCCGCCCTCGTCAACAACGACGTGACCTCGCTGTCATACCGGCTGGAAATGGATTGCACCGTCCGCCCGCTGACGCGTCTCGATCCGGAAGGCGCGCACGTCTACCAGCGTTCCCTGACGTTCATGCTCGCGAAGGCCGTGAAGGAACTGTATCCCGCGGCCTCGTTCTCCGTCGACTACGCGATGGGCAACGGGATCTACTGCAGCTTCGATCCCGCGCCCGGGAACGGACCCGGCAGCGGGGCCCTGCCCGGGCATGTCGACGCCCTCCGCACCTGCCTGCGCACGCTGGTGGCGGCCGACATCCCGATTGAGCGCCGCAAGATCTCCTTTGCCGACGCCATCGCGCGGTTCAGTGAAGCCGGCCAGGTCGACAAGCTCAACCTGCTCAAGTTCCGCAACCCGCCCCGCATCACGATCCACGGGTGTGGCGGTTTCAACGACCTGGCACAGGGGCCCCTCGCGCCCTCGACCGGCGTGCTGACCTGCTTCGAACTCACCCACTATCCACCGGGCTTCGTCCTGCGCCTGCCGCTTCCCGGCAAGCCGGATTGCGTGGCGCCGTTCGAGGACCAGCCGCATCTCTTCCAGATCTTCCGCGAGCACAAGGCCTGGGGACGCATTCTGGGCGTCAATACCGTCGGCCGCCTGAACGAGATCATCGTCAACGGCGATATCGGCGACTTCATCAAGATCAGCGAAGCCCTGCACGAGAAGAAGGTGGCGACGATCGCCGACGAGATCACGCGCCGCCGCAAGGACGTGCGCATCGTGCTCGTGGCCGGCCCCTCCTCCGCCGGCAAGACAACCTTTTCCAAGCGGCTGGCGATCCATCTCCGCGTGAACGGCCTGCGCGTCTCGACGATCTCGCTCGACAACTACTTCCTCGACCTCACCCGGACGCCCCGCCTGCCGGACGGCCAGCCGGATTTCGAGCACATCGAATCGCTCGATCTGGCCCTGTTCAACCGCCACCTCCAGCAAGTGGTCGCAGGGGAGGAAGTTGAACTGCCCGTCTTCAATTTCGAGACCAAGCAGCGTTCGTTCAAGGGAGAGCGCGTCCGCCTCGGACCGGACAGTCTGCTGATCATTGAAGGCATCCACGGGCTCAACCCGATCCTGACCGAGCCGGTAGCGGACCTGAACAAGTTCCGGGTGTACGTGAGCGCCCTGACCCAGCTCAGCATCGATTTCAACAACCGGATTTCCACCACGGACAACCGTCTCATCCGCCGCCTGGTGCGCGACCGCCGGTACCGCGGGCATTCTGCCCTCAAAACGCTGGCCATGTGGCCGGCGGTCCGCCGCGGCGAAGAACGCTGGATTTTCCCGTTCCAGAGTCACGCCGACGCGACATTCAACTCGGCGCTCGACTATGAACTGGCGGTGCTCAAGCCCATCGCCGAACCGTTGCTGATGGAGGTGAAGCCCTTCGACCGCGAGTACGCCGAAGCGCGCCGGCTGACGGCCTTCCTCCTCAACTTCACCGGCATCCCGGATCGCGAAGTGCCCAGCACCTCCATGCTCCGCGAATACATTGGCCGCAGCGGCTTCCGGTATTGAGGGGCGGGGACCACAAACGCCCGGGTTCAGGGTTCGGAGTTCAGGACAAGTCCGCCCGGGACGACCGCGAAATGAGGCGGGCTAAAGCCCGCTCAAAACCTCCGGCTAAAGCCGGTACTCCGACATCGATGCGCGTCAGAGTACCGGCTTTAGCCGGAAGTCTTCAAGGCGCTTCAGCGCCGCTTGTACTGCAGCCCGAACTCCTGCCATCTTCCCCCGTCCGAGTACCGGCTTCAGCCGGAAGCCTTCAAGGCGCTTCAGCGCCGCATGCTACATCCCGGGATCATCCCACCCTCTTCCATAGTCAAACAGCGGATAGTTCTTCCAAGTCCTTTCCGCGACTTCCCGCCCCACCGCGTCCAGATACTGCCTCGCGCTGGAAAACGGCCACTCCTGCCAGCGTTCTGCGTAGCCGTGATGCACCGGGTTGTGATGAATGTAGTTCAGTGTCGCCCAGCGATGCGACTCGGACTTCACAGCCTTGGGCAGACAACTATGCCAACACGTTCGTCCGGGCACGCCGTCCGAGGCATTCCAGTCATGCGACGTGCGCCCATGCAAGACCCCCAACGCCTTTCGGACCGCCGGCAGATTCGCGCACTGAAGCAGAAGGTGGTAGTGATTCGGCAAGACACACCATGCCGAAACACCATCGGATACCGGCGCCACCGCGCCAAGCAAGGCCGTCTCGAACGCCGCCATGCGCGCGGGCGACGCGCCGATGATCGGCCGATGCTCATAACAAGCGCCCGCAATGTGGTGCCAGTGGCGCTCCAGCCCATGGGGCGGACCGTGCCAGGGCTGGCCGAGTTGCTTGCGAAGGCGGACAACGTCCGTGCGCATGTCGGGTGTCATCTGTCGCCAGTTGTACATGGGTTCCTCCCAACGCGGGCTAAAGCCCGCTTAGAACTTCCGGCTGAAGCCGGTACTCCGACATCGTTGTCCGTCCGAGTACCAGCCTCAGCCGGCAGCCTTCAAGGCGCTCGCACGGCAGCCCGAACTCCGACCCCCTTCCCCCGTTCGAGTACCGGCTTTAGCCGGAAGTCTTCAAGGCGCTTCAGCGCCGCCGACTTGCTTTATTCTTTAACCTATATTATAGATAGGCTAATGCTATCATAACTCCCATGTATACCGCCATCCATACTCCCGCCTTTCCGCTCTCCGCCCGCTATCGCGGGTACGTGACCCCGCCGCCGGGCGTGAGGGAGTCGGCGGCAGCCCCGTCCTTCCATTGGTCCGAGCGCCACCTGCGCTGTCTGTGGTACGACCCCCGCTACCGGCCGGCCGTCTTCGACACCGCCGACGGCCAACAGGTGACGGTCATCGACCCGGGGCGCTGGAATCTGGAAGCCGGGCCGGACTTCCGGGGCGCCACGCTGCTGGCGCAACCCGGGGCGCGCCGCACGCACGGCGATGTCGAACTGCACGTGCGGCCCGCCGAGTGGAACCAGCATGGGCACCGCTCCGATCCGCGCTACCGACGCGTGATCGCCCACGTGTCCTGGTTCCCCGGGGTCCTGCCGGCGCAGGCGTTGCCGCCCGGCACGCTCCAGATCGCACTGCAACCCGTCTTCGCGACCCGGCCCGCCTTTTCGTTCGACGCGCTCGACCTCACGGCCTATCCGTATGCCGCCCTGGACGCCGAGCCGCCCTGCCGGGCGCCGCTGCGTGCGCGGTCGCCGCAGGAAAAGGCGGTCGTGCTCGAAGCGGCCGGACACGAACGGCTGCGCCGCAAGGCCGCCCGCATGGCGGTCGACATCGAGACCCGCGGCGCCGACCAGGTGTTGTACGAGGAGACCATGACGGCCCTCGGCTACAAGCATAACCGCCAGCCCTTTCGGGATGTGGCCGTGCATCTGCCGGAGGCCATGCTCCGCGAGCAGTCGGGCAACGACAGCCTGCATGCCTACGCCCTGCTCTGCGGCGTGAGCGGACTGCTGCCCTTGCGCGCTTCGCCGGATTGGGACGGTGACACGCGCACGTTCGTCCGCTCGCTGTGGGACCTGTGGTGGCGACATGCCGCGCCCTGGTCCGGCCGCACCCTTCAGCGCAGCGACTGGGCGCTGGCCAACTGCCGTCCGCCCAACCAGCCCTTGCGGCGCCTGATGGCCGCCGCCGAATGGTTCGGAGGCCGGGCCACGCTCGCCAACCGCCTGAGGGACCTCGCCGCAGAGCCCGCCGCCGGGTTCGTCCCCGCCGCGCTCGCGCAACTCGAGGCGGCCGGGCGCGCGACCTTCTGGGCCACCCGCCAGGGTTTGAGCGGCAGCCGCCTCGCCCGCCCGCTGGCCCTGGTGGGCCGCGGCCGCTCGGCCGCCATCATGCTCAACGTGGTTGTGCCCTGGCTCGCCGCGCAGGGCCACACCGCCCTGGCCGCCGCCGCGTTGCCGCTCCTGCCGCCGGAGGACGACAATCAGGGAGTCCGCCACACGGCGCATGCCCTGTTCGGTCACGACCACAATCCCGCCCTCCATCACACCGGGCTCCGCCAGCAGGGCCTGCTACAGCTCTTCCACGATTTCTGCCTCAACGCGCGCGGCGGCTGCGCGGACTGTCCATTCCCGCAAGCGCTTGAGCGTTGGACGGCGGGGGAATAGGTCCTGGTAGGGCCGGGTTTATCCCGGCCACGGGCATGGCCGGGATAAACCCGGCCCTACCTGCGCAACGTCTCACCTACGGCGGCACGGCTGTGCGCCGACGATCTTCCACGTCATCATTTTGATCTTGTCTGTAGAAACACGACCGGCATAATAGGAAGGTTTTGTAATGCCATTCGGGAGAACAGCCATGGAACAGATCAAAATATTCCTGAACGAAGACGAGATGCCGCGGCAGTGGTACAACATCGCCGCCGATTTCAAACGTCCCATGCCCCCGCCGGTCGGGCCCGACGGCAAACCCATCGGCCCCGAGATGCTGGCGCCGGTCTTTCCGATGAACCTCATCGAGCAGGAAGTCAGCACCCAGCGCTGGATCGACATTCCCGACGAAGTGCTCCAGATCCTCTGGCAGTGGCGGCCGAGCCCGCTGTGCCGCGCCTACCGCCTGGAACAGGCGCTCGGCACGCCGGCCCGGATCTACTACAAGAACGAAGGCGTCTCGGCGGCCGGCAGTCACAAGCCCAACACCGCCGTCGCCCAAGCCTACTACAACAAGGTTGCCGGCATTAAGCGCCTGACGACCGAAACCGGCGCCGGCCAGTGGGGCAGCGCGCTCGCCATGGCCTGCCAGATGTTCGGCCTGGAATGCAAAGTGTACATGGTCCGGATCAGCTTCGACCAGAAGCCCTTCCGTAAAATGATGATGCAGACCTGGGGCGCCACCTGCATCGCCAGCCCGAGCAACACCACCAACGCCGGCCGCGCCGTCCTCGCGCAGGATCCGAACACGCCCGGCAGCCTGGCCATCGCCATCAGCGAGGCCATCGAGGATGCCGTCACGTCGAAGAACACCCGGTACTCGCTGGGCAGCGTTT
>CAZTAJ010000076.1:0-20015 GCA_964611575.1 uncultured Verrucomicrobiota bacterium
GCCGACTCCTCAGCCGCTCCCGGAGAACGTGCCGTTGAGTTTTCTGAGGAACTGTGCATCCTGCGGGATGCTACCAAAGCGGGGGCCATCATGATAGAGGCGGTTATTTTCGATTTGGACGGCACATTGCTCGACTCCGAGGGGCTGTGGTGCCGGGCCATGCAGCAGTTTGTGGCCGTTCGTGGTCTGCCCGTGACCGAGTCCTACGCGCACGAACTGGTCGTCGGCAAGGCGTGGAGTGACATCGTGGCGCGACTGCGTTCCGACTATCCTTCGATCCGGGAAGACGCCGACGCGATCGAGCGGGAGAGCCTGGGCTATTACGAAGCGTCCCGCGAGGCTGTGGACATCCGCATTCCCGGCTCCATCGCCCTGCTGAAGCGGCTCGCGCAACGTTACCCGATCGCCATCGTCTCCGGTTCCACGCGGCGGCAGATCGCGACGGCCATCGAACTCATGGCGGTCGGCGCGCACCTGCGCTTCTATCTGGGCAGCGAGGACTATCCTTGCGGCAAGCCGGATCCCGCCTGTTTTCTGCTGGCCGCCCGTCATTTCGGCGTCTCGCCGGACCGCTGTCTGGTCTTTGAAGATTCGACCGCCGGCGTTCGCGCGGCCAAGGCCGCCGGGATGCGGTGCGTCGCGTTGCGCAGGCCGGGCCATCCCGCGCAAGACCTGAGCGCGGCGGATGAGATCCTCGCCGACCTGGCCGATTTCAATATCGCGTCCTGAACCCGAAACCACAGGGTCTCCGCGCCGCCCCCGCGTACATCCGCGTTGAGCCGCGGCCCGGTTTGTGGTTTAATCATTCGGCTCTGGAGCCAGGCACGCATGAACCGGATCAGCAAACTCACCCGCATGGGTCGCATCTTCACCGACTACCGCCAGCGGCGCACGGCGGTTGCGTCCATGCCGATCCGCCTGTGGGTCGAGTCGGCCAGCGCCTGCAACCTGCGTTGCATCATGTGCCCCAACAAGGACATGCCGGCCGCCGGGAAGGGGCTGATGACCCTCGACCTCTTCCGGAAGATCATTGACGAGGCCCGCGAGTTCACGTCCGACCTCTATCTGCATCATCGCGGCGAACCGTTCCTCAATCCGGCGCTGTTCGACATGATCGCCTATGCCCGCGAGGCGGGGATGAAGACCCGTTTCCACACCAACGGCACACTGATGGACGAGACACGCGCCCGCAAGCTCCTGGCCGCGCAACCCGACCTGGTGTCCTTTTCCATGGACGGCTTCGAAAAGCGGACCTACGAGCAGGTCCGCGTGGGCGCCACGTTCGAAAAGACCCTCGACAACATCTTCGGCCTCCTGCGCCTGCGCCGCGAAGCCAACGCCCGAAAACCGTACGTGGTGATCGAGAAGATCCTGTTCAAGAACCTGAACGGGCCCGCCGATCCCGCCCAGGTCGCCGGGCTCACGCGCCGGTTCGAGGAAGCGGGGGCCGACGAGGTGATCGAGAAGGAAGAATACATCTGGGCCGAGGCATCGGCCCCCGAACCCGACCGGCCGGCCGGGCCCA
Organism: uncultured Verrucomicrobiota bacterium; assembly: GCA_964611575.1. GTDB lineage: Bacteria > Verrucomicrobiota > Kiritimatiellia > CAIKKV01 > CAITUY01 > CAITUY01. The sequence continues at coordinate 1,526 of CAZTAJ010000076.1, forward strand.
TGGTGTGCACCTTCCCCTGGTATGCGATGGTCATCTGTTGGGACGGCACGGTGACGCCCTGTCCCCAGGACTTCCACGCGAACATGAGACTCGGCAACGTCGCCACCCAGTCCCTGCGCGAGATCTGGAACGGGCCGGCGTACCAGGACTTGCGCCGCCGCCTGTCGTCCGACGTCGGCTCGCTCCCGCTCTGCCGCAAGTGCGATCGCCTCCGCCGGAAGACCGTGGGCGGCGTGCCCCTGCAGTATGTCTTCACGTTTCTGACCGACCATCTGGTGGGGTACAATCGCCGCCTGCGCCGGTTGATCGGAACATCCGAACGCAACTAGTCCCCGGAGGATTCCCCATGAAGATTGGCTATTGCTGCGGACCTGACCAGGCGGCGCTCGCCGCAGCAGCGGGCTTCGATTACATCGAGTGGAGCGTCGGGGCGCTGCTGAAACCGCAGGCCGACCGCTCGGCCTTCGAGGCGGCCCTGAGCCAGGTGAAAGCCGCCCCCCTGCCGTGCCCGGTCGTCAACTGCTTCGTGCCCGGCGACCTCAAGATCACCGGGCCGACCGCCGATCCGGCCGCGCTGAAACACTACGTCACCACAACGTTCGAGCGGGCCGAACAGGCCGGCGTACGCACCATTGTCTTCGGCTCGGGCGGGGCGCGCCGCGTCCCGGACGGATTTGATCCGGGCGAGGCCCACCGCCAGATCGCGGCGTTCAGCGGCATGCTCGCGCCGATCGCCGAACGGCACGGCGTCACCGTCGTGGTCGAACCCCTCAACCTCGCGGAGTGCAACATCCTCACGACCGTCGGCGAATCGGCCGACCTGGTCCGGAGCGTCAACCACCCGGCCCTGCGGCTACTCGTCGACGCCTACCATTTCCTCAAGGATCATGACTCGCTCGACAGCCTGCTGGCCAACGCAGGGCTGCTCGCGCACACCCATCTTGCCACCATTCCCAACCGCCTGGCGCCGGGAATGGAGCCCTGCGATCTCGGGCCCTTCTTCAGCACGCTGCGGGCCGGCGGATACACGGGCAGGGTTTCGTTCGAGGGCAAGGCGCCCGAATCCCCCGCGGAGCTTGCCCGCGCCGCATCGATCATGCGCGCCCTGTCCCGGGGAGCCGCTTGAAACGATTGGCGGATACGCCGGAATTCCAAATGACCGTCTGGTGACCCGCCCATGGCCCTGCTCAGCCTCAAGAACGTCAGCCTCGCCTTCGGCAGCCATCCCTTGCTCGATGGCGTGGAATTCCATCTGGAACGCGGCGACCGGGTATGCCTGCTCGGCGTCAACGGCGCCGGCAAGAGCTCGCTGCTCCGCATCCTCGCCGGGGAATCGACGCCCGATTCCGGCCAGGTGATCCGCTCCCCCCACCTGCGGGTGACCCGCCTGCCGCAGCAGGTGCCCTCCCACCTGCAAGGTCGTGTGATTGACATCGTCTGCCCCAACCACGAGGAGGCGGAGGACGAGCAGCATCTCCGCGATGCCCGGCAGGTGCTGAGCCGCCTCACCCTCGACCCCGCCGCCGATTTCGCCACGCTCTCGGGCGGCACGCGACGCCGGGTGCTGCTCGCCCAGGCGCTGCTCGGCGAACCCGACATCGTCCTGCTCGACGAACCCACCAACCATCTGGACATCGATTCGATCGCCTGGCTGGAGGCCTTTCTCCTGAGATACTGCCGCACGTTCTGTTTCGTCACCCATGACCGCGCGTTCCTCCGGCGGCTGGCCTCGCGTGTCGTCGAACTCGACCGGGGCAAACTCAGCGACTGGCACTGCGACTACGACACTTTTCTGCGGCGGAAGGAGGAAGCCCTCCAGGCCGAGGCGCGCCATTGGGAACAGATGGACCAGCGCCTGGAAAAGGAGGAAGCCTGGCGGCGCCAGGGCGTCAAGGCGCGCACCGTCCGCAACCAGGGCCGACTCCGGGCGCTGGAGGCCCTCCGCGCCGAACGCGGCCGGCGCCGCGAACAGAACGGGCCCGTCCAGATGGCCATCCAGCAATCCGGGCGCACCGGCCACGTCGTCCTGAAAGTCAACAAGGTGTCGTTCGGCTACGGGGACAAGCCGCTGATCCGGGAGGTCTCCACCGTCATCGTGCGCGGCGACCGCATCGGTATCCTCGGCCCGAACGGCTGCGGCAAGACTACGTTCCTGCGGCTCCTGCTCGAAGCGGAAGGACGCTCGGACGGGCTCAAGGCCCAGGCCGGCCTTATCGAGCACGGCACCAACCTGAAGATCGCCTATTCCGACCAGCTCCGGGCGCAACTCGATGAAAACCAGTCCCTGGCCGACAACATCGCCCAGGGCCGTGAGTTCGTGATGATCGGCAACCAGCGTCGCCATATCATCGGTTACCTGCAGGACTTCCTCTTCCACCCCGACCGTGCCCGCCAGCCCGTCAATGTCCTGTCCGGCGGAGAGCGCAACCGGCTGTTGCTGGCACGTTTGTTCGCAGAACCCTCCAACGTTCTCGTCATGGACGAACCGACGAACGATCTCGATCTCGACACGCTCGACCTGCTGGAAGAACAACTGGCCGCCTACACCGGAACGGTGCTGCTGGTCAGCCATGATCGGGCATTCCTGAACAACGTGGCGACCAGCGTGCTGGTGTTCGAGAAACGCCATCCCGACCGGCCGGACGAATGGCTGGGCCCGGATGACGGCTGGTATGTGAACGAGTACGTGGGCGGCTACGATGACTGGGCCGCGCGCCGGGTGCTGCCGCCCGCCCCGGTCCGGACCGGGAAACCGGCCGTCAACGCAACCGAGCCGGCGGCCCCTGTCGAACCGAAAGTGCAGCCACGCGTGCGCCTGACCCTCAAAGAGCGGCGCGAGTTGGAAGAACTGCCCGGCCGGATCGAGGCGCTGGAGGCCGAGCAGGCCCAGTGGCATGCGAGCATGGCCGACCCGGCGTTCTATCGTCAGCCCGGAGAAGCCATCGCGCACGCCAAACAGCGCGGGCCGACGCTGGCGGCCGAACTCGAAGCGGCGTACCGCCGTTGGGAAACCCTCGAACACGTGGCCGCAGCAGGGGCGTAGCTCCGGCCCCTCCGGAACCCGTGGTCGGGTGTGCAGGCTTCAGGAACGGGCCACCTGAACACCGAGTCCTGGTTTCCTGAAGTAGGGTGACCGGCCTATTCTGACTCCTGACTTCTGGCTCCTGACTTCTGGTCTCCTGCTCCCGCCGTCGCCAGTTCATGCTGACGGCGCACGAATTCGAGATCCGCCTGCGTGGCATTGCGACGCTGATGGCGGTTGAACACCTTTTCAAGGAGTTCGTCCCAATCGTCCTTGGTCGGCGGGCTCGTGTAATCCCAGCGCTCCTCGTCGGAGCGCTTGAATTGCCACTTGATCTCCTGGCGCTGGATGGCAACCCGGACCTCGCGCTTGACGCCATCCTCCGCCCTGTCCACCCAGCAGATTTGTCGATGCATGCTCCCGGTCCTGTCCTGCACGGCCGGGTTCTTGCGACCGGCACGGCGATGGGACCATTGTGTCATTCCCAGGGAGCCGGGTCAAACCTGCCGCGCGCCCGCCCGTTGCGACGGACTATCGGGGAGCCGAATCATGGACCGGCCGGGGCCGGCCGGCTTCGCCCCTGAGACCGACGCCCACCGCCGCCGGACGACAAGGCCGACGGTCGCGCGCCACCCTGCGTTTCTCACTTGCTTCCCGCCGCAATCCGGCTACGGTGACGGTTGAGCGGGACAGGCATCCGCAAGGCCGATGCGCCCGGAGATCCTCGAGTCACGCCGCTTTTGTCACAGATGTATGCGAATACCGGGAGAAGCGGCTACAATTGCCGGAGGCCGCTGACGGGACAACGATGATGCGACTCAACCTCAAACACCGCTGGCGTTTGCACCGTTATCGACGCCACGGCATCATGATCGAACGCGTCGTGCCCATGGAAAGCCATGGGAGTGGAATCGGAGCCTGGGTGCTTTCCCCCGTCGGTCTCTCGGCCGACAGCGTTGTCTATTCCTTCGGCATCGGCAGGGACATCTCATTCGATTTGTCGATGGTCCATCGTTTCGGCTGCCCAGTCGAGTGTTTCGATCCCACCCCCGTGTCCCTGGAATGGGTGCGTCGCCAGGCGCTGCCGGCCCAGATTCATGTGCATCCCTATGGACTATCCGACCATGACGGCGTCATGTCGTTCTACCCACCGCGCAAAGCCCGTTCCGCGCACTTCACTCCCGTGCCTCGCTATCGGACGAAGGATACGACCCATGTCGAGGCGTCCGTCAAGCGTCTGGCAACCATTGCCGGCTCATTGGGGCACACTCGTATCGACGTGCTGAAAGTCGATATCGAGGGCGGCGAGTATGCGGCGCTTCCGGATATGCTGGCATGCGGCATTCCGGTTGGCCAGATTCTGATCGAATTCCACCATTGCTACGACACCATCCCGCTTCAACGCACCGTGCATGCCGTCGCCCTGTTACGACGTCACGGCTTCCAGTTGATCCACATCAGCCCGCGGACTTACGAGCTGTCTTTTCTCAACACGTCGGTCCACGGCGGAAGTCACCGACAGAACGCACCTTCCTGTTAGGGCGAGGGTCTCCGGCCCCGCCATGCCAACAGGCTGGCCCCGGGAAAAGGCGCGGCGAGGACGCCGCTGCCCTGCTGGCGCTCTGCGTTTCCCCATTCCCCCTCCCGCGCCTTTCCCGAGCCATTCCCGAGCCATTCCCGAGCTTGCCAGCACCAGCCCAAGGCGGTACCATTTATGTCAATGGACGCTGTGTTATATCGCCGCTCCTGTCCGTGGTTCACACGTTTCGCCGGCATTGTCGGAATCCTGCTGGTCGCGTCCGCGTCGTTCGCATTCGACCCGACCATCGAGGATTTGCGCACCGAACTCCGACGTCTGTTCCCCGCGCCGGCGAATGCCGTCCATGCCGCCCGGGTTGAGCGCGGGCCTGTCGATCCCTACTCCATCGTCCACCGCGATTACCTCCTTGCCCGCCCTGCAGACCTGATCGGCCGGCCCGTTCAAGTGAGCCTGCGCGCCATCAGGCAGTATCCCGTGCCGCTGCGCCAGGCCCATGCGGCTTGCGTGAAGATCCTCACTCCCTACTGGCACGGCTCGGGCGTCCTGATCTCGCCCTCAGGCGACGTCCTGACCAGTTACCACCTGGTCGCGGGTGCGCTGGCCGCCAGCGCGCAGACCATGGACGGCCGGATTCATCCGATAGACGGCGTCAAGGCCTACTCGGCGCTCCACGACCTCGCCATCGTGCACATCGACGGCGGCCCCTACCCCTCATTGAGCCCGCGCGACCATCCCGCGCCCGCGGCGGGGACCCGCCTGTTTGTGGTCGGGCATCCCGGCGAACTCGCCTGGAAATTGACGGAAGGGCGCGTGATCCGGCACACCGCGGATGCGGGAACCCGCGTCATGCATTTCGAATCGGATGTCACGCGCGGCAATTCCGGCGGCCCGGTAATCGATGCCGAAGGCCGCTTGTGCGCCATCACCGCCTGCGCGGCCGAATTGGCGGATGGGACCCGCGTGAAAGTGGGCATCGCGGCCGACGCCCTGCGCGACTTTCTCCGCACGCGGCCGGGCGGCTCGATTGATTTTTCAAGCCTGGCCGCGGCTGAACGCAACCGCCAAACCGCGGATTTCCTGGAGGTCATCTTCGGCCTGACCGAGGACCTGATGATCGACTGGCAGTCGGCCATGGCGGCGGTCGACGTCGAAGCCCGTCCCCTGCCGCCCCCCGCCGAGGCATCCGCGCCGGCCGTGGCCGGCGCAGGGGCCGCCGTGGTCGCCCCGGCGCCGGTGGCTTTCGTCAATACCCGCCTTTGCGCCGATACGGCGATGCGACTGCTGGTCTTTCAAGCGCTGCTCAGACGTTGCGCGACCGCCGAAGGTCTCAGTCCCGAGTTGCGGCAGAGCATGCACGATTACGTGGCGGTCCTGGATCACATGGTCGAGGCCGCGGCGCTCCTCTCGCGCCGGCCGACAACGCCGGCCGAGGCCCGGGACAAAATGCGGCAGGCCGCCGACCACCGGCTGGAGGCCGACCACCGTTTCGGTGCGGCCGTCACGGTGCTGCAAGGCGTCGGCAAGACCTTCGGACTCGATGCCGCCGCGCCGCAGCGGTATGCGGAACTGGAAGCGATGCGCCGCAAGTACGCGCCCACAGGCTCCCGAATGCAACCAGGCGATCCGGGCGGGTGAACTTTACACCGCTTCGAGTCGCACGGCGCAGGCGTGACCGTTGAGATCCCAGTCCACGGCCTCCGCAGGCCGGGCCTCCGCCGGTTCGCACGCGAGGCACAATGTTTCCGCCATGATGTAGTCGCCATGCCGCGTCACGGCCGCCCGGATGGCTTCGTCGGCCAGGAACGACACCCGGATGCGCTGGGTCACCTCAAGATCGGCCGTCTTGCGCATGTTCTGGACCTTGTTCACAAACTCGCGGGCCAGGCCTTCCTCGATCAACTCGGGGGTGAGCGCCGTATCCAGCGCCACGACAATGCCGCCTTCCGCCGCCACCACACACCCTTCGCGCGGCAGATGCTCGATGGTCACGTCGTCCGGCTGAAGCTCCACAGGCTGTCCATCGAGGGTCACCGTCAACGGGTTCCCGCAGGCCAGCACCTCAACCTGCTCACTGGTCAGCCCGGCAATGACGCCAGCGGCCTTCTTCATGCGCGGCCCCAGACGGGGCCCGAGTCGCGGGAAATTGGCCTTGGCCTTGACGGTCGCAAACGCCGACTCGTGTGCCAGGAACTCCACCTGCTTTACGTTCAACTCGTCCAGCATGATATCGCGCAGCGCTTCAATCTGCGCGCGCCTTTCCGCGTCGCGACAGGCCACGTGCATGCGCGCCAGCGGCTGGCGCACTTTCAGGTCATGGGCCGATCTCAGCGTCCGGCCGAGCGTGACGATCGTCATGACCGCGGCCATCTGCCGTTCCAGCGTCTCGTCGCGGCGAAGCGGGTCGCCGGCGGGGAAGTCGCACAGATGCACGGACTCCGGCCTGTCGGCCGTGCGCAGGTTGCGATGGATCGCCTCGGCAATGAACGGAACAAACGGGGCCGCGATCAGGGAGAGTTGCTGCAGGACCACGTAGAGGGTCTCGTACGCCATGGCCTTGTCGTCATCGTCCTGCGACTTCCAGAACCGGCGGCGGCTCCGGCGGATGTACCAGTTTGTGAGATCCTCGATGAACCGCACGAACGGCCGGATCGACTGCTGGAGGTCATAGCGATCCATGGCCTCCACCACGCTCATCGACAGGGTTTCGAGCGAGCTGCGGATCCAACGGTCGAGCAGGTTGGTGCTGGGCTTGCCGGTCAGGCGCGCGGGCGTCCAGCCGTCGACATTCGCGTACGTCACGAAGAACCCGTAGGCGTTCCACAGCGGGATCAGCAGGTGCCGCATCAGGTCCTGCACGCCCGTTTCCGAAAACCGCAGATCCTCGGCGCGAACCACCGGCGAGTTGACCAGGTACAGCCGGAGCGCGTCCGCGCCGTAGGTGTTGAGCATGTGAACCGGGTCGGGGTAATTCTTCAGCCGCTTGCTCATCTTGCGGCCGTCTTCGGCCAGCACCATCCCGTTGACGATGACGTTGCGGAAGGCCGGCCGGTCGAACAGCGCCGTGGACAGGACCATCAGGGTGTAGAACCACCCGCGCGTCTGGTCGAGCCCCTCGGCAATGAAATCCGCGGGGAAATGCGTTTCGAAGCGCTGGCGGTTTTCGAACGGGTAATGGGCCTGGGCATACGGCATGGCGCCGCTCTCAAACCAGCAGTCGAGCACTTCGGGGATGCGTTTGAGCATGCCCCGGCCTTCGCGCGACGGGATCTCGATGGCATCGACGAAATGCTTGTGCAGGTCGGTCACCTTCCGGCCGGACAGTGTCTCCAGTTCCTCGCACGACCCCACGCACACCACTTCCTTGCCATCGTCGCTGCGCCAGACGGGCAGGGGCGCGCCCCAGTAACGGTTGCGCGAGATATTCCAGTCGCGCGCCTGTTCCAGCCACTTGCCGAACCGGCCGTCCTTGAGATGCTCCGGCACCCAGCGTGTCTGCGCGTTGGCCGCCAGGATGCGGTCGCGCATCTGCTCCACGCGCACGTACCAGGCCGCGATGGCGCGGTAGATCAGCGGCGTGTCGCAGCGCCAGCAATGCGGATAGCTGTGGTTGATCGTGCTCTGATGCACGAGCCGGCCCTCGTGCTTGAGGCGCTTGATGATGTCCGCATCCGTCGCCTTCACATCGCGGCCCTGGTAATCGGGGACGTCGGCCGTGAACCGGCCTTCCTCGTCCACGGGGCAGACGATCGGAACGCCCTCCGCCTGCCCGACGCGATAGTCGTCCTCGCCGAAACCGGGAGCCATGTGCACGACGCCCGTGCCGTCCTCGGTGGAGACAAAGTCGCCCAGCAGCACCCGGAAGGCGCCCTTTGCCCGGAGCCCCGCGAAATACGGGAACAGCGGCTCGTAGGTCAGGCCCGCCAGCGCGGCGCCCGGGACCTCCTCGATGACCTCGTGAGCCGACCCCTTCTTGTAGTAGGCGGCCAGCCGGTCCTTCGCCAGCAGATAGACATCCTCGCCATCACGGACACGGACGTAGACGATCTCCTTGCCCACGGCCAGAGCCATGTTGGAGGGCAGCGTCCACGGCGTGGTCGTCCACGCGAGAATGTACGTGCGATCCTGCCCCTGCACCTTGAAGCGCACGGTAACGGCCGGATCCTGGACGTCCTTGTAGCCCTGGTTGGTTTCGAAATTGGACAGCGGCGTGGTACACCGCGGGCAGTACGGCACGATGCGGAAGCCTTCGTAGATCAACTGCTTGTCCCACAGCGTCTTGAAAACCCACCAGATGGATTCCATGTAGTGGGGATCCATCGTCTTGTAGTCGTGGTCGAAATCCACCCACCGGCCCATGCGGGTGACGACCTCGCGCCACTCGCGCGTGTAGCGCAACACGATGCTCCGGCAGCGCTCGTTGAACACCCCCACGCCCATGGTCTCGATGTCGCGTTTGCCGCTGATCTTCAGGTCCTGCTCGACCTCGTATTCCACGGGCAGGCCGTGGCAGTCCCACCCGAAACGCCGCGACACGTAGTGCCCGCGCATGGTCTGGTAGCGGGGCACGATATCCTTGATCGTTCCCGCCAGCAAGTGGCCGTAATGAGGCAACCCCGTGGCGAAGGGCGGCCCGTCGTAGAACACGTACTCGGGCGCGCCGCGCCGCCATTCGAGCGACTTCTCGAACGTGCCGTGCGCCGCCCAGAACTCCAGCACCTCGCGCTCGAGCGCCGGGAAATCCATCTTGCGAGACACCGGATTGAACATCGTCATTTCCCTTTCGTCCGGGCCGGCGCCCCGCGCCTGCCCGCCGCGCCGCCCGCGGCCAGACGGACCGCCTTGCGGAACGCCGCCGGTCCGTACTTGAGTTCACGGGAACCGCGCGTGATCTTGCACAGGCTGATGCCCAACTGGGCCGCCACCGCGCGCTGCGTCAGGCCCTTCTGCAACAGGCAGAGCAGACGCCAACGCAGGGCGATCTTCTCCCGTTCGCGCGGCGTCAGCAGCGCAAACAGGACGTCGTAGACCGCGTCGGCACTGCCCAGCGCGGCCAGCACCGACACAAACTCGCGCAACGCGACATCACTGGTGGTTGAACCGGCCATGCGTCCTCTCCCGGCCCACCGCCGCCGGTCAGGCCCAAAAGCGGACGCATGATAGAGCAACGCCCCCCCGCAATCAAACCAAAGGTGGCATGCGCGGCTGACCGAATGGATGGAGCGGTTCGACCATCGCAAAGGCGCCGGGAACGAAACCTGGCGGCATCCGGTGCGCCACGCCGGCAAAGGCGTACGGCCGTCCCGCCAGCGCGCCCGCCTTCTCAAGCACCGGCCAGAGCATCCGCCAGTCGATCGGCTCGCATTGCGGATAAGGCCACGGGTCCGGCGAGCAGGCGAGCCGATGGACGAATTCAACGGCGGCCGGGATGCGGCGCCCTCCCTCGCCGCTCCACGACCACAGATCCCGGCCCAGGCGCCGGCCCAGCCACGCCAGGTCAACGAAACCGCGCGCGTTCATGAGCGTGTAGCCAAAGCTGCACGTCCGGCGAAGCTCGTCCGGCATGCGGCCATCCGGTTCGATCTGCTGGCCGATCCGCTCCCGGGTCCGGGCCAACTGCGCCCGCGCCCGATCCGGACGGTTCAGGAACAACGCCAGCGCAGCCACCAGTCGATCGTAGTAAACCGCATGGTTGTTCCCGCAGGCTTCCTCGGCCAGGCCGAACGGGTGATGCTCGAGCCATTCCAACAGCCGCCCGCACCAGGCGGCCATGGCGTCCTGGTCGGCCGCCGTCCAGGGAGTCTGCTCCCACCGGGCCAGCCACCCGACATGATCGAGGAGCACCGGGAGGTACAAACCGAAGTCGATCACTCCCGCCGGGCCGCCGGAGCAGCGGCCCGGGATCATCTGGGCGTGGGCCAGGTGAGGGTGCATGCCGGTCTCGGGATCCAGGAACCAGCGGCGGAGGCGCCGCACCGCTTCTTCCGCAAACCGGAGTTCGGCAAGAAAGCCGGCCGCCTTGATCGCCAGGACCATGCCCTCGGCCGCGCGATCCCAGCGGGGTCGATCATACAGCGCGACGTCGGGGCTGAGCCGGCCATCGCGGCGCTCGTAGGGCACACCGCCCGCCAATCCGGGATCGGGCCACCAGTACGTTCCGATGCTGACGTAGTCACGCGGATCCCGGCTGGGCGAGTGTGGGGTGAACGGCTTGTCGGTGACCGCCGGCGCAGGGTCATGCAAAAGCCGCTCCGCGCGCCGGCGCAGACGGGCCGCGTCCGGCATCACCGCGGCATCCCCTGCCCGCACACGCTCGCGAAGCGCCTGGTACAGCGCTTCGTCGGCCAGCCACAGTCCGCTCGTTCCCGTCATACGCCCCCCCGATCCCAGACCGCGGCATCCGTTGTTCGCGGCTGGCATCCCCATTGCACAATATGCGCGCCCGCCACGTCAACACGAAGCTTCCCATGCAGGCCGGCGCCGCACGGGCGTTCCCTTGCCACCCAACGATCTAACGCTGGCGGACCCCGATTCTTTCTGGCATGCTGTCGACATCGCGACTGCAAGTAAACGACCGTTCGTGCACAGGGAATAAGGAAGCCATGAAGAAGACTTTTGTTTTGGATACCAACGTCCTCCTGCACGACGCCGCCAGTATCGAGGCCTTCACGGACAACACGGTTGTCCTCCCCATGGCGGTCATCGAGGAACTGGACAAGTTCAAGCGCGAGACCAACGAACTCGGCCGCAACGCCCGCGGCGTGATCCGCCGCCTGGATATCCTGCGCGCCCGCGGCAAACTCGGCGACGGCGTCCCCACCAACAATGGCGGCATGTTGAAGATCGTCATCGGCACGCCCGCCGACCGGGACGCGGTGCTGGACGTCGCCATTGCCGACAACCGCATCATCCGCGTGGCCCAGGCACTCCACAGCCAGGGCGAACGCGTGATCTTCGTCTCGAAGGACATCAACGCCCGTATCAAGGCCGACGCCCTCGGCATCGAGGTGATGGATTTCGAGAACAAGAAAGTCAACTTCGACGAACTCTTCACCGGCCACCGGCTGGTGCGCGTCCGGCCCGAGCAGATCGACGAATTCTACGCCAACAACAGCCTCCGCATTGCCGACCTGGGACTGATGCCCAATGAGTTTGTGACGCTGGTGGCGGAGGGCGACGACCATCACTCCGCCCTGGCCCGCTCGTCCGGCAACGGCACGCTCACGCCGCTGAACCCCAAACACGATACCGCCTGGCACGTCAAGTCACGCAGCCGCGAACAGCGCATGGCCCTCGAACTGCTGATGGACGACTCCGTCCAGCTCGTCACGCTCATGGGGCCCGCCGGCACCGGCAAGACCCTGCTGGCGCTGGCCGCGGGCCTCGAAAAGATCGTCAACCAGAAACGCTACGACCGCATGCTGGTGACCCGGCCGATCATGCCGTTCGGCAAGGACATCGGCTATCTCCCCGGCGCCAAGGAGGAGAAGCTCTCCAACTGGATGATGCCCATTTTCGACAACCTGACGTACCTGATGATGAAGACCACGGCCAGCGAACACAAACACACGATTCGCGAGCGGATCGAGAAACTGCAACGCGACGAGGTGATCGAACTGGAGGCGCTGACCTATATCCGCGGCCGTTCGATCCCGCGGCAGTTTGTGATCGTCGATGAAGCGCAGAACCTCACGCCGCATGAGATCAAGACCATCATCAGCCGTGCGGGGGAAGGCACCAAGATGGTGCTGACCGGGGATCCCTACCAGATCGACAACCCGTATCTCGATTCCAGCAGCAACGGCCTGTCGTACGCGGTGGAACACATGAAGACCCAGGCGCTCCACGGCCACACCACGCTGACCAAGAGCGAGCGCAGCGCCCTCGCCGCCCTCGCCGCCAGCCTGCTGTAGCAAGCGGCCCGGACAACCCGGGATGGACAACCGGGCCGGGATGACTATAGTCATGGCGTTGGCAGGCTGACGCCATCCGGCGGCAGCCGTTGAACGGAGGTCCTCATGAAGACGTCGTTACTCGTTCTTGGCGCCATCCTGACCGCCCTGGCCTTCCCGGCCTTGCTCCCCGCAGAGGACCGGCTCGAAGCCGCGCGGTCCGAGCTTGAATCCGCCCGTCAGACGCTCACGGAGGTCGAAGTCCCCCGCGATCGCGAACTCTGGGAGCGCCGCGTGAAGGCCCTGCAGCAGGAGATCGACAACCTGCAGCGGCACCGGGCACTGGAGGTCAAGGAACGGCAGGTCACCGCCCGCCACACCCGGTCCGATTACCAGACCCTCGTCGAGGCGGTCGGCGCCATCGACTCCGATCTCACGGACGTCAACCGAACGCGGGCGCAGACCGACCAGCAACTCAAAGTCGTGTCCGCCCGCCGCGACGAAGTCCGGGCCGCGCTGCGCACGCTTAATCCGGACCGGGAGGAGGATTACAGCACCATCGCTGACTTGGAGGCCCAAGGCAAGAACCTGGATGCCGAAATCGTGGCAACCACCTTCACCCGCAACCAGGCCGATCTCGCCATCCGGCTGCGCATTGAGGCCACCCGCCTCAGCCAAACGCTCAAGCAGTCGCTGACGCAATCGAGTCCATCGCTCCGGGACGTGCTGGCCAACCGATCCACCCTGACATCGAGCCAGCGTATTCTGGAGGAATTCCAGAGTGCCGCCGACAACCTGCGGCAGGAAAAGACCCAGGCGATCGAACGCCTGACCCTGGCCCGCGAGCGGGCCGCGCAAGCCGGCGCCGAAGCCGACAACTTGAAAGAGCTTTACGCCATCGAACGCCGCAGCAGCATCGGGACCAATGGGGCGGAACGGACGGCGCGACTGCAGCGGCTCAACCGCATGCTCACCAACGCGAAGAGCGAGGCGGTCATGCTGGCCCCGCGTATCGAGCAACTCGGAAGGCAGGTCGCGATCCTTGACACCTCGCTGAACCTGGCCGAACAGGGCGCGGACCTGATCGGCAAGGAACTCCGTTTCCGGCAGACCGAGTCGAACGCCATCCGGCAGGCGTTCCTTCAAAAACTCGGTTCGCTCGGTCTTTGCCTGCTGGCTATCCTGCTGATCGAGACGATCGTCGCCCGGTTGATACTACCGTTCACCTCGTCCCACGAGCACCTTCTGATTGCCCGCCGACTGGCGCGCTACCTGTCCCTGATCGTCATGGCGGGCGTGACGGCGCGGTTCTTCCTCGAGGATCTTCGCTCCGTGGCCACCGTGCTGGGGCTCGCCACCGCCGCGGCGGTCATCGCCTTGCAGGACCTGTGCTCGTCGTTCGTCGGGTGGTTCGTCATCGCCATCAGCCGCCGGATCAAGGTGGGCGATCACGTGGAAATCAACGGCATTGTCGGCGACATCGTCGACATCCAGATTCTCCGCACCACGTTGCTGGAGTGCCGGAACTGGCTCGGCACGGACGACCACACCGGCCGCGTAGTCCTGATCCCCAATAACTTCATCTTCAAGGAGCACCTGTTCAACTACAGCTATGGCCACCCCTTCGTGTGGCACCGGCTCGACGTCACCGTCACCTACGAAACGCCCCTGGAAGAAGCCCGCACCCTTCTGCTCGACATCCTGAAAGAAGAAACCCGTGACATCTTCGCGGAGTTTCAGAAGGGCGATCAGGTCCTCTGCCGGGTGCTGACGCGCGAATCGGTACATCAGGAACCGAGGGTCGACACGCTCATCGCCGACAGCGGGGTCCAGTTGACGCTGTTCTTTCCGGCCCACTATCGCCGGGTGGCATCCACGCACAGCCGGATCTCCGCACGGGTTCTCACCGAGTTCGCCAAACGGCCGCAGCTCCAGTTCGCCTACCCCACCCAGCGACTCATCCCCACGGCCGAATCCGCCGGCTTCAAAGTTGACCTCAAACAAAACTGAGCGGGAGCAAGGGCGGTTGCGTAACGGGTCGCCGCGGTGTATGCTCGTGCTTCGTTGACCGTACACTCCACAGGCAGGCCCATGACGAAGCTCGAACTTCAAACGATCTTTGACGCCCACCACGACCGGTACCTGGATGAATGGCGCCGATTTCTGGCCTTCCCCAGCATCAGCACGAATCCCGAGAACGCCGGCGATTGCCAGGCCTGCGCCCAGTGGCTCTCCGGGCATCTCCGCTCCCTGGGCTTCACGACCCGCCTGATCCCCACCCGCTCGCATCCCGCCGTCTTCGCCGAGCGCCCCGGCCGCCCCGGCATGCCGACAGTGCTGTTCTACGGACACTACGACGTGCAACCCGTGGACCCGCTGGCACTTTGGACCACGCCTCCCTTTGCCCCCACCCTCCGCCACGGCCGCATGTTTGCCCGCGGCGCCCAGGATAACAAGGGCCAGGTCTTCGCCGCCCTGAAGGGCATGGAGGCGCTCATGGCCGATCAGGCCTTGGCCTGCACCCTCAAGATACTGATCGAAGGCGACGAGGAAACCGGCCAGTTGCCGTTGCTCGATGCGCTCGCCGCCGACAAGACCGACCTGCGCGCCGATATCGTCATGGTGGCCGACACCGGCACCGTCGCGTCCGGCGCCCCCACCCTCACCATGGGACTGCGCGGTATCGTGCACACCACCGCCCTGTTGCACGGCGCCAGTCACGACTTGCACTCCGGCACCCACGGCGGGCGCGCACCCAACCCGGCCCACGGGGCGGCCCGCCTGATCACGTCGCTCCATGACGTCTCGGGCCGTGTGGCCGTGGCCGGTTTCTACGATGGCGTACAGGAACCCACGGCCGAAGAGCGACGCCTGGCCAACGCCCCGGGATGCGACGCGGCCTGGTATGAGAAGTCAACCGGGGCCCCCCCCGTCGGCGGCGAACTGAACTACACCCCCGTCGAGCGCACCGGGTTCAGGCCGGCGATCGACGTGAACGGCGTCCACTCCGGCTACGGCGGCGCCGGGAGCAAAACCGTCATCCCGGCCGAGGCCCTGATCAAGCTCTCGGCCCGTCTCGTGCCCGGACAGGACCCTAAACGCATCCTGCGCCTGCTGGCCGATCACCTTCAGCGCCACACCCCGCCCGGCTTCCGGCTCGACATCACCGAACAAGGCGCCGGCGGGCCCGCCGTCCGCGTGCCGCTCGATTCGCCCGCCGTCCGCCTGGCCCGCGAAGTGCTGGGCGAGTTGTCCGATCAGCCCACGGCTTTTCTCTGGGAAGGCGCCTCGGTGCCGATCCTGTCGCACCTACCGGCCCTGGCCGGCGGCGCCCCGCTGCTCGTGGGGTTCGGCAGCGAAGAGGACCATATCCACGCCCCGAACGAGTCGTACTCGCTCGATCAGTTCCGCTTGGGGTTCCTCTACACCGGCATGCTCCTGGGCCGGCTGGGCCAACCCGCATGATCAACGGCATCCTCAGAATCGGCGGCCCGCCAACGCCAGAGGCGCCGGCACTGAGGAATAGTCCATGACCATCCCCGAGAAGGCTCTGCGGACCCAAACCGCGCTCGTCGTCGAAACGGTCACCCATGTGAAGAAGGCCGTGGCGGCCGGTCATCCCGCCGACGTCACCCTCTCGCATCTTTACCGCCTGCATCCCGAATTCGGCTCGCGCGACCGGCGCCTGCTTTCCGAAACCGTCTTCGCCGTCTTCCGCTGGCTGGGCTGGCTGACTCCCGCACGGGCCCCGGACGATACCACGGCCTGCATCCTGGCGAGCGTGTTGGACGGCGTCGAATTGCCGCCCGCCCTCGCCGCGTTGCTGCCGCAGACCGCCTTGCCCGCCTCCGATCTCCATCCCGTCGGCAACCTGGAACTGAAGGCGCGCGCCGGCGCTCTGGCAACGTTCACCCATACGACGCCCCCCGCCCTCACCGAACTCGTCCCCGCATGGACATTCGATCACGTGGCGCCCACAACACGCACCGGCAACGCCGCGGCATTCCGGGAACGTCTCGTGACCGCATGGCAGACACCGCCGCCCACCTGGCTGCGGTTGAAGCCGGGGACTCGCGACGCGACGCTGGCCGCCTTGCATGCGGCCGGTCTTGAAGCGGTCGCCCACCCCCGTTCGGCGGACGCCGTGCGAGTCAAGCGCGGGGCCAATCTCTGGGCCCTGCCGCGCGCCACCGCGCATACCCTCGACACCCAGGATCTGTCTTCGCAAGCTGTCGGCAGCGTCTGCGCGCCCCAATCGCGGCAGAACTGGTGGGACGTTTGCGCCGGCTCGGGCGGCAAGGCGCTGCACCTGGCCGCCCTGATGCGATCCCGCGGCACGATTCTCGCCACCGATACGCGCGCCTCCATCCTGGAGCAGTTCAAACGCCGCCAACAGGATGCCGGGGTGAGAATGATCGAACTGCGACGCTGGGACGGCCTGAAGGAGCCGGCGCCGGAAGGGCCGTTTGACGGCATCCTGGTCGACGCGCCCTGTTCAGGGCTGGGCACCTGGCACCGCAATCCCGACGCACGCTGGCGCCTCACCGAAGCACGCCTCCATGAACTGGCGCGCCTCCAGGCTGCCCTGCTGCGGGTCTGCGCACCCAGCCTGCGCCCCGGCGGCACCCTCGTCTATGCCACCTGCACGCTCACCCGCCTGGAAAACCAGGATGTGATCGATGCGTTCCTCAAGGACCACCCCGGCTTCGTCCTCAGCCCGTTCGCCAATCCGCTCGATGGGAAACCCTGTGACGGCCGCCTAACGATTCACCCCTGGGACGGCCCGTGCAACGGCATGTTCATCGCCCGGCTTACTCGCAAGGCCTGACGCCTGCCTCGTCGTTCAGGCACCCACGCGGTTGGACCCTTGAGAAATCGATTGACGCCTTCCGACAGGGTTTGGCAGAGTATAGACGTCAATGAATTCAATGACTTCCATCGCCCCCGTTGCTGACGCCACCGGCATGCTGCGTCTGACGGGTGAGTTGTGCCTGGGCTTGTTGCTGGGGCGCACTCCGCGGTGGGAGGGCGGTTGCTGAACTAACCGTCATCTGGTCTTGTCAACCCACCGCAAAAAGCGGTGGGTTTTTTGTTTGGTACACCTATAATGGCATACAAGCGGAAGAGACGAGAAGACAGGAAGACAGGCTTATGAAAACGAACGACAAAGACCGCGTCATCATATTCGACACCACGCTCCGGGATGGCGAGCAGGCGCCCGGCTGCAGCCTGAACCACCGTGAAAAGCTGGAAATTGCCCATGCCCTCGCGGCTCTGAACGTGGACGTGATTGAGGCTGGCTTTCCCATCGCTTCGCCGGACGATTTCGACGCGGTCCACACCATCGCCGAAAGCGTCAAAGGGCCGACCATTGCGGCCCTCGCCCGCACCGTCGAGAAGGATATCGAGCGGGCCGGCCTGGCTGTTGCCCCGGCCGCCAGGAAACGCATCCACACGTTCAGTTCCGGCAGCGACATCCACCTGGAAAAGATCCTGAAGATGACCCGCGCCCAGAACATCGAGCGCTCGGTCAAGGCGGTCAGATTCGCGCGCACCTTCACCGACGACGTGGAGTATTCCGCCCAGGATTGCACCCGCGCCGACCGTGAATACCTCGTGGATCTCTATACAGCCGTGGCCGAAGCCGGCGCCACGACCCTGAACATCCCGGACACCGTCGGGTACGCCATCCCGGAGGAGTATGGGAAGATGATCGGGTATGTCGCCGGACGCGTGAGGGCCCGTGTTCCGGGCGTGATCATCTCCGTCCACTGCCACAACGATCTCGGCATGGCGGTGGCCAATTCTCTCGCCGCCGTCAGGGCCGGGGCCCGACAGGTCGAATGCACGATCAACGGACTCGGCGAGCGCGCCGGTAATACGTCGCTGGAGGAAGTCGTCATGGCCATGCGCACGCGCCAGGACTTCTTCAACCTCCGCACCAATATAGAGACCAAGGAAATCTTCCGGATCAGCCGCATGGTCAGCCGCCTCACCGGGCTGGCCGTGCAGCGGAACAAGGCGATCGTGGGCGCCAAC
>CAZTAJ010000077.1:0-19971 GCA_964611575.1 uncultured Verrucomicrobiota bacterium
TTCGGCCTTCCTCCCTTCCTTCCTCTACAGGCTTACCCTGGCGCGACATGGTTGTATCCTTACGTGCGTCAGGCGTGAATGATTCCGTCCCGCAGGGGCGCGCCGTCCACGCGCACGTCGCCCGTTTTCCCGCCGTATTCGATCCGATAGGTGCGCCCGCGAAACGCCCGGCGGATGGAGACCTCCCCGAACGCCGAAGGCAGGCAGGGACGGACCCGCAACCCGCCGAGCCCCGGTTGCAGGCCGAGCAGATACTGCGTGGCCGCAATGTACATCCAACTCGCCGTCCCGGAGAGCCAACTGATGCCGCCGCGACCGAAGTCCCGTCCCGCCGCCGGACCGTTGATGGAGGAATTGAAGACATAAGGCTCGCGCCGCCAGTGCGCCTGGCCCTCCTCCGCCGCCGCGACGGCAGGCAGGATCTTCCGGTAGTACTCCCAGGCACGCTCCGGGCGACCCAACAGGCATTCCGCGATGACGGCCCACGTGTTGGCATGGCAGAAGATGCCGCCGTTCTCACCGGTACCGGGACCGTTGCTCGTCAGCGGATCGTCCGGGTTCGGAATACCCGTGTAAGGCGGCGCCAGCAGCATCAGCCCGCGCCGCGTGTCCAGACGCTCGCGCACCGCGTCCATCGCCTGGCGGCCGCGTCCGTCGCGCCCCACCCCGGAGATCACCGACCAAACCTGCGATTCGAGATAGATCTTTCCCTGCGGCCGCCGGTCGCTGCCGATGTTCATGCCGTTGCTCAGCAACAGCCGCCGGTACCAGGCCCCGTCCCAGACCGCATCGGTGTTCAACGCCTCCGTCATCTCGGCGGCCAGGCGCTCGCACCACTCGACATCCGACTGCCGCCCGAGTTGCGCCGCGTAATCGCGGAACAACCGCGCCGCATACACCCACTGCATGCCCAGCATCACGCTCTCCGCGCGCTCATCATGGAAGATCGCCAGCGAGTCGTTCCAGTCGGCGTGCGCCAGCAGCGGCAGACCGTGCGGACCGCGGCGGTCGTGAATGTATTTGAGCCCAACCAGGATGTGCTCGTAGACGGACCCTTCCCCGCCGTCCCGGTAGGGAATCCGCTCCTCGAAAAAGGACAGGTCGCCGGTTTCGTTGACGAGGTTGGCGACCGTGAAGATCGGCCAGACCGTGTTGTCGCTGCGCGCGGGATTGTCGACGATCGGCAGGTTGTTGAACGGATAGAAAGCGAAACAACCGCGCCCGTCGCGGGACTGAACGCCGAAAATCAGCCGGATGCGCTCCCGCGCAAAGTCCGGGTCGAAGTTGGCCACGGCCAGCGCATCCTGCATGGTGTC
This sequence comes from uncultured Verrucomicrobiota bacterium, assembly GCA_964611575.1. Classification (GTDB taxonomy): domain Bacteria; phylum Verrucomicrobiota; class Kiritimatiellia; order CAIKKV01; family CAITUY01; genus CAITUY01. The sequence continues at coordinate 1,317 of CAZTAJ010000077.1, forward strand.
CCGGTACCGCATGCCGTCCAGGCCCATGTGGTCGGTGGAAATATCGCGGGTGCGCTCCAGCGCCACCTGGCAGTTCAGGGGATTCCAGACATTGACCATGCGGTTAAGATTCGCGTCACCGGTAGCCACTTGGATGGCGCCGGTCTTGCGCTGCCAATAGTCGGCCAGCGTCGCACCGGCAGCGTCGAGCGTCGCGAGATCGGAGAACGTCTCCTTCAGTTTCGTCGCGGCGGACCAGTCGTCGGCCACCCCCAGCACATAGGCCATTTCCTTGACGCCGCCGGCAGGCAGTTCCAGGTCCGTTCCCAAAACACCGCATCCGTGCCCACCGCCGCCGGCGAGTTGCGACCCGGTGAACCCGCGCCCGGTCAGGGCGGCCGGCCGTTCCAGCGACCCTTCCGGGCCGCAGAATGCGTCACGGGCGCATTCGTAACCCGTCACGGGCGCCGTACAGGTCAGAAAGATGGCCGGCGTGAAGGGGGCCTGAAAGGCGTGATAGATGTATTTGATCCACCGGGCCGCCGGGTCGCATTCGAAGCCCACCTGGTTCTTCAGGTAACACCACCAGGTTTCCCGCATGAATTCCAGCAGGCTGAACTCCAGATAACTGCAGATCGTCAGCCGCTTCGGCGCGCTCGTGAGATTCCGCAGGCTGATCCGCCAGACCATGATGTCGGCCTGCGGCGGGATGAAATAGCGGACCTCCGCCTCGACGCCGTCACGTCGGCCAATAAAACGCGTGTAGCCGAGCCCGTGCCGACATTCGTAGAACTCCAGCTTCGTACCCGTCGGCGCCATGTGCGGATTCCACAGCGCGCCGGTCTCCCGGTCCTTCACGTACACATAGAACCCCGGCCGGTCCGGTGGTGTGGCCAGATAATGATACCGGCTGATCCGCCGGGTCTGCGGGTCGCGGTAGAAAGTCAATCCGCCGGCCTGCTGGCTGATGAACGCCGTCAGGCGCGTGTTGCCGAGATAGTTGATCCAGGGCGCCGGCGTGAACGGATCCGTGATGACGTATTCCCGCTTCGCATCGTCGAAATGCCCGTATTCATGCATGACACACCTCGTCAGTTACTCGTCATCCGATTGGCCCCCACCCTGGCCAGGGCTCCACGCAGGGCGAAGGCCACACACCAGGCGGTGGAAAAGCCGGACATGTTGCCATGGTTGCGGAAGTGCGGTCCCGTATCCCAGGCGGCTTTGCGGGGGTCGGCTTCGTAACGGTGGACCGAGTTGCCCAGGCACGACCAATCCATGAAATAGAACTGCTCGGTCACCATGCCCTCGAAGCCGTTGAAATGGCCGTCTTCCATGCTGACCAGTTGCGCGATGAAACACCAATGGTCGTCGGCCAGTTCCGCCCAGCGGGCGTCCCCGGTCCATTCGGACAACCGAAGCAGGGCATCCTCGGCATCCACGCCGTAGACGTGCAGGTGGTTGTTCCGGCTGGAAGCCAGGTCGCCGCCGTGGCTGCGCAGGTTGTACGCGCCGATGAGGGTCCGCGGCGACAGCCGCACGTTGAACGCGCGCCGCCACAGGTACAGCCAGCGGGCGGCCGTCTGCAGCGTCGCCAAGTCCTCCGGGCGCCCGTACTGCGCATGCAAATCCGCATAGACATTAATGGCGATGTAAACGTCCTCGCTCGTGCTGCTCTCGCCGACATCTTCCGGCGCGCCATACAGCAAACCGCTGTCCACCGCGGGGCGATAAGCATCCGCACAGCGCCGGATCAGGTCGCGATCGCTCCACAAGCCCAGGCGATCCAACAGCGTCCAGATCGAGATCCAGATCATGGCCGCCGTGCCCGCCAACGATTGGACCTCGCCGCTGACGGCGTCGACCGACAGCGGCAGGATCGGGTTCCGGCGGGCAAACCCGGCCACGAGTTCCGCCTGCCGCAGAATGTCGGCCTGCAGCGCGGCGCGGAAAGGCAGCCGGTCGCCGTGTTTCGCCACCACCCGCAGCGCGCGCAGGACCGCATCGCCCGTGGTGCGCAGATGAATATGGCGCCGGTTGGCCAGCCAGCCGCCGTCCCATCCGTTGAACTGACCGCCGTCAAACAGCGAGGCCATGGGACTGCCGTCGGCCTTGCGGCTTTGCGGCACGTAGCGCGACCACCAGAACCCCGAGGGCGAGGTGGCCGTCGGCGCCAACCGCGTCCAACTGTCCGCCACGGCATCCCAGGCGGCCCGGTCGTCGCAGCGGGCTGCATAGTCCAGCAGCGGTTCGAACACCACCCACCCGCTGACCCACCCCAGGTGCATCTGCGCCTGGTCCAGCGTGCAGTTCGAGCCTTCGGCGATCTGCTGACCGATCCGGTCGTAGGCCACGGCGTACTTGAATGTCTGCAGCGCCGGTTCATGATGCCAGTTCATCAGCCCGTTTCGGGTCGCGCGCGAAACGGCGGCGGCATCCGGGGCGGATGCGTCCCCTCGCGCCTCGTCGCGTTGCTCGTGGTAGCGGTCCGCCAGGAACGTCAACAAGGCCGCCCGCGCGCCGGGCAGGACATGGAGACGATAGGCCCACGTCAAAGTCTCACCTGCCGCAAGCCGGCAGGTCTCGACACGCGCCTCGGTATAGTCCGTCCCCACGTGCCGGTAGGGCTCCTCCGCGGGCGGCACGGCGCAGTCCAGAAACGCCCTGCCCTTTTCATAGGCGAATCCCAGCGAGACAGCCAGGCTCTCGCCGGTGGCGCGGCGGACATAGGGCGCCACTTCGAGGATATGCCAGCGTTGACCATCATGGCAGGCCGCCAGGGATTGCGAAAGGCGCGCCACATGGAACTGCCAGAAGGCACTCACGAACCGCGCGGGCTTGGTGCAGGCCGGATCGAAGCGCGGGTAGAGCAGAGGGCTCGTGTCCTGCCGGTTGTCGCCCCAGAACAGGCCCGGCAGGCACCAGAAGGGATTATTGACCGGACCCAGCGACCAGCGGCCGCGCGCATTGCCGTCCCCTGCCGCCGTGGCACGGAAATCGACACGCCGCCAGCCCTCCGCGTCCGGGGGCGTCTCGCACAGATCGACCGGCCAGCCGTGGGTCCAAGTCAGACCCGACACGCTGCCCGCCGTCATTTCAGCTTCCGGATGAACTTCGCCGGATTCCCGCCCCAGATCTCGCCGTCCGGGATGCTCTTGGCCACCACCGCGCCGGCGGCAACGACGGAAGCCGTGCCAATCGTCACGCCCTTGAGAATGATCGCCTCCGTCCCGATGAACGCGTCGTCCCCGATCCGGACGGGCCGGTGGGGAATGTTGACGTTCCGGCGCCGTTCATCCGGATCGAGCGGGTGGAAGTCCGTGTCCATGACCTTGCAGCCCGCGCCCAGGCTGACGTACTTGCCGATGGACACGTGTTCGTAGGCCGCAATCATCACGTTGGACATGCCCGTGTTGTCGTCAATCTCGATCAGGGCATTCGGGCCCTTGAAGCAGAACACCGTCCGCACGCCGCCGACCGGGTTGGCATCCATGCTGGAGTTGATGACCACACCCTTGCCCAGGCGGATACGTCCGCTCATGTCGCCCGCAAAATCGGCGATCCAGAGCCGTCCGTTGATCACCGGCATTTCCACGTACTCGACCTTGAAGCGTTCCAGCATCCGCTTGTTGTATTCCGCATCGCTCTTTGTGCTCATAGACTGTCTCCTTCACGAGGTCATGGCCTCACATAACACATTCAGCCTGCAACCCGTCTACTCCATCAGCCCTTATCTGACAGAGTAATGCCAGCCGAAGAACAATTCATACCATCTTCTTCATGGCATCAGTTTCCTTTTTCCTGTTGACGACATCATTCCATTCCGGCTGTCCTTCTCAGCGCGGCCAGTTTCTGCTTGTAGATGGCGGGGTCGAGACCTGCGGTGTGCTTCGGGTCATAGATGACGGCCGGCAGGGCGGCAATGGCGGCCTTGATCTGCTCTTTGGACGCGCCGGCGGCCTGCAGCGTCTCGACCTCGCGCACGCCCTTGAGGAAGGCCAGCATCTGGCGGATGGCTTCAAGATGCGCGTTGAGCTCGCCCAGGTATTCCTCCGGCTCCATGGTAACCGGCCAGGCGGTCCTGAAGCCGGGAGCCAGTTTGACACTCTTCATCCCTGCGATGGCTTGGTCCACGGCTCTGCTAGTTTCGTCCAGCCAGGTGGCGGGCAGCGGGCGGCGGTTCTTCTGCCAGTCGGCCGGCGGCGCGACCGCGTCCTCGACGCGGGCACTGTAGAGCAGGCTGCGGGTGCGGGCCTGTTCGATGGCGCGCAGCGCGGTGGCCACAGCGGGGGCGTTGGCCTCGCCCACGAACCCTTGGCAGAACTGGTCCAGCAGGGTCCCGGCGTCCAATGTCGGATCCTGCATCAGCTTTCCCGCCACATAGAGGTTCTGCATATTCAGGCCAGGGAAGTTGTCGTCGAGACTGTGCCAGGCCAGTTGCGTGGATGTCTGAGGCGGCAGGCTGCGGAAATATTTCTGCAGGACGGCCGTGCGGACGTGCAGCGCGGGGTTGATCTCGTTGTCGGCGGTGTACCAGCCCCAGACCCCGGTCTGTCGGCCGGCGGCGGCAATGCCCTCGATCTCGGCCGCCTTGAGCTCACCGGCAAAGTCGAGGTTGTCGCCGTCGGCGCCGTAGTTCATTAGGCCGAGAACAACATCGGAATTCTTGTCGAGTTTGGGATGGGCGGCCAATTTGACCGAACCTTCATAGCCGGGCCACTTCTTGCCGGGCTGCATGAACCAAGTGCTGAGTGCCCCCCGAATCCTCGGGTTCTTCTCACGGTAGATGCCCATAATTGCGTTGTGCATTTCGACCACGGTGTCGATGGTGCACTCTTTGCAGTGCCGATGGCTATAGCCGGGATCGACCCAGTGGGTGACGATGCGATCAGCCAGCGGAGCAAAATCCTTCGCCTGCTCTCGATACCAGGTCAGCAGCCTGGCACGGTCTTCGGGCTTGTGCCAATCGAGTTCCGCGACCTGCTGTCCACTTGCGGGCAGGCTGGGGTCGGCTATGGCCGAGCCCCAGACGAACTGCGCCGTGGACATTCCCAGTTCCCGAGCGGTCTTCAACATGAAGCGTTGCCGGGCGCTCCAACTTTCCATATCCGCCCCGCACCAGAGCGCCACGGTCGGCACGGTGACCTGGATCGAGTTGAAACCAAAGGCCTTGAGCATCTCGATATGCCGACGCAGTCGCGCCTCCGACCAGAAGGGAATGAACATCCGGTGTCGCAGTTCCAGCGGCATGTCGGTCTTGACCCAGCCGCCCCACGGGGTTGAGGAAATGATTTCACGGGTGCAAATCAATGGTTGCTTCTTCATATTGGTCTCCGTGCCTGCCTTGAGCACAGTCTGTGTCTTGTTTATTTCCAGCCCCGCGCCCAGCTCGGAATTCAGTCCGGCACCGATGAGTAACGCGGCCGCCAGTGTGATCCTCTTTTGCATGCTGATTCTCCTTCGTTCATCATGCGATCGATTCGCCTCAACCCTGCTCCGGAAAGTCCCCCGCGTAGCGCTTGAGCAATGCGGGCACATCGTTCTCAACCATATAGATCCTGCCCCGGATGGTCTTCGTCTCGCCGGCTTTCAGCCCGCCGATGCGGAAGTCCGAGTGAATGCACTGAATGATGCCCTGGAAAAGTTCCTGGTATGGCGCCCATGCCGTGGCCAGGATCATGCGCTCATCCCCCGAAAAACAGCCGATTAACCCGTTGCTCGGGACCACCGTACTCAGCGGTCGGGGGTTCACATCCGTCCTGGGGACGTGGCGCGGGCACCACACTTGCCCGGGCATGTAGCGCGCCACGGTATTCCAGACCGGCAACGGCATTCGAGCCAGTTGCCCCTCGACGAACAGGAAACACCGCTTCAGGTACTCGTACCGGCCCACGCTGTCGTCCCCCAAACCCGTGAACGCGCCAACGCGAATACAGGGCTGCGCCCAATGAACGTGGGATTCCTGTCGGGTGGGATTATGCGCCGTGAGTTCGAAAGTGACCTCGTCCTTCCCCGCCGTCACCACATGCGACACCGAGGTCCCGTCTGCAATCCTCGATTCGAGACACACCCGTGTGCCCCCCTCATCCGCCGAAACCAGCCGGGTCTCATGGGGAATCACCGTTTCATCCCAAACACGATCCTGCGACTGGGCCCGGCAGAACGCCTCAAGATAGGTGACGTTGATGTGGGGGACAGCGAGGCGTTCATCCCGGATTGACAGGACATTGCCGGCCCAGGCGATGCGCAGTCCCGCTGTTTTCGACATCTTCATTCGCTCTTGCGCGTTCTAGTGCTGGATGTCCGAGGGAGCGGGATCGTAGTGCGGATGCGGCACCTTCGGGATGCGCAAGCCTCCACTCTGGTACAGGGCCGGGGCGCGATCGCACTCGATTCGCAGCACGGGGCACAGGGGATCGGGCGGGGTGTCGGGCAGGCCGCTCAACGTGACGCGGGTGCCTTCCTGCTTGAAGGCGACCGGCCGGCCGCTCGTCCCAAGCACCTGCACGCTCTTCACTTTCGCCTGCATACCGCCGAACGTAAGGACGCTGCCCGGCCACCGCCGGACCAGCAGGTGCAGGCAGTTCTCGCGCACCGTAAAGGTGCCGTGCGAACACCAGTCGCCGCGGTGATTGCCGCGCACATACGCATCGTAGGTGAACAGTTCCGTGCCGTAGATGGCCTCGCCGCCGCACCGTTTCAGCCACGCCCCGACGGTCTCCAGCACCCGCACGGACTCCTCCGGCACGGATCCATCGCCGTGCGGGCCGATGTTCAGCAACAGGTTGCCGCGGCCCTGCGCGGCTGAGGCCAGCAAGTCGACGACCTGCGTGGGCGACTTCCATTCGTGATCGCCGCCGTTAAAACCCCAACTATGATTCAGCGTCATGCAGGCTTCCCAGGGCCGCCAGGGATGCGGCGCGCCCATGTGCCCCTCGGGCGTAGCGAAATCGCCCGGCAATGCATTGCGGCCATTGAACAGGATGTGGGGTTGAATCGCGCTCACCATCGCGTTCATGCGCTCGCCCTGCCAGCCCTCGGCATTGAAGGGCCACCAGCCGTCGTACCAGAGCACGTCGATCGGGTTGAACTTCGTGACCAGTTCGCGCAGCCGCGCAAAGGTGTTCTCGGTGCACTGCGCATACGCGGCCTTGTCCTCCAACGCCGCCACCTGGTCGGGCTGGTCGTGCCAGTTGTTGAGGCTGTGATAGAGGCCGATGCGCAAGCCGCGCTTGCGGGCCGCCGTCACCAGTTCCGCCACCAGGTCGCGGCGCGCAGCCGTCTTCACCGTGTTGAACGGGCTCAAGGCGGTGTCATACAGGCGGAACCCTTCGTGGTGCATGGTCGTCAGCACCACGTAGCGCATGCCGGCGCGGACGGCCAGGTCGCACAGCGCATCCGCGTCAAACTTCTGGGCCGTGAAACGGTCGGCCAGCGCCGTGTACTCCGCCATCGGGATCTCTTCACGATTCCAGACCCACTCGCCCCGCCCCAGCAGGGAGTAGAGACCATAGTGGATGAACATTCCATAACGGGCTTCGGCGAACCAGTCGAGTTTCTTCGATTGCATGATGTTATCTCTCTCCATTGAATTCACTGACGGCGTCCAGCATGGCGACGATGTTCTTTACCGGGGTGTTGGCCTGGACGTTGTGGATGGCGTTGAAGACAAAGCCGCCCTTTTGGGAAAAAATCCGGCACCGCTGCAAAACCTCGGTCCTGACCTCGGCGGGCGTGCCGAACGGCAGGGTGCGCTGGGTATCGACGCCCCCGCCCCAGAAGACCAGCCGGTCGCCGTACTTGCGCTTCAGTCCTGCCGCCTCCATGCCGGTGGCGGAGCACTGCACCGGGTTGATAATGTCGAACCCCGAGGCGATGAAATGGTCCATGAGCGGCTCCACCGCGCCGCACGAGTGCTTGAAGGTCTTCCAGGCGGTGTGCGCGTGAATCCAGTCGTTCATCTTCTTGTAGTAGGGATGCCAAAGCGAATCGTAGGCGTCCGGCGAACAGAAGAGCCCCCGTTGCGTGCCGAAGTCCGTGCCGCACAGGAATACCGCATCGACCGTGTCCCCGACGACCTTGTGCACCTCGGCCAGGTTGGCCAGGGCGTATTCGAGTTGCCGGTCGAAGATGGCGTGGACATACTCCTGCCGCATGGCGGTGGACATATACCACTCGTCGATGGCCCGGATGCCCTTGGGGGCGCGCAGGAAGGGGGCCGGGACCAGGGCGATGTCGCCGAATGCCGTGCCGCCGAAATTGGCCACCACGCCCCGGCCGGTTGCCGCCGCCCCGGTCGCTTCCTTACCGAAGTGGGCGAGACTGTCCGCCGGAATCGGGCCGAATTCCTCCAGATTATCCGTCGGCTCAAGAGCCTCCTCGTCGATCGGCGCTTGCCGAACGATGGTATCGAAGAACCAGCCGCCTTCCGGCAGATGCCCCGACGGCGCAACCGATGTATCCCCGACCGGGTAGATGTAAACATCCTTGCCCTTTTGGGTGGTGTTGAAAGCCCCCGGCACCAGCAGGTTCTGCCCCCAGGGCGCGCGCCACTCTTTCCAGGCCCCCAGCGGAAACCCGAAGAGCGTATTCCGGGGTAGAACGCCGACGGTACCGACCCCCATCGCGGCCGCCAGGTCGTCCTCGACCAGGCCGAGCATCTGGTAGGGTTCGCAAACCTTGACCAGTCGCTTGTCCAATCCGTAATGCTCACGCAGCCCGGCGACGCAGGTCACATGCAGGCCGGTCACCGCCGTGCTGCCGAAATCGACCGGAACCGGACCATCCGTGTGGCTCAACGCGCGCCTTAAGATCTCCCGTGATGTCATGTCCCCTCCTTACCGATCCCCGCCAGCCCCACCCCCATCCTATCTCACCAGGTACAGCGCGGCGCTCTTGCGGTCCACGTCCACCCTGCACTTGCCGTTGCGAATGGGAATGGATTCATCCGTATCCACATTCCACAGCACGCCGCTGCGGATATCCCGGAAGCTCAGTTCGAAGCGCGCGGCCTCGATGTAATGGTTGAGCACGAAGACGACCTGCTCCTTGCCGCGACGTTGCAGCACGGCCGTGCCGAGGTTCCGCTCCGCCGTGTACACGCGGTGGCCGCCGCCCGGCGCCCAGTCCACCCAACTCACCGGCCCCGCCGGCTGAATGTGGACATGGGCGCGCTGCACATACTGCTTCAGGAATCCGCCCACCACCGCGATGTTCGCCGGCGACTCTTCCTCCGCCTTCTCTTGCGCCACGTAGGCCGCCTGCCAGATGAGCGTCCCCTTCCCGATCCGTTTCTGCAGCGCGGACTTTTTGCCCGGCGCGGCCAACCCCAGGAATTTCACCGTCCGGCCCGTCTCGTTGCGGGTCGGCCAGGGACCGGTCACGACCAGGGCGCCGCCGCGCTTCACGTAGGCGAGCAACGCGCGCTGCGTCACCGAGCCGACCACCGGCGAACCCGGCAGGAACACCAGCGGGTAGCCCGACAGCGCCTTCGAGGAATGCAGCGTGTCGACCGCCGCGGCCTGCATGCCGTTCTCCTCCACCAGTCGGAAAAGTCCCAGATATTCCTGCGACGCGCGCCCGGCCTGGCCGCCATCCACCGACGGCTTGCCCACATGCATGTCGTTGTCGTTGCACGGCATCGGATCCCCGATGGCGGTGTGCTGATGCTGCAGCAGGTCGTACACGATGGCGGCGTCCATCTGCGGGACCAGCCCATCCCAATTCTTGATCTCGTTGAAGAGAATATCCGGCGTTTCGGCAAGCACATCAAAGCTCGGCCGGATGTGCCCGTGGGAACTGACCGGGGCGTCGTTCCAGCAGTCACGGTCGTGGAACATGAACCAGTCGATGGACTTGCAGCCCTGCGCCAGCGCGCAACGCGACATGAACCGCATATGATCGTCGGACACACGCGTGTCGCCGAGGTTCTTCTTCCAGGTCCCCGCCATGAACTCGGCCGACCAGGTGTAGTTCAGGCTGGCGTTCATCAACTTGAGCACCCGCGCCATCGAGTGATAGCCGGAATAACTCATGAAGACGCCGCGATAGAAATCGTAACCGACCACGCCACCCGGCCCGACCGCCTTCTCGAAGTCCGGCATGCGCGTCGGCACGCCCTCCGGCAGGTGCGGGTTGAAGTTCGTCATGAAGGTGACGTCCTTCACGCCATTGGCCTCGTGCATCGCGCGCAGGATGCGGATGTACCGGCACATGCACCAGGTCTTGAACTCCACCCAGTCCGTGTACCACGCCAGATCCGCCCCGATCTGCTCGGGCACCACGCGCGGCGGTTCGACGGCCTGGAATGATGCAAACTTCCGCCCATACGGCAGGTTTCTGACCGACCCGTACTTCTCCTTCAGGAACTGGTGATAGTACCCCCCGGGGCGGACGTTGACCGGATTGTAATCCGCGTCGAGGAAACTGTCCCTGACGATATAGCTGATCTCGTTGTCGAGATTGATCATGGTGATAAAGCCGCCGTTCGACTTCAAGCGGGGCTTGATGATGGCGTCCACCACCGCGAACCACTTCTTGCACCACGCCAGGTACTCGGGGTGCAGGTAGGACGGCTGCGAGCCTTCCTTCTTCCCGATCCAGTATCCCTGGGTTGTGCGATTCTGGTAGTCCCAGACCATCATGGCCGGGTCGCCCAGCACCAGCCAGGGCGGATACCCCCCATTGACGGCCTCGTTGCAGCAGAACGGGCCGCAGCGGAAGTTCAGGTTAAGACCCGATTCCTGGACCAGGTCCAGGAACTTCATCAGGTTCAGCCGGGGATTGGTCCTGCCTTCAAAGTCGAGAATGCCGGCAGGATGCTTCTTGTCGGGCGCGCCGACCAGGTGGGTGCCCCATTGCACGTAAGTCGTGACGCACCGCAGCCCGGTATCTTTCAGGCGTTGGATCAACGTGGGCCAGTATTGCGGATCGGTGCGGAAATACTGGATCTCGGCGCCAAAGATTTCACGGGAGTCTTGCTTCATACGGTTTGGTTCTTCCTGCTGTTTGATCGCGGTTGCCACGTGACTGACATCGAACGAATTCCCAAGCGCCCTCCATCCGCCATCCGGCAGACCTTGAGACGCAATCGGGCGACATGTGTACACCACAATGAATCAGGTTCGCAACCTGATTATCGCTTCGCGCCAGGCCGTATTTCGCGGGCCCAGTCGAGTTGTTCCAGCAGGTCGATCTTGCGCGCCCAGCACGCCGGTCCGGCCGGCAGGCGGGCATCGATCCTGCGTACACAGACATAGGGGTCCCAGTTCGAATTATCAAAGAACTCGGGATGCCGCCGCACGAGCGCCGCATAGGCGCGCGTGGTCGCGATCTCGAGGGCGGTCAGTTCCGTCAGCGCCGCCAGCCGGCGCGGCCGCGGCGGCGAGGACGTCCCGCAGGCCTGGATCAGATCGGCCATGGCGTAGAAGTGCCAGGCCGATTCAAGCATCAACGTAAAGGCGGTAGCCAAGTCGAGATCGTAGAGGAAGTTTGCGCCCTGCCGGCCCGCGCGCGGCGCCGGGGCGGCCCGCAGCGCAGCCAGCCCCGCCCGTTGACGTTCCACCAGGGCCGGCAGGACCCGCAGCAACTCGGCGTGACTGCGCGGGGCCAGGTAGTTGTGGGGGTCGCCCATCCAGCGCCCGGCGGGCCACGCGGTGTCGGGCAAACCCGCGCGGGCCTCGGCCGGGCGCAACGGGGTGCAAATGCAGAACCCGAGCACGTACCCGGCCGCCTGCAGCAGCCGGGCATCCCTGGTGAAGAGATCGATGGGAAACAGCTCGACGGCCCGCTCGAACGAGCGCATCGCCGACGCCACCGCCCGCGCCGTGGCGGCGCCATAGCGTCGGGACAGGGTCCGCCGCACCCACGCCTCCGCGGAAGCCCGCGGCGAGGCGGCGGCCGTCTCGAGCAGGTCAAGCGTCATTCCCGCGTCAATGCCGCCGCAGTCATAGTCCATCCACCCGGCGCAGCCTTCGCGCCCCAGCGCCTTGAGTTTGCGCGCATACCAGTGCGGAGCCAGGATGTACGGTTGAAAAAACGCCTCCATGGCGCCGGTAAACGGGATCATGGGGTAAGCCTGCCGACCCAGCTTCCGGTAGACGGCCAGAATCTCGCGGGAGTCGGGAATGGGCTTGTCCACGCTGAGCGTCACATCCTGGATCAGGCGCTCCTCACGGCGCAGCCGCGGATGATTGGGCGGCGTGAGATTGTTTTCGAACCGCGTGACGACCCGCCGCACCCCGGGTACCGCCGCCAGGATCGTCTCGTGATCGCCTCGCGACCACCACCAGTCATACAGAATCAATTCCCGCGGCCGCCGGACCGAGGCAACCGTGTCCGCGAACTGCCGGTAGAACTCGCCCCAGCGCTCCGCCACGGCACGGCCGCCGCACCGCGGGCAGGTCTCGTCGCACAAACGGCCGTCGTTGTCCTCGCGCCCGAGAATGAATCCGTCAAGATCCGGCTGGGTCTCGCACACCCGGCGCAGGTTGTCCCAGTACCAGCACGCCGCATCCGGGTGGCCGAAACAGAGCCGGGTGGGCAGCCGGCGGCCCCGTTCCATGCCCCGCCATGCCGGGGGCAAGGTGCGACCGAACGCCACCGTCACGGTCGGTTCCCAGCAGTCCAGCAGAAACCGGAGACCGGCCTCGTGGGCGGCCCGCGCACAGCGGCGCACATGGGCGCGGAAACGCCCGCCGGACGGGCGGCTGCCCAGCGTGTAAAGGAACAGCAGGCAGTCGGCGTACTCGCGTCCATTCGCCGGATCGATGTCGGGCGCCGGGAACGGGTCGTTCTGGATGGCCACGGCCGTGTAGCCGGCCCGGTGCAGACGCCGCAACCAGGCCGGGGCGAAGTCGACCTGCCGGGCCGCCGTGGGCAGGGCAATCCCCTGCAACGCACCGGAACCGGTCCCCAATCCCCTCTCCGCGGTTGTCTTTGGACGTTTCATGGTTTCTCCCCGAGTCATGGTCACTGCGCGGCCGGCAACGGGCCGAGGCCGAAGACGTTGCGGTAGGCCGTGATCAATGTGATGTAGTTCTCCGCCTTCACGTCCTCATGCACGGAATGACTGAGGTGGAAGATGTGCCCGCCCCGCGTGATGAGCCCGTACTCCAGGCATTCGCGGGCCTCCGCGGCGACCTCGGCCGGCGTGCCGTGGCACATGGTGTGCCGGGCGTCGATATTGCCGATGATGCAGACCCGCTCCGCCACGCCTTCCGCAATGAGGCGGGGCCAGACCATGCCAGCGGCCTTGTCGACCTCCTTGCAGCCGTCGACGCCGGAGTTGAAGAAGTAATCCTCCTTGATCGGCCAGTGATTGCCGTCGGAGGTGTAGACCGCCTTCGCACCGGCGGCGTGGATGAGGTCCACATGTTCCCGGATCGCCGGCAGGATGAACTCGCGGTACATCGGGGGCGAGATGAACGGGCCCTTGTCGCAACTGACGTCGCCGCCCATGGCCACCACCGCGCAGCCGTCGGCGATCAACTGGCGCGTCCGGGGCAAGGCCGACGCCTTTTGCATCGCGAGCCAGCGCTGAAAGAGGTCCGTCTCATCCAGAAGCCACATCAGCATGAAGGGCGGGTAGAACGCCACGCCGGTGCCGCAGCCGATCTCGGCCATGTAGACCCAGTCCACGCCGTCCGCGGCGGCCAGTTCCTGGACGCGCGCCAGCAAGGGATCCTTCGCACCCGGCGCCGGAGCAAGTCCGTCCCACGCCTCGATGGCGCGACGCACGGCATCCTCGTCCATCCGCTTCGAGTAGCCGGCCGCCGCGCCCGGGTTCAGCAGCTCAACCATCTGGGTCCGCTCGTTGACCCCGTAGTCCATGCCGTTCAACCGCCAATGCTTCTTGCCGAGTTTCTCCGGGCGGCCCGCCAGGGCCGGCGCCCCGTTCAACCGGACCATATCCAGGCCGAAATAGCGGGCCACCTTGAATTGCGCCTGGGCGCTGGCCTCGATCATCTCTGCCCGGGATATGCCGTCCGCCAGCGCATCCCAGGCCAGCGCGGCCTCGGTGGCCAGCGTGCGGCCGCAGATCGGCCAGTGGATCGGATGGAAGGTCTGGAAAATCTCGAAGAGCGGCGTCCGGTCGGGCCGCCCATGTGACAAGGCTTTCAACACACGTTCCTGGCGATTCATCGACTCGGTCTCCTTCCCATCTCCTTCACTGACTCCACCGGCGTCCCCCGGGAACGCCCGCGCTCTGACGGCTACCCTCGCGCCACGGTCGCGACGTGCACGCTGACGGCGCCGGCTGCCTTCAACACGGCCGCCACCTCGGCCAGCGTGGCCCCCGTGGTCATGACATCGTCAACCAGCAGGAAGCGCCGCCCGTCGACCCACCCCGGGTTGCGGACCGCAAAGGCGCCGCGCACATTGGCCGCCCGCTGACGCGCCGACAGGTGCGTCTGGGTGTCCGTGTGGCGCACCCGCCGCAGGCACCCGGGCGCCACCGGCACCTGCAGGCGGCTGCCGAGCGCCCCGGCCAGCAACGCCGCCTGGTTGTAAGTCCGCAGTCGTTGCCGGGTCGGGTGCAACGGCACAAAGGCGATGGCATCGAAGGGCTCACCCGCATATTCGGTTCGCACGCAGGCCTCCAGCCAGCCGGCGAGGTCGGGAGCCAGATGCGTGGCGGCGCCATATTTGAAACGGTGCAGGAGCGTGGGCACGACTCCCCGGAAGCGAACGGCAGACCGGGCCATCGTGAACCGCGGGGCGCGATCCACGCAGAACGCGCACCGGTAGTCGCGGCTGATGGCGCCTTCCACCGGATCGCCGCACTGCGCGCAATAGGGACGCTCGATCAGCGGGAGCCCCGACCGGCAATCCCAGCACACGTGCCCCGGCGCTTTTTCCATGGGCCGTCCGCAGCCCTCGCATGTCCGGGGCCAGACCAGATCGAGGAACGCGCGCGCCAGCGACACGGGAAACGTCACGCCTTGGGTTTGAGGTACTTGCCAACGATCGGCTCCAGCGCCTGGAGCGTCTTTAGCGGCACAACGGCGGGATCCGTCATGATCGCGTGCTTGAGGGCATGCTGGCAGGCGCACGACCGGCGCTTGGGCAAATGCGGCATCACGCGGCGCAGGATCTCCTTCGCCAATTGCGTGTTGGCCTGGAGGGTGGCGATGATCATCTCCACCGACACCTCCTCTTCCGAGACGCGCCAGCAATCGTAGTCCGTGACCATCGCCAGGGCCTGGTAGCAGAGTTCCGCCTCGCGGCAGAGTTTGGCTTCCGGCAGGCTCGTCATCCCGATGATATCGAAGCCCATCCGCCGGTAGACCTGGGACTCGGCGCGCGTGGAGAAGGCCGGCCCCTCCATGTTCACATAGGTGCCGCCCGAATTGACCCGCACCTCATGCCCGAGCTTGAGATCGCGAATGACCTCCCCCGCCACCGTGGCGACCAACTCCCGGAGCGGTTTGCAGGTGGGATCCCCGAAGGACACATGCGCCACGATGCCTTGACCGAAGAAGGTGTGCCCCAGCGAGCCTTTGGTCCGGTCGAAATACTGGTCGGGCAGGACGATATCCCGCGGCCGCAGCCCCTCCCGGAGGCTTCCGACGGCGCTGACCGACAGCACCCATTCCACGCCCAGCGACTTGAAACCCCAGATATTGGCGCGGTGGTTGATTTCCGACGGCAGGAGCCGGTGTCCGCGCCCGTGGCGTGGCAGGAAGACCACTTCGACCCCATTCAAGCACCCCTGGATGTAGGCATCGGATGGTTTGCCGAAGGGGGTGTCGAGATCGATCTCGCTCACATCCTGAAGCCCTTCCAACTGGTACAACCCGCTTCCGCCAATGACACCAAGTTTCATGGGGGGCATGCTCCCGATGGATGTAGGCCGTGTGGGATTCGAACCCACGACCACTTGATTAAAAGTCAAGTGCTCTACCAACTGAGCTAACGGCCTGTCTGACCAATGTTTACGGGCTTTTTCTTCATGTCGCCCGGTGAACACTATTGCTTTTGTGTCAGTTTTGTGTCACTATTACGACCATCACGAGCGAGAAAGGTGGCACACATGGCACAAGCAAAAACAGGCGCGAAGATACGGGAGCGGCAGGATATGGTCAACGGGAAAGAGTACCGGTACTTCACCGTGGTGTACTATTCCGCTGATGGTCGCCGGCAACGGGACACCTTCCCCACTCGGGCTGAGGCCGAGAAGGCGTTGCGGAAGATCGAGACCAAGTTGACCGTCGACGCTGAGAAACGGAAGGTCCTCGCCAAACGGATCGGGGAAAAAGCCGACAAGTTGACCACCGACCAACTGCTTGACGCCGCCCGCTCGATGGAGATCCTGCAAGGGCGCGCCACCCTGGTGGATGCCGTCAAGGAGTTCGTGGAGCGCCACCCTATCGGGCCGGCGGAATCGGTCGAGGCCACGATGCAGCGGTACCTGGATGATATGACCGCCGCCCAGGCCCGCCCCTCCTCCATTGCCGACAAGCGGGTGAAGTTGCGCGTGTTCTGCCGTGACTACGGGAAGGCGCCAACCGTCAGTATCGATGAAATCCTGATCCGGTCCTGGTGCGTCAGGAAGGCGTTCTCGCCGCCCACGGCCCATGCCTATACGAGCGCCGCCCGGTCGCTGGTGAACTTCTTCCATGGCCGGAAGCGCCGGCGCCGGCAAGGCGATGAAACCATGCCGACGACCTGGGCCGCCAATCGTGTGCGGCTGTTGCTTGGGAAGGCCGAGGAGCAATTCCCCGAGATGATCCCCGCCATGGTCCTGCTTTGGTTCGCCGGTTTGCGGCCCAAGGAAATGCTGCGCATGACCTGGGACCAGATCAATCTCACGGCGAAAACAGTGCATGTGACGCCCGAGATTGCGAAGACCCGGACCAGTCGCGTGGTGGACCTCCCCGACAATGCCGTTGCATGGCTGTTGCAGTACCGCGGCACCGGCAAGGTCGTGTCGTCCTACATGACCTATCGGCGCGGCCGCCTGGACTTGCTCGGTGCGGCGGGAATCAAAGAATGGCCGCGGGATGTGCCCCGGCACACGTTTGCGACGATCCACTACAAGACCCATCAGGACATCGGCAAGACGATGGAACAGCTTGGCCACTTCGGGAACGCCCACACGTTCACGCGGCACTACAAGGGGCAACCGGTGACACGCGAGCAGGCGGCCGAGTACTGGACCATTCGCCCCGGCTGCGGCCAGGAGGAAATAATAGACATCGCCGCCGGCGCTGCGGTCCAGGTGGCCGGGTGACGGAGTCGGTCCGTGGTCGGCGGCCAGGTTCACCCTGCCTGAATGGCAGTTTAATGTTGACGGTCGGGCGCGTTTCCTTAGACTTCACCCGTTTTTCAACAAGGAGGACAACACATGGCTACCATCCAGTTCGGCGGTGAAAAAGAGACCGTCGTGACCCGCAAGGAGTTTTCAATCGCGAAGGCGCGCAAGGTCCTGAAGAAGGAAACCATCGCCGTCATCGGCTATGGCGTGCAGGGACCCGCCCAGGCGCTGAACCTGAAGGATAACGGTTTCAAGGTCATCATCGGCCAGGCGCCCGAATTCAAGCGCGACTGGGACCGCGCCTGCAAGGATGGCTGGGTGCCCGGCAAGACCCTCTTCGACATCCCCGAGGCCGTCCGGCGCGGCACGATCATCCAGATCCTGGTGTCCGACGCCGCCCAGCGCAAGGTGTGGCCCACAATCAAGGCCAACCTCAAGCCCGGCGATGCCGTGTACTTCTCGCACGGGTTCTCGATTGTGTACAAGGACCAGACCGGCGTGATCCCCCCCAAGAACGTGGACGTGATCATGGTCGCCCCCAAGGGTTCGGGCCTGAACGTCCGCCGTAACTTCCTCTCGGGCGCGGGCATCAACTCGAGTTTCGCCGTGGGCCAGGACGCCACCGGCCGCGCAACGGAACGTTGCATGGCGGTCGGCATCGGCATCGGCTCCGGCTACCTCTTCCCGACGACCTTCAAGAAGGAAGTCTACAGCGACCTGACCGGCGAACGCGGCGTGCTGATGGGCGCCCTGGCCGGCATGATGCAGGCCCAGTACGACGTGCTGCGCGCCAACGGCCACAGCCCCAGCGAGGCGTTCAACGAAACGTCCGAGGAGTTGACCCAGAGTTTGATTCGTCTGGTTGACGAGAACGGTATGGACTGGATGTACCAGAACTGCTCAGCCACGGCCCAGCACGGCGCGTTGAAATGGCGCCCGATCTTCCGCCAGGCCAACCTGCCGGTCTTCAAGAAGCTCTACAAGTCGGTCAAGATCGGCCAGGAGACGCGCGAAGTCATCCGCGACTGCGGCGGCAAGGACTACCAGAAGTTCCTGGGCAAGAAGCTGGCCGAGATCCACAACTCCGAGATGTGGCAGGCTGGCGCCGCCGTGCGTGCGCTGCGCCCGAAGGAAGCCGCGAAGGCGATGGCCTCCTCCGCCAAGGGCATCGGCGGCCGTACCGCGAACTGAGATCGATGGCGTTGTCAATCGACGGGCAGGAGCGGGCAACCGTTCCTGCCCTTTTTCTTGTGGTCAAGGCCACAGGGTTCGGGGTTCAGGGTTCAGGTTCTGGAGGAGCAAACGCCCAGCAGCCCAAAATCAAACGCCCAACAGCCAAGGCTTGCTTTTTTCGAACGTTGCGCATCCTGAACCCTGAACCCTGAACCCTGAACCCTGAACCCTGAACCCTGAACCCTG
>CAZTAJ010000078.1:0-19699 GCA_964611575.1 uncultured Verrucomicrobiota bacterium
CGGGTCAGGGACGAACCATGTAGACTTGCTTTGCCGCCTGGCCGTCTCGCTCGACTTCCAGCACGACGACATTCATCCGGTCCTTCAGGAACTCATCAATGAAGAATTCGGCGCGCCGTCTGCTGGTCATGGGTACCGAGTTCACCTTCCTCACAATATCCCCATTGCGCAAGCCGACTGCCTGGAAGAACTCGCTTTCGCCCTCGACGCCAACCGAGTAGCCCGTGATCTTCGCATCCTGGTTGCGTACCGGTTTGAGAGAGTCGAAAATCGCGACCATCCGGTCCGGTTCATCGAGAACCTCCTGATAATATTCCAGGAGTTTCTGGCGGCTGAACTGCCACCGGTCGGGCTGGAGTTGGACGCCGCCGAGGCGGTTGGTCGTGGCGCTCGTATCCACTGCAGCCACCGCGTTGGTTGCCATGGGCGGCGGTCCCGCATACCCGCGCCCGAAGTCGAGCCACACATCCTCGATGGAGGCGCCTGAACGAATCGTGATGTGATCGTAGAATATCCGCTCAACCCGCGCCTCGGAGACCGTATCCCCCTCGCCCACGATGGACTGCTCATGCCTCGTCAGGTCGTCCAGGATCGCCTTACGCTGAACCTGTCCATTGCCCGCCTCGACGAAGAATGTCCCTGCCAGCCTGAAACGCGGGTTGCGCACGCCGGGCATCGCGGCGGGCGCCGACGTGACCCCGCCGGCCATGACGGTCCAGAGATCGTTGCTGAGGATGACCGTCGCCACGGAGTCGAAGGCGGGAGCGGTCAGCGCCGGCGTCGTCGCGGGAAGGATGACGGGCATGTGATGCCACGCGTGCAGCAGCAGACCGCCGAGAGCTGCGCTCAGCACAAGACCGGCACCGGTGACGGCGCGCGTTGCAAAAGAGTGTCGAAAGGCAGGAGCCATAAGCCGGATTTTGTTTCCCGCCGAGCGGGCTCGGTCATTTATCTAAGCGATCAACCCGAAACCGCGTCCCGTCAAAACGGGTCCATGAGGCGGGCCACCTCAGGTTTCCTATTTGATCTTGCTCCGAACGGGGTTTGCCATGCGGCGTCCATTACTGAACCGCCCGGTGGTCTCTTACACCACCTTTTCACCCTTACCTGCCGCTTGCGCGGCCGGCGGTACGTTTTCTGTGGCACTTTCCGTTACCTCCGCTTGAACGGAGATCCCCGCGCTTGTTCGGCGCTGGCGTTCTGCCCTGTGGAGTCCGGACTTTCCTCCCCGGACGGCATAAGCCGTCCGGCGCGACCGAAACACTCCTGCCTCCCGACGCCCCCAGTCTACCAGAGCGGCACAGGGGAAAGCAACGGCGCCGGACGGTGCGCCTCAATACAGCATGCGTCCGCAATATTCGCAAACCACGATGCTGGTCTGTTTGCGGGCCTCATGCACCTGGTAAGGCGGCAGTTTCATGTGGCAACTGCCACAGGCGCCGTGTTCGACGGACACCAGCGCTTTTTCGCGCTTGTTCTTCATGATGCGCTCGTAGTGCTGGAGGCGCGCCGGTTCGATGCCGACCGCCAGGGCGGTCCTCGCCTGGCGGGCCTTGTCGAGTTCGGCCTGCAACGTTTGCGCCCGGTGATCGATGGCGTCGATGTCGCCTTTCACGGCGCCTTCCTCGGTCTTGAGCGCCGCTTCCCGCTCCCGTACCGCCTGCTGCGCGGCATCGATGGTTTCCATCATGTCGAGCATGCGGTCTTCAATCTGGCGGATCGTCTTTTCGACACCCGCGATCTCGCCTTCCATCGCGCGGAATTCCTGGTTGCTCTTGAGCTGAATCTGCTGCTCACGGTACTTCCGAATCTTGTCCCGCGAACTCTCCACATCCAATTCCGCCTTCTTGATCTCGGACTGGCGGACCTTCAGTTCATCCTTTGCAGTGGCCAGAGCCTGACGATGCTCGTCCAGCAATGCATCGATGGCTTGCTTGCGCAACGGAACGTCCCCGAGTTCCTTCTCGAAACGGATGATGCGGAGGTCGTGGTCCTGGAGCACCAGCATTTTTTCAATTTCAGGTATCACGGCAGGCGTCCCTCATGGATTGACGAAAAAAGCCTTTGGATAATGGCACACGGTTCCGTTGCCGTCAACGCGCGATACGTCCGCGTCGATGGGTCCGGAGGTCGGAACGGGCAATGGCCTGTTGATAATCGTACGGGCTTGCCCCCCGCGAGGCAGAGGCGTAGCATGCCCCCCTCTTGGATGGAGACCCGGAGGATCAGGTCCCTGCAAAACGCCGAGGTGCATTCCGTGGATATTCTTTTCTGTCATTGTGCCCATGCCCGGATCATTCCGGAAGAGCGCAAGTCCCTAATCCTTGCCGGCCTGACCGCCCGCGGGGTGCCGTATAGGTCCATTCCCGACCTGTGCGGCCTGGCGGCCGGAAAGGCACCCGTTCTGGCGGATCTGGCGCGTCGGCCGGGATTGATGATCATCGCCTGCCATGCGCGGGCCGTGCGCTGGCTGTTTCATCACGCCGGCGCCCCGCTTCAGCCCGGCCGATGTGAGGTCCTCAATATGCGGGTGCAGGATGCCGACGACATTCTCGCGCGCCTCCCCGCCGGAATGCAGGACCAAGCCCAACCGGTCCCGGAGGCCGATCCCGACAAGGACTGGATCCCCTGGTTCCCCGTCATCGACTACGACCGGTGCACGAACTGCCGGCAATGCCTGGAGTTCTGCCTGTTCGGGGTTTACGAGTCCGACGCCGACGGAAAAGTGAAGGTGACGAATCCCCGCGGCTGCAAGACCCACTGCCCGGCTTGCGCCCGGATCTGTCCCCAGGCCGCCATCATCTTCCCCAAGGTTGAAGATGCTCCCATCAACGGCGCGGAGGTGACCGACGAGACGCTGGTCCGCGCCCAGGCCAGGATCAACATGGACGAGGTGCTCGGCGACAACGTGTACGCGGCTCTCGCAAAGCGCCGCGCCAAACGCCGGGCGCTGTTGAAGTCCCGGGAAGAGGCGGACCCCGTGCCATGATTGCGACCCTCGCCAGACGCATGCTTGCAGAGGTGGATGCCCGCCTGTTGTGGAGGTTCGCCTACACCTTCGGCTGGAAGGGCATGCGCGCTGTGCAGCGGTTTGAAAAACGCGGCAGGACCTTTCCGGCGTTTCTCTTCCTCTCGGTCACCAACCGCTGCAACCTGCGCTGCCAGGGTTGCTGGGTGACCACATCCGGACCGGCCGTGGACATGTCGCTCGACACGATGGACGCCGTCGTCCGGGCCGCCAAGGGGCAAGGGTCGCATTTCTTCGGCATCCTGGGCGGCGAACCGCTCCTGCATGCCTCGGTATTCGATCTGATCCGTCGGCATCCCGACTGCTACTTCCAGCTCTTTACGAACGGCACCCTTCTCACCGACGAGGTTGCCGCCACCCTGCGTGCGCTGGGAAATGTCACCCCCCTGATCAGCGTCGAGGGGGATCCCGATGTCAGCGATCAACGCCGGGGCGGCGAGGAGGTGTACCGGAGGACCATGGAGGGCATTGAGCGGTGCCACCGGAACCGGATCGTGATCGGCGTGGCGACCAGCGTCTGCCAATCGAACATCCGGCACGTCCTGTCCCCCGCCTTTCTCGACGACCTGATCGCCCGGGGCGTGCATTACTTCTGGCCCTACATCTACCGGCCGGTGGGCGTCAACCCTTCGCCCGAACTCGCGTTGACCGCGGATCAAATCCTCGACCTGCGGCGCTTCCTGGTTGAACAACGCCCGCATGCCCCGATCATGCTCATCGATGCCTACTGGGATCACGAGGGCCGGGCCTTGTGCCCGGCGGCGGTTGGAATCAGTCACCTGGTCAATCCGCGCGGCGACGTGGAGCCCTGTCCGGTCATCCAGTTCGCCCGCGACAACGTGCTCGGAAATGCCGACATCGCGGGCACGATCGCTCGCTCGACCTTCCTCCGCGAGTTCCGGGAGGTGGCGGCCCGGACCACGCGCGGCTGCATCCTGCTTGAGCATCCCGCCACGCTGCTGGATTTCCTCCAGAGTCACGAGTGCCGCGACACCAGCGGCCGGAACGTGGGGTTCGGTGAGGTGGCGGCCATGACCCCCCACCCTTGCCATCACCTGCCGGGACAGGAGATCCCGGAGCGTCACGGTCTGTATCGTTTCGCCAAGAAACACTGGTTCTTCGGGTTCGGCGCCTATGGCTGATGACACCACGAGTTCGGGATTGTCCCGGGAAATGAACACCGCCCTTGAAATGAGCGGGCCGCCCGACGCACTGGACGCGCACCCATCGTCCGGGAAGCGCACGTTCCCGACGCCCCCGACCCCGGAGGAGCGACTCCGTCTGCGCGAGGCGATCCGGACCTACGCGGTGCGCAACGCCCTGGTGCCGCCCCTGAGCCTGGCGGAACTGACCGGACATGCGCGTGCCGTCGCCGCACAGGCCAACGCCGGGCTCGCGTACGCCGAATGGCTGATGGTGGCCATCAACAACGAGGCGTGGCGCAGTACCGTGGCCGCCATTCCGTTTGACCGGCGCATCCTGTTGCTTCCCCAATGCCTCCGCATGAAGGAGTCCTGCCCCTCCAAACTCGACGAACTCGGGCTCGTCTGCGAAGCCTGCGGAAAGTGTCCCATCGGGGACATCCAGAACACGGCCGAGGAACTGGGCTACCTGGTGCTGGTCGCCGAAGGGACGGCCGTCGTCACCAAACTGATCCAGGGCGGGAAGGCCGACGCGGTGGTCGGGGTCAGTTGCCTGTCCGTCCTGGAGCGCGCTTTTTCCCGCCTCACGTCCGACGCCGTTCCCGCCATTGCCATTCCGCTCAATCGCGACGGGTGCGACGATACCGACCTGGATGTCGGCTGGCTCATGGAAGCCATCCGTCTGCGAAGCGAACGTCCGCCGGCGGTGCGCATCGATGTGGACACGATCAAGGCACAGGTCGCAACCTGGTTCACCGCCAACGCGTTGGACGCCATCATGGGACCGGACGATTCCGAAACCGGCCGGATCGCCAGGACCTGTCTCGCCGGCAGCGGGAAGCGCTGGCGTCCCCTGCTGGCCGCCAGTGTCTATCGAGCCCTGGACGAGGATGCGGGCGGCGAATTCCCCGGCACGGTCAAGCAGGTGGCGGTGGCCGTGGAGTGCTTCCACAAAGCGTCCCTGGTTCATGACGATATCGAAGACGGCGACCTGCAACGGGACGGCGCCCCGACCTTGCACCAGGAGTACGGCCTGCCGATCGCCCTCAATACCGGGGATCTCCTGCTGGGCGAAGGCTACCGGCTGATCGGGTCCCTTCCCCTCCCTGCCGACCGGCGTGTCGAGATGCTGTCGATCGCCGCGGAAGGCCACCGCGCCCTGTGCCTCGGGCAGGGCGAGGAACTCTGCTGGATGCGGCATCCCGCGCCGCTCCGCGTCGAGGATGTGCTGCGCATCTTCCGGCTCAAGACCGCCCCGGCCTTCGAGGTGGCGCTGCGCCTGGGCGCGCTGGCCCAGGGCGCCGACCCCGGAATCGGCGGCATTCTCTCCCGCTTCAGCCAGGCGCTCGGGATCGCCTACCAGATTCGCGATGATCTGAGCGACTACGCCTCCGAGGCCGCGAACAACGATGTCCGCGCCATGCGCCCCTCGGTGCTTCTTGCCCTGGCATGTCAGTTTGCTACCGGCGAAGTCGCCTCCCTGGTGACGACGGCCCGGCGGCCGCACGAACCCGGCGACACGCACGAGCGACGCATCCGGGAGATGGTGACGGGATCGGGAGCCGAGAAAGCCGCCCGGGATTTGCTCAAGCATTACGCGGACGAGGCGCTTCAGTCCCTGACCCCGCTGCGGAATGCCGGACTCAAGACCATGCTCGTCCAGATTGCCGGCCGGGTCCTCGCCGCATGACCGGGAGGAACCCCATGCCGGCAACGTGCAGCCAGCTCCTTGCCGACGCCACCCGGCGCGCGTCACAGCACCTGACCGATGAAGGAAGAACCCGGATCACCGACTTTCTCGTGGCTCGGCAACAGGCCGACGGCGGGTTTCGAGGCCGGTCGCACACCAGCGATCTGTACTACACGTTCTTCGCGATCCGCGCCTTGAGCGCTCTCGACGCGCCCCTTCCCGCGAACCGGACGGCCGACTACCTGCGCGCCTTTCATCACGGTGAAGCCCTTGACTTTGTCCACCTGGCCTGCCTGGCTTGCCTGGCGGCCGACGTGTTGTCCCGCGAACCGGACCTCGCACTCCTCGACCGGCTCGAGACGTTCCGGGCGTCCGACGGCGGCTATTCCGGAAAACCGGGCGGGGTTCAATCGGCCGCCGACAGCATCTTCCTCGCCATGATGGCCTACGAAGCGCAGGGCGTACCGATTCCGAATCGCGAGGCCCTGGCTCGATCGGTGGAGTGGCTCGCGCCCAGCGTGACCACCGCCGTTGCCGCACGGGTCATCCTGCTGACCTCCCTGGGAATCGCCCCGCCTGCTTCCGTCGGCGAGGGACTTCTCGCCCGCGCGTCCCGGCGGGGCGGCTTCCGGGCACTCTCGCTGGCGCCCATCCCTGACCTGCTCTCCACCGCCACGAGCCTGTGTGCGCTTCACGCGCTCGGACAGTCCGTTGCAAAGATCCGGGAGGCAACCACCGATTTCGTGGTCTCGCTCTGGGACGACAACGGCGGTTTCCGCGGGCATCGGCTCGATTCCACACCGGATTGTGAATACACGTTTTATGCGCTGCTGGCGCTCGGCGTGCTGGCACAGGAGGATCCCGCCTGAATCCGTCCCTGGCCATCTCATGCGTCCGGGACCCCATCCGCCGGCAACTGGTCGCGGAATTCAGGACGGCCGGTCACTGGTGCGGCGAGCTGTCAAGCAGCCCCCTGGCCACGGCCGTGGCCGTTTTCGCCCTGGGTCAGATGCGCGAGGAGACGCATCGCGCGACAATCGAACGCGGGCTGTCCTGGCTGGAGGCCCACGGGAATCCTGACGGCGGCTGGGGCGACTGCGACGGAAACCCCAGCAACCTGTCCACCACCCTCCTGGTCTGGTCGGCCTTTTCGCTGGCGCCAGAGAGGCGCCACCCGGTGTCCCGGGCCGAATCGTGGTTGCAGTCGAAGGTGGGCAGTCCGGCTCCTGCCGCCATCGTCGATGCCGTCCTCCGTCATTACGGGAACGACCGCACCTTCTCGGCGCCGATCCTGACGCTGTGCGCGCTGGCGGGTCGACTCGGCGCAAACCCGTGGAAGGACGTGCCCCAGTTGCCGTTTGAACTCGCCGCCCTCCCGCACGGATTGTTCCGTTGGCTGCGCCTTCCGGTTGTCAGCTACGCGCTCCCCGCGCTGATCTCGATCGGCCTGGTCCGGCACGTCAGGCATCCCGCGCGGGCGGCGTGGCTCCGCGATCGAACGCGCCGGAGGGTGCTGCAGGTTCTCACGGACATCCAGCCCGGGAACGGAGGCTTCCTGGAAGCCACGCCTCTGACGGCCTTTGTCGTCATGGGGATGGCGGCGGCGGACCAGGGCTCGCATCCGGTGACGACGCGCGGGGTTGAGTTCCTGCTGAAGTCGGTCCGCGCCGACGGGAGCTGGCCGATCGACACGAACCTGTCCACATGGGTCACCACGCTGGCCGTCAACGCGGGAGCGGGCGCATGGCTGGACCTGGAGGAACAGGCGGCGGTACGCGACTGGCTCCTGAACCAGCAGTTCCGGACGACGCATCCGTTCACACACAGCGCGCCGGGCGGGTGGGCCTGGACCGATCTGCCCGGCGGTGTCCCCGACGCGGATGATACGGCCGGTGCGTTGCTGGCGCTCCGGCGACTTGGCCCCATGGACGACCGCTCGCTGGCCGCAGGACGCCGGGGTGTCCGCTGGCTCCTCGACATGCAGAACCGTGATGGGGGCATCCCCACGTTCTGTCGCGGTTGGGGCCTGCTGCCGTTTGACCGGAGTTGTCCCGACGTGACCGCCTATGCCGTACGGGCGTTCAGCGAGTGGCAGAACGACCTTGAGCCGTCCGTCCGCTTGCGCGTCAAGGGGACGCTCGCGCGGGCGCTGAGCTACCTCGCCCGATCACAGCGTGCGGACGGCGCCTGGGTTCCGCTATGGTTCGGCAACGCGTTCGAACCCAGGCACGAGAACCCCGTCTACGGCACAGCGCGGGTGCTGACGGCTCTGCGGGGGCTTCCGGGAACTGAACGCCTGATAGAAGCAGGAGTCCGATGGCTGGGGTCGGTCCAGAACGAGGACGGGGCATGGGGTGCTGCGCCGGGCATTGCACCAAGCATCGAAGAAACGGCCCTGGCGGCGACCGCCCTGGCGGGTTTCGGAAATCATCTCACACGCGCGGAACGGGGCGTCGCCTGGCTGGCCCGACACATCGAGATGCCGCCTGCGTCTATCGGCCTCTACTTCGCCAGCCTCTGGTACTATGAGAAACTCTACCCGCTGGTATTCGCGCTGGCGGCCGTGAACGCGCTGGATCGGTGCTCCAGAGCTGATCTGACGCCGATGAAGAAGGCCGCCGGATGAACGTGTGTCATCCGGCGGCCTTCGCAGGTCATTGTCCATTATGCCTCTCTACGAGACCTCCTCTCTATTTCTTCGTTTCCGTCACCTCGTTCCCCGCCGCAACCCACCCCCCTATGCCTTCCGGGTACTCGATCACATTGGAGTAGCCCGAGCCACGGAGCCGGGCCGCCAGTTTGCCGCTGGCCGGACACTGCAGGTTGGCGCAGTAGGTCACAATCAGCGCCGCCTTGTCCGGGGCCGCCGCGGCGATTTCGGCATCCGATGAATCCGCATTCACGGCTTTGGCGCCTGCGATCCGTTTGCCGTCATCCCACTTGCCTGCCCTGGCATCCAGCAGCGTGACCGGGGTCTTGGCACGTACCAAGGCGGCCAGCCCTGCTGTATTGAGCACGGCCTGCTTCTCAACGGCCGCCGGCGCGGGACCACTCCCCGTCGTCGCCGTCTTCACCCCGCACGCCCCCGCAGGGCACGCTGCCGCTTTGTCACCACAACCACTCCCCGCGCACTGAGCCCATGTCATTCCCGCAACAAGCGCTCCGAGCGCGATCACACATACCATTCCACTAGTTGTTTTCCGTTTCATCTTTTTCGATCCTCCATGCACTCGGAGCTGTGCAACAAGCGTGCCACGCGTTCGATTCAGCGCCATATCACTCATAATATACTGCCAATGAACATGTTGCGTCACAGCGACGAATTAACGCAGGGCGGGATGGAGCAGCGTCATGAGGCAGCAAAGGGCTGCCGTTCGAGACAGATGAGACAGTTTAGCAGCCTGTCGAAAAAGTGATCCTCGCCTGTTTCTCGGCTCGCGGGGACGATCGCTCCTCCAAGGGAGAAGAGAAGGACCGAGGGACTTGGAGGGCGGAGCTTGCGACGCCGTGTTCTCAACGGGCTGCTAGTCTTGGAAATCGGTTGATACGTCGTAGTCGTCGGAAGAGAAGCCGCCACTCGTGACCGTGAGAACGGTCAAACGGCCCTCCAGAACATCCGTGTCGTCGGAGGCGTACCGGTCGCCATCCTCTTCATCGAGCACCACGCGATGAATGCCAGGTTCCAGGTCGAAGGCCCGATCGTCGTTGTCGCCAACCTGGCCCAGGTAGGCGCCATCGGCATAGACATTAATATCATTCGGGGTGATGTTATTGATAATCAGGGCCCCCTTGCCTGCGGCCGGCTCATGATCGAAATCCTTGTTCTCGTCGCAACCGGTGCCCGCCACCCACAGACCCAGCAACGCCGCAACCAGCACCCACCTCGACCTGTTGAATACGATACCGTTGGTCATGTTCATGGATTCCTCCTCTTAAGGGGTGCCGGGACCACCTGACCCCGGCTATTGATCTTCCTGAGCGTCATGAGTATCCTCTGCGCCCGCCTGATGTCGAGCCGAAAGACGGAGTGCAATCATGCCCACCATCATCCTGTTGACGATCTCCAACATCTTCATGACGTTCGCCTGGTACGGTCACCTGAAGTACAAGAGTTCGCCCCTCTGGATCGTCATCCTGGCCAGTTGGGGCATCGCCCTGTTCGAGTACTGCTTCCAGGTGCCGGCGAACCGGATCGGCCACGGCCGCTTCGATGCCGCCCAGCTCAAGACCATCCAGGAGGTGATCACGCTGGTCGTCTTCTGCGTGTTTTCCGTGCTCTACCTGAAAGAGGACCTGCGCTGGAACTACCTGGCGGGCTTCGCCTGCATCGTGGGTGCCGTCTTCTTCGTATTCCACAAATGGTGAGCCACCCGCCTGCGGGACTTGTCACGCCACGCACGTCACGGGAAAACCGAGTCCCTTGAGTGTTGCGGTCAATCGCGGGGTCCCCTGGCGCAGCATCACCGTCGTGTAAGGGAATTCGCGCCGCTCGGGATAGTCCTGGCGGAGTCGGTCGAACTGGCGGATGCGCTCAGACTCGTCCCCGCGCGCCGTTTCACGGAAACGGCGGTCGTCGGCTTCGATGTCATAGACCTGGCGCACCACCTCCCACAAGACCGCCTCGTCGGGTCGCCCGCCCGCGTCCACGCCGACCCGCGGGATCCGGGGCGCCGGCATCAGGGGCTCATGCGACCATGTCGCGGGCACGCCGAGGACGCGACACGCTTCGCGATAGACCTGCACGGTTCCCATGACCTTCCCTTCAAAGGAATGCCCCGCGATGTGCGGCGTCGCCAGATCCACGCGCTCCAGGATGTCGCAGCGATACCCGGGTTCGCCTTCCCACGTGTCGAGCAGCGCATGACGGAGGTGACCGGATTTCAGGGCCCTGATCAACGCCTCGCTGTCGACGACAGCCCCCCGGGCGGCATCCAGGAAGATCGAGCCCGGTTTCATCTTCGCGAAGAAGGCGGCATCGGCCATGTGCCAGGTCCGGTCGTCCCCCGCCTTCGTCAGCGGCACGTGGACCGTCACCACATCCGATTCGGCCAGGATTCGTTCCAGCGGGACATACGGCCCGCCATCCCCCGCCCGTTCGCGCGGGGGGTCGTTCATGAGCACATTCAGGCCCAGCGCCTCCATTTTCCGGACGACGCGCCGGCCGACGTTGCCGATGCCCACCACCCCGATCGTCAGGCCCGCCAGCTTGAACCCGTGTCGCTGCCCCAGGCAGAGGAGCGCCGCCGTGATGTACTCGGACACGCTGTTGGCGTTGCACCCCGGCGCATAACACCAGGCGATCCCGGCCTTCTCAAGATAAGGAATATCCAGATGATCCGTCCCGATCGTGGCGGTCCCCACGAACCGGACGCGGCTGCCTTCCAGCAGCGCCCGGTTGACCCGGGTGGTTGAGCGCACGGCCAGGAGTTCAGCCTCACGGACATCGGCCGCCGAGATGTGGCGGCCTTCGCGAACGATCGCTTCGCCCAGGGTTCCGAAGGCCTCCTCGACAAACGGCATGTTGGTGGAACAGATGATCCTCATATGGCATCGAATACCCGCCTGCACTTCCCCCGTCAAGCCTTCTTCGCGCCACCGCCAAACGAAGTAATGGGTCACTGACAAGGGGGAGGCGGAGGATATGTAGGGCGTCCGCTTGCGGATCGCCGTCTTGTGCAAGGCGCGCCGACAAGCGGCGGCCCTACAAGATGCGGCCCCCCCCCTCGTCGGTGACCCACCGCCAAACGAAGTCTTGTTGGATGGCGGGGGCAGTGATAGAAACAGCCCCTTCCGGAAAGACCGGCGGGAGCGCCGGCTTTTTTCAGGAACGCCAACGCGGACGAGTCCGCGCAAACAGGAAAGGAAAACTCTCGTGAAAACAACTCCCCCCATTTCGGTGCAACTGTATTCCGTCCGGGAAGCGGCCGCGAAGGACTTCCCCGACGTGCTCAAGAGAATCGCCGGTTTCGGCTACGTGGGCGTCGAATTCGCCGGCTTCCACGGGAAGACCCCGCGCGAAGTGCGAACGATGCTGGACGACTTGGGCCTGGTGGCCTCCTCCAACCACGGCGGCATGCCCACCAAGGACACGGTCAACCAGATCGTGGACACCGCCAAGACTATCGGCTTCACCTGCCAGGTCAGCGGCTGGGGTCCGGATCAGTTCGCGACCCGGGAAAAGACCCTCGAGGCCGCCGCCATTGCCGAGCAGGCCGCGCAACTCCTCAAGGGCACCGGCGTAACCCTCGCCATCCACAATCACTGGTGGGAATTCGACAAGCAGTTCGACGGCCGGTACCCGCACGAGGTCTTCATGGCGGCGGCGCCGTCGGTGTTCGCCGAGGTTGACACCTATTGGACGAAGGTCGGCGGCGCCGATCCCGTCGCCATCGTGCGCCAGTACGGAAGCCGCGCGCCGTTGCTGCACATCAAGGACGGCCCGGGCAATCGCGAACAGGCCATGACCGCGGTCGGCGCGGGCGCCATGGACTGGCCCGCAATCATGCGCGCCGCCTCGGATTCGACCCAGTGGCTGATCGTCGAACTTGACCGCTGCGATACCGACATGATGGAGGCGGTGGCCCAGAGTTACCGGTACCTGGTCGATAACCGCATGGCACGCGGCAAGACGGCCCCGACAAAACGCTAGGCGGGCTCAGCCGCCGCTTGCCATGACAGGCGCTGCACACCCTCTGGTCATCGAGGCCGCGCACCTCCGCAAGTGCTACGGCAGGGTCGTGGCCGTCGATGACGTGTCGTTCTGCGTGAAGCGCGGCGAGTTTGTCGGCATTCTCGGGCCCAACGGCGCGGGCAAGACGTCCACCATCCGCATGCTGTACGGGGGCTCCCCGCTCAGCGGCGGCTCATTGCGGGTGCTCGATCGCGACATCGTGACGGACTGGCGCGACATCCGCGCCCGCATCGGGGTCTGCACGCAGGACAACAACCTCGACACGGACCTGCCGGTGCGCCAGAACCTCGAGGTCTTCGCCCGCTTCTTCGGTCTGCCCCGCGCGGAGGCCGGCCGCCGGGCGGACCGCCTGTTGAAGTTCATGGGATTGGATCACCGCGGCAAGGCGCTGGTCAACGAACTGTCCGGCGGCATGATGCGGCGGCTCGTGCTGGCCCGCGCCCTGATCAGCGAGCCGGAACTGATCATTCTGGACGAACCGACGACCGGCCTTGACCCGCAGTCGCGCCACCAGGTCTGGGACCGCCTGATGCGCCTGAAAGAGGACGGCGTTTCGATTCTGCTCACGACTCATTACATGGAGGAAGCCTCCCGGCTCTGCGACCGGGTCATCATCATCGACCAGGGCCGCATCCTGGTCGAGGGCAGCCCGCGCGAGTTGATCGACCGCTACGTGGGCGACCAAGTCATCGAAAGCAGCAGCCCCCTCAGGGGCGGCACCCTCGAGGATGTCTTCCTGAAACTCACCGGGAGGGATCTGCGCGAATGAGTTCCGGCGGACGCAATCTGACCTGGCGTTTCTGGCGCGTGTGGCGGCGCGACTGGCTCGTCAATCTCCCGTCCTGGCCGATCAGTTTCCTGGTGCCCCTGATGGAGCCCGTGCTGTATGTGACGGCCTTCGGGATCGGGTTCCGCCTGCTGATCCCCGAGGTTGTCTACCAGGGCCGCGCCTACACCTATGTCGCGTTCATGGCCCCCGCCCTGATCGCCACGAGCATCATGTACAATGCGTTTTTCGAAACCACCTACACCTCGTTCGTGCGGATGTACTACCAGAAGACCTTCGACGCCATCATGACCACGCCCATCTCGCTGGAGGAGGTCATCACGGGCGAAATCGTGTGGGCGGCCACCAAATCCCTGATGGCGGCGACCGTCATGGTCGCCGTGCTGACCGTGTTCGGACTGGTCCGCATGCCGCACGGCTTGTTGATCCTGCCATTGGCCTTCCTGGGCGGCCTGGCATTCGGGGCGATCGGGATGGTTTTCACCAGTATCGTGAAACACATCGACATGTTCAACCTGCCGATCTTCCTCTTCATGACGCCGATGTTTCTTTTTGCCGGCACGTTCTTCCCCGTGGATACCCTCCCCGCCTGGGCGCAACACGTGGCGGCCGCCCTGCCCCTGACCCACCTCGTTGCACTGACCCGCGGGATGGCGTTCGGGACCTGTCGCGCCGTGGACCTGGGGGTGTCCGGCGGGTACCTCCTGTTGTTCACCGCCGTGTTCTTTCCCCTGGCCCTGAAGGGCATGCGCCGCCGATTGGTTCATTGAGGATGCCATGACCGACTTCCGATCATTTGAACCCGAGCGCCTCTACCCGGGCGAGTTGGAGGCCTGGTGGCTGGCGGAAGCCGGCCGGCGCATGGAACTCAAGGATCCGGCCGCCCTGCTCGATCGTCTCGAACCGCTGGTCTCGGAATTGAGCGACAGTTTCACCACGGAACGGGGCGCCGGGTTTGCGGCCTATGCGCGGCGCCCGTTTGCCTGGCTCGCCTACAGCCTGTTCTATTTTCCCCAGACCTTCATGCGCCTGCAGTGGATCGTCCAGGAGGCTGCCAGCCGGCTGCAGGCGATCCCCGCCCCCGCCCGCCCGGAGCCGCTCCGTGTGCTCGACCTGGGGAGCGGCACCGGGGCGGCGTCCGCCGCGTGGTTGACCGCCTGGCCGCGCTCCGCTGATGACGCCATCGACCTGACCGCCGTAGACGCGTCCGACGGCGCCCTCGACCTGATGGAGGAACTGATCCATGCCAACCGCCCCCTGTTTGGCGACGTCGACCTGACCGTCCGGTGCGCAGACCTGCGCTCGGAGATCCGCCGTCTCCCCGGCGAGTGGGATGTGGTCCTGATCAGCTACGCCCTGAACGAGGCGTTTCATGACGCGTCGGACCACGAACTCCGCTCCTGGTGGCGGCTGCTGACCGACCGGCTGGCGCCCGGCGGCCTCCTGATCGTCTGCGAACCGCTGGTGCTGAGCGGCATCCCCCTGGTGGTCAGGCTGCGGGAATGGGCGCTGACCCCCGAGACCGGCGTGCAGGTGCTGGCGCCCTGCCTGCATCAATACGACTGTCCGATGGCGGATGGCGCGTCGGGCTGGTGCCACGATGTCCGGCGCTGGCGCGTGTCCGAGTCGGTGCAGACGCTCAACCGCCGTCTGTTCCGCTCGGTGCATGACCTGAAGTACAGCTTTCTCGCTCTGGTCAAGCAGCCGGTGCCCGGCCATGACGATGCGGGTCGGGCGCGCCTGGTGGCCCCGGTCTTTACCGAAAAGGGCCGCTGGTCGTTCCGGGGCTGCGCGGCGGACGGCTGTCTGCGCACCTATGAGGTTCTCCAGCGCAATCTGGACCGGTCGGGACACGACGCCGTGGATGCGCTGGAACGCGGGGATGTCGTCCCTTTCAAGTCCCCCGTTCTGCTCGGCGACGGCCTCACCTATCGCGCGCAGTTGGGGTAACGATGGGCACGCAAAGGAGTCATCAGAAGACAGAATTCAGAATCCAGAATGAAATACTCGGGAAGGATTCACCACGGAGACACGGAAACACGGAGCCGCGTTCGCGGGGATAGCACGGAGGCAAGCGAAGAGTTGCGTGAATTCGCCTCCGCTTGGGAAGGGTGTTTGACAGTCCGTGGGCTCCGGCGGTCAGCGGAGGCGATTTCACGCAACACCGCCGAGGGAAGGAAGAGAAGCCCATGCTTGAGAGTGACTTGACCGAACAGATCATCGGAGCCGGGATTGAGGTCCATAGATACTTATGAAGTTGACGGGGTGTCGGGTTGGGTTGCTGATCAACTTCAATGTCCCCATTCTCAAGCAGGGCCTCAAGCGGATGGTACTATAATGAAGTCGCTCCTCTACCTCCCTGGACAAGTCGTTCACGCAAATCCGAGAGGAGCAGACGCCGCCTGGCTCTTGACGGGGTTCGAAGGGGGTGACCGCCCCTCTCGGATTTGCGTGAATCTCCTTCTCGGTCTATTCTGCTCCGTGTTTCTTTCTCCGTGCTTCCGTGTCTCCGTGGTGAGTCCTTTGCCCACAGTCTCTGCTAAGAACTCCTGACTTCTGAATTCTGACTACTGATCATGTGACCATGCCCTCCCCCGACTCCATCCCTGACTTGCTCGCCCGCCCCGGCAGCCATGTGCACCTGGCCGGCATCTGCGGCGTCGGCATGGCCGGCCTTGCCGTGCTGCTCAAGGCGCGCGGACTGCGGGTTACCGGCTGCGATGCCGCCGTCAACCGGCTCGGCCCCTGGCTCCAGGAGCGGGGCATCGAGGTGCTGGGGCCCCACCGGCCGGCCCACGTCGAAGACGGTGTGGACTGGGTCATCCGGAGCGCGGCCGTGCCCGCCGATCACCCCGAGATCCGAGCCGCCGTCGACCGCGGCATTCCCGTCTCCAAACGCGGCGAAGTCCTGCCGCGACTGCTCGACGGCCCGTCCGTGGCGGTGGCAGGCACCCATGGAAAGACGACCACTACCAGCTTCATCGCCCAGGTCCTGAAGGCAACCGGACAGCCGCCCACGTTCTGCATCGGGGGTGAGGTGGAGCCCCTCGGCGGAGTGGCGGGCATCGGCACGTCGGGCCTCACGGTCGCCGAGGCGGATGAAAGCGACGGCACGCTGGCGTTGTATGCGCCCGAAATCGCCGTGGTCACCAATATTGAGTTCGATCACATGGAGCACTTCGCCGGCGTGGAGGCTTTCGAGGATTGCTTCCTCACATTCATCGAACACACCCGGCGCCGGGTCATCTATTGTGCCGACGACCCTCGCGCCGCGCGCCTCTGCGGCGGCCATCTCCTGGCGCGGGGGTATGGACTTGGCGAGACCGCTGCGTTGCGCGCCCTGGCGCTGGCCCCCGACTCCACCGGCACGTCCTTCAATGTGTTGTACGACGGCGCCGCACTCGGCCGTTTCCGCGTGCCGGCGCCCGGGCGCCACAATGTGCTCAACGCCCTCGCTTGCATCGGCGTCGCCCTGGACCTGGGCGTGCCGCCGGAGGCGCTTCGCGAGGCGCTGGCCGTCGTGGCCCTGCCGCGCCGCCGCTTCGACCGCCTGGTCGATCGCGAGGATGTGGTCGTCATTTCGGACTACGCGCACCACCCGTCTGAAATCGCCGCGCTGATTGTCACCGCCGCGGAACTCAGGCGCACGCGCTTGCTGGGCGTCTTCCAGCCGCACCGCTACACCCGCACCCGGGCGTTGGGGCCCCTGTTCCCCCCCGCGTTCGACGGGCTTTCCGAACTGGTGTTGACGCCGGTGTACGCCGCATCCGAACTCCCGCTCGAGGGCGGCTCCACCTGGGACCTCTACGCGCAGTGCCGCGCGCACGGGACCACACCGGTCCGGCTGGCCCGGTCGCTCGACCAGGCCTGGGAATACTGCCAGTCCCAATTGCAACTCGGCGACGCCCTGCTGGTCATTGGCGCCGGCGATATCGAGCGGCTGGCCTTCCAGGCACGCGACGCCCTTCGCGAACGGCGCGTGGATCAACTCGATGTCCTGCTGCGCCGGGTGATCCGCGAACTCGAGTTGACCGATTCGTTCGTCCGCGGCCACGAGCCGCTGGCCCGCAAGACGACGCTCGGGGTTGGCGGCGCCGCCGATGTGTGGATCGAGTTCGGCACGGTCGCCGACCTGCGCCATGTGCTGACCTGGACACACGCCAACCGCATCCCCTTCACACTTCTGGGCGGCGGCAGCAACGTGCTGGTCAGTGACCTCGGCGTGAGGGGCGTGGTTGGACGCCTCACGGGCGACCCATTCAGGGCCATTCGCATGGAGAGCGATACCGTCGTCGTGGCCGGCGCCGGGGTTCCCATCGCGCAATTGCTCAGTTGGACCGAGGCGCAATCGCTTGGCGGGCTTGAATTCCTGCATCACGTGCCCGGCACCGTTGGCGGAGCCGTCCACGGCAACGCCGGCGCCTGGGGGCAGGCCATCGGCGACCACGTGGCCTGGGTGCAGACACTGGGTGCGGACGGTGCCGAGCAACGCTTTGCGCGCGCTGAGTTGGACTACGCGTATCGGTCGTGCGCCACCCTGCGCGACCGGGTGATTGTCGAGGTTGCCCTGCAACTGGCGCCGGTGGATGGCGTCCGCCTGCGCGGCGCCAAGGCCGCTTTTGCCGCGCGCCGCGCCTGGATGAAGGGACTGCGCTGCGCGGGCTCCATCTTCAAGAACCCGCCCGGCAACAGCGCCGGCCGGCTGATCGAGCAGGCCGGGCTCAAGGGACGCCACATCGGCGGCGCGCGTATCTATGAGGAACACGCCAACGTGATTGTCACCAACGCCACGGCCACCGCTTCCGATGTGCTCGCCCTCCTCGAGACCGCTCGCGCGGCCGTGCGGGACAAATTCAGCGTGACTCTGGAGCCGGAGATCCGGATTCTCGAGTAGCCTGTCGGGAGTGGCCGACTGACATTTTTTCCCGTGGGCGCGCTACCCCGTAGCGCGCCCACCGCAAGAAACGTGGGTGTTGTGGAAAGTAACGCCTCCGTGATGGATGGGGGCAGGAACTCACTATCTTGCCGGAGTACCGGCTTCAGCCGGAAGTTCTTCGTGGCCTTCAGGCCGCGAACCAGGGCTGAAGCCCTTGCCAGGCTTCCGCCTGAAAGGCGGTACTCTGACATGAGAGTTCTCTCTCACCCCCATCCATCAATGAGGCGTTACGATTTCTCGGAGGAATCTCGGAAAAATGGCTTGCCGTCGCGGCATGAGTGCATGATAATTGACAATATAAATGGGGGGACAGTCATGACCGTCAAGATCGCGCGAACGGGGTTGCTGATCGTGTCGTGTGTGGTTCTGGCGCAATCGGGGAGCGCCTTGGAGCGAATCTGGGGCGGCGCCGGGGCGCCGGCGAACAACAACTGGCATAACACGGCGAACTGGACCGGCAGCACGGTGCCTGGCGCCACGGATATCGCCGTGTTCGACGCCACGGCGACCGACAACTGCAGCATCACCGGCGCGGTAAGCATCCATGGGCTTGAGATGCGCACGGGCTATAGCGGAACCCTTACCCAGGTACCGCCCTATGCCACGATCACCTTGGTCACGAACGGCGTGTTCCAGGCCGGCACATTCATGGGCAGTACCAACATCACGATCAACGCCTCCTACTCAAATAGCGGAACGATCTTCACCGCACCCTCCGGGGTCCTGTCCGTCAAATTCCAATTCTATAATCTCGGCGGCGGCACCTTCATTCACAACAACGGAACGGTGAAGTTCACGGGAGCGGGACAGTCGCAAGCCTACAATCAGGACAAGAACTACATCTGGTCCGGCGGGGACCCCTTCTACCACGTTGCTTTCGCCCAGGACTTGAACAGCGCCCGGGTTCTCAGGGACGATATGACCGTCTTGGGGAATGTCTATCACCAGCAAGGCCACGTTGGGTGTTACAATGGCACGGGCCCGGGAACGAACACGGTTTACCTGCGCGGCGACTACATCGGTACGAGCACCCCCTATGCGTACAAGTTCGGGGGCGACAGTATGGGCAGGTTGACGCTCGAGTTCAACGGTGGGGCCGATCAGATCGTAACGCAGAATATCGCCCTGTCCTTCGCACCTTACGTCGTGGTCAATAAATCCGGCGGCAAGGTGCGCCAGTTGAGTTCCCTTACAGGCACACGGAGCATGGATATCCGGGCGGGGAATACGTGGGAATGCGTGTCGGATGGCGATCCCGCCACATTCACCAATATGCATGTCGGCGGCACCTTCACCAATGCCGGGACGTTGCAGGCCCGCGGCGGGATCATGCGGTTCGGGGCGGGCTTCTACAACACAGGCACGTACATCCCGCCGATTCCGAATAGGGGTGAGGGCGGCAGGCGGATTGGGCGGGATCATTTT
>CAZTAJ010000079.1:0-17120 GCA_964611575.1 uncultured Verrucomicrobiota bacterium
CCGGAGTAACCATGACCCATCGAACGACTTCATCTGCCGTTGTGCCCAAAGCCTGTCCCGAAATCGTGACGATTCCTCCGGGCCAGGCCGGCGGGACCGTCGAACGGGCGATGACCCCCTTCGGATACTATCGCCTGCGTTTTGAATCGCGTTGCGCCGGGCCGGCCTATTGGTTCGCCGACTTCTATGATGCACAGGGCGAGAAGAATTACGCTGACAACTACTCCGGCATTGATCCATCCGACGAATGGGCGGCCCACGAGGGGGTGTTCTTCGCGCGGGCCGAAGCCGTGCGTGGCGTGACCGGATTTCGCGCCATCAAGCACCCCCTGGAGGTCCGCAACGTGGGGGTCCAGGAAATGACGCGTGACATGGCGTGGTCCTGGCTGGACGCGTTCCGCCAAACGTTGCCGCCGGCGAATCCTGTGCTGTCCGTGCGCCCCTGGCCGCGCCTGGACGATGTGCGGCGGCGACTGAGCGCCGGCGGCGACATCCGTTGGGTCGGGCTGGGCGACAGTCTCTCCAACGACCTGCTCAACGGCATGGGGCACGTATGGGTGGAAAGCGCGTACCCGGGCCTCACCCTGCGGATGATTCACGGGAACGGCCCTGAAAAAAGCGCGCGAGGCTACAACGATGAGGCGGTGCTGAGGCGGCTGGTCTATCGTCATCGGCCCGATGTGCTGATGGTCGGCGGACTCTCGCATCTCGGGCAGGAGGACGCGATTCGCGAAATTATCGCCCGCTCCCGCGCCGCCTGCGGCAATATCCCGGCGCTCTTTGTGCTTGTTGACGCCGGACTGTCACAGGATCGTTCCGCCACGGATGGGTTCCTGGCGCGTTTGGACGCCTACGGGGCACAAGACGGCTTCGCCGTGCTGGACCTCGCGTCCCTATGGAGCGAGTACGTGGCGCACAGCCCGCGCCCGCATGCATGGTTCATGCGCGACGCGCAGCATACAAACGATCGCGGCAAGGTGATCCTGGGTCGCCTGTTCGCGTCGCATTTCGAGTGACGGTGCCCGTCCCGGCCGGGCGGGATGGGTCGGCGGAAAGGAAAGGGAGATGCGCAGAGACACGTTCATGGGATTGACGGTTGCCGCTGGGCTGCTGTTGTTGCCGGTGATGTTCCTGTGGGCCGCCGCCGAGCCGGCGGTCGGGCGGGGGCCGACCGCGCCGGAAACCGCCCCGTTTGTCTACCGTTCGCCCAGCGGGGTTGTCTTCACCGTGACAGGCCAGGGGTTGTCCCGGATCGCCCTGGGTGACCGTGTGCTGGCCGAAGGCGGTTGGGCGACTTGGAACGCGGGCCCCGCCTGGTTCAAGCGCGGCGGCCCGGAGGTGCTGGGGTACGGCGGTTATTCGGCGGACGTTTACGCGCAGGTCGCCACGAATGTGCGCGACAAGGCGGTGACGCCGCTGGGCGCGGACCGCGTGCAGGTGCGCCATGTTCAGCCCGATGTCGTGGTCACCTACGATTACGCCTTCACTGGGGAGGATGTGACCATCCGCGCCCGCGTCGAGAACAACCACCCGTCGGCGGAGCTGGCCGTGCCGGCGTTCGGGGGACTGCGTTTCGCCTTCGGCCGGGTGCCGGACGGCATCATGAACGTCTGGCATCCGTCGTACCTGCAGGCCATCGGGAACGGCGCTTTTCACCCCGCGCATAACAACAAGATCGGGGGGAGTTACGCGGTGGGCGACGGCTTTGGCGTCGGCGTCTCGCCGCGTTACACGGGCCTCAAGCGGACGCTGATCTTCTGGGACTACGCTCGATGGAATCCGGATGACGCGGCCAGGGCCAACCGGTGGCTGACCTGCTTGAGCGCCGATGCCGTGCCCGCCGGCGGCGCCCTCACGTTCACCTTCACGCTGAGAGTCAGTCCCAACCGCGAATGGACACACCTGCTCCAGCCCTACAAGGAGCAGTTTCTCGCCAACTTCGGCCCACGCCAATACACCACGGATTTCCGGTGCGTGGCCGTGGCTCACGTGAACCGTAACGCGGAGGCCATCGGCCCTGGGAACCCGTACGGTTTCCACGGCGGGTTCCGCCGCCTCGATCTCACCAATGGCGTGGCTGAGTTCTGTGACACGCTGATTCCGGGACTCCGGGAGGCCAACGGGCAGGGCGTCATCATTTGGGGACAGGGGGGGCAGGAACCGCGCGGGGAGATGTACCGCTCCGACTTCGACGTGCTGCCGCCGGAGGTCGAAACCAACTGGCCGACGCTCTCCGCCCGCTTCCGGGAGGCGGGTCTCGAGTTGGGCGTCACCACGCGACCGCGCGACCTGCACGCGCGCGCGGACTGGCGCCGTGACTTGACGATCGACATCAACCCGGATGACTCGGCACACATGACCATGCTCTGGAATCGCTTCCACCATATGATCGAGAAGGGATGTACGCTGTACTATCTCGACAGTTTCGGCAGCAGCTTCGAGGATGTGAAGACGATGCGATTCCTGCGCGGGAAGATGGGGCCAAAGATCAAGACCTACACCGAGCACGCCTGCGACGTCATGGCCGTCTACTCGGCCTTCTATTCCGAGACCGACTTCTACGCCAAGGGCAGCGCCGACTGGGCGACCGAGGACGGCTATCACCTCCGCACGGGTCTCCAATTCATGCGTATCGTCAATTGGATGCTCGGCCGCGTGCCGGTCATTACACGCGTCTACGATGTTCACGGGAAGATCCCCGAGGGGTTTGAAACCGCAACGGATTTCTTCTATCGCAACGGCCTGTCGCCGATGATTTCGGACTACAAACTCGGAGAGCTGGCACCGACAATCCGCGCGGTGCAGGATGCGTATCTTGATGCCGCGGGACAACCGATCCCGGGCAAGTCTCGCCAACCGTAACTTCCGCAAGGCCGCGAAGCGGCGAAATGGACAAGACGCATGCTGGAACTGCCCAACTCCCTTTGTATTGAAGAAAGCGGACTGCGGTTGGTGCTGCAGACTCCGTCGGACGGGCCGGTGCGGCTGCTGCAGTTCGCGCCGAAAGACGCGCCGCTGGATGCGCCCGAGAATCTCCGTCACTGCTTCCCGCTGGTGGAACTGCGGGCAACGGGCATTCAGAGCGGCGCCAGCCCGGCCGGCGCGCATTACATCGGATGTCATCCGGGCGCCGGCCTGCGCTACCAGAGCCACCGGGACGTGCGAACGGCGGCAGGGCGCAAGGTGGAGGTTGTCCAGGCGGGCGAGGGGTTGGAGGTGATCAGCCACCTGCAGTTCCATGACGCCGTGCCGGTGGTTCGTGCCTGGACCGAGGTGATCAACCGTGGAGACACGCCGCTGGATCTCACGTACGTCTCTTCGTTCGCGCTCACGGGGCTGGCGCGAAGCACGGACAAGGAGTTTGCCCGGTCAATCCGCCTGTGGATTCCGCACAACAGTTGGGGCAACGAGACGCGCTGGAAGGACCACAGCCTCTTCGACCTCGGCTGGGCGCCCATGTGCGAGTCCACTCCCCGCATCAGTTTTGAACATACGGGCACCTGGCCCAGCAATGGCGTTCTGCCGCTGGCCGTTATCACGGATGCGGCGCGCGGAACGGCGCTGGCCTGGCAGGTCGAGCACAGTGGCTCCTGGCACTGGGAATTGGGAACCTTCGGTTACGATGTCTGCCTCCGCCTGAGCGGCCCGACCGAGAACGAGAATCACTGGTTCAAGCAACTCTCCCCCGGCGAACGGTTCGTCTCGGTGACCGCTGCCGTCGGCATCGTGAACGGCGACTTCGACTCCGCGATCCAGGCACTGACCCGCTACCGCCGGAAGATCAGGCGACCGAGTTGGGATAACGAGAAGTTACCGGTGGTTTTCAACGACTACTTCTGCCTCTGGGGCAAGCCGTCGATGGATAATCTCCGTCCCTTGATCCCGGTGGCGGCGGAGGTCGGTTGCGAGGTGTTCTGCATCGACTGCGGCTGGTATGCCGAAGGGAGCTGGTTCGACGGGGTCGGGGAGTGGCTACCCGCTCCCGGGCGCTATCCCAACGGGATCCAGGAACCGCTCGCGGCGATCCGGGAGCACGGGATGATCCCCGGGTTGTGGCTGGAGCTCGAAGTGATGGGCGTCAAATGCCCCCTGGCCGGGACGCTGCCCGATGACTGGTTCTTTGTCCGACATGGCCGCCGGGTGGAAACGCGCGGGCGCTACCATCTCGACTTCCGCAACCCCGACGTGCTGCGTTTCGCTGATGCCGTCGTGGACCGGCTGGTCGGCGACTATGGCGTCGGTTACATCAAGATGGACTACAACACCAGCGCTGGGCTGGGCACGGAGCTTAAGGCCGACAGTTTCGGGGATGGACTGCTCGGGCACAACCGGGCCTATCTCGGCTGGCTGGATCGTGTCTTCGAGCGCTATCCGGACCTGGTGATCGAAAACTGCGGCAGCGGCGGTATGCGCATGACCTATGATCTGCTCAGCCGCCATAGCCTGCAGTCCATCAGCGACCAGACCGACTATCAGAAGACGGCCCACATTGCGGCGGCGATTGGCTCGGCGGTCACGCCGGAGCAGTGCGGGGCCTGGGCATATCCCTTGCGGGGTGACGATGATGAGGCAGTGGTGGTCAACCTGGTCAACGCCATGCTGCTGCGGGTGTTCCTGAGCGGGCATCTCGCGGAACTGTCTGCTCCCCGTCGCGCGCTGGTGGCGGAAGGAATTGCGGCCTACAAGACCTTGCGGGATGACCTTTGCCGTAGTGTGCCGTTCTGGCCGCTGGGGATGCCGGTTTATCCGGCGGACTGGATGGCTCTCGGCATGACCGGCGGGGCCGCCACGTATCTCTCGGTATGGCATCTGGGGGGCGACAAGGGCTCGGTCGATCTTCCGTTGCCGCAATTTCGCGGGCAGCCGCTCAGGGTCGACATCCTGTATCCGGTCGGGCGCGACGGGAGTTGCGAGTGGCATGCGAAACCCGGCATGCTTGAAGTACGCGTGCCGAAGGGCTGTGCGCGGGTGGTGAGAGTGTGTACTGGGGTTTGCATAAATGCGTAATGATGTGCGGGGTAGGGCCGGGTTCATCCCGGCCACCCTTGGCCGGCATAAAGCCGGCCCTACCTGTCGTTTCGTCAGTAACTTGCGTCTGCAAAGTTCAATAGTGCCCCGAACAGACGTCAGGGCATCTTTTGGGAGGGACGGCGTGTCGCCGTCCGCGGCGCGCAACATGCGCGCCCTCCCAGGTGTAGTCTCACAATAGGATTGGATCACGATGGGAGATTTGGGTATGGCAAAGCCGGAACAAAGTACAAATGCGCACGATTTCGCATGCGGCGTCGGATCCCTGCGCCTCACGGCTTATGGGCCGGGATTAACGCATGTCTTCTTCTGGACAGGCGTCACAGAGCCGGCCGCGCCACGATGGGGAATTGCGGCCACGCCGGAGAAAGGCCCGGCCCTCACAGTCGTCGAGCAGGCGAACGGTTGGCAGGTGGGCGACGGCGAATTGGCGATTGCTGTGGACCGGTTTTCTGGC
Organism: uncultured Verrucomicrobiota bacterium; assembly: GCA_964611575.1. Lineage (GTDB taxonomy): Bacteria > Verrucomicrobiota > Kiritimatiellia > CAIKKV01 > CAITUY01 > CAITUY01. The sequence continues at coordinate 5,486 of CAZTAJ010000079.1, forward strand.
AACCTGACGTTGCGCGATGCCGCCGCTCGCCAGGTGCTGCAGACCCGCTGGTATCAGCTCGCACCGGCCGTGGTCAGCGGCGAACGTACCCATCACGTCGGCGCCAGTTTTGCGTCTCCGGTCGGGGAGCATTTCTATGGTCTGGGCCAGCACCAGCAGGGGCATCTCGACCATGCGGGCCGCACGATACGTGTCTGGCACAGTTACCACGGCGAGGCCGGCGAGGGGGAGAGCATCGGGGTGCCGCTGTTATTGAGCAGCGGTGGATATGCGGTGGTCTGGGACAACCCGTCGCGGACGACCTGCACCTGTGGGTTGGACGGGATCACCCGCTGGCAGTCCGAGGTCGGCGAGGCGGTGAGTTTCTTCATTGTCCACGGACCGGAGATTCGCACGATCTACGCGCGCCTGCGGGATCTGCTCGGCCCCGCGCCGCTGCCGCCGCGCGCCGCGCTGGGCTACTGGCAGTGCAAGCAACGCTACGCCTCGCAGTCCGAACTCCTCCAGGTTGCCGAGACGCACCGGGCGAAGGGTTATCCCGGCGACATTCTCGTGGTCGACTGGTTCCACTGGAAGACGCTGGGCGATCTCGACCTGGACCCGGCGTTTTGGCCCGATCCCGCTGCCATGAACCGGCGGCTGGGCGAACTCGGTTTCCGGGTGATGATCTCCTGCTGGCCCCGTTTCATGGCGGAAAGCCGTCACTATCCGTACCTGGATGAGCGCGGCTGGCTGATGAAGAATGCGTTCGGCCAAACGGTGAACGGGGTGCCCGACGACCAGCGGGGCGCGGTGATCGACCCCACGCAGCCGGAGACCCGGGCCTGGTACTGGGATCAGATCCGGGACAGTTATGCCGCCAAGGGCTTCTGTTGCTGGTGGCTGGATGAGGATGAGCCGGATGTCTGCCCGCATCCGTTCTATTTCCATGCCGGCACGGGCGCCCGCCTGCATAATCTCTATCCGCTGCTCCATACCCAGGCCGTCTACGAGGGGCATCGCCGTGACCGGTCCGATCGCTGCCTGATCCTGTCGCGCGCGGCGTATCTCGGCGCCCACCGGCATGGGACGACGTTCTGGTCGTCGGACATCGATCCGACCTGGGATGTGCTGCGCCGCCAGGTGCCCACCGGCCAGCAGGCCGCGGTGTCCCTGATGCCGTACTGGTCCAGCGACATCGGCGGCTGGCAGGGGCTGCCGAAGAACCCGCCGAAGCCGGCGAAGCCACCCTTGCTCGATCCGGAGCCGGCGCGAGCGGTGGTGGGTGCATATGACGATTACGTCGAGCTGTATGTGCGCTGGTTCCAGTACGGCGCATTCTGTCCCACCTTCCGCGCGCATGGTACGCGGCCGGCGAACGAGATCTGGTCGTACGGCCCGGAAGCGGAACGGATCCTGGCCAAATTCCTGCGGTTGCGCTATCGGCTGATGCCGTATCTGAATAACTTGGCCTTCGAGACCTGGCTGACAGGGCTCCCCATGATGCGGCCGGTCTTCTTTGATTTCCCCGCCGACCCGGCCGCATGGAACCTGCCCGGCCAGTACCTGTTCGGTCCGGCGTTCCTGGTCGCGCCGGTGGTGGAGCAGGGGGCCACCTGTCGTGAGGTTTATCTCCCGTCGGGCGCCGACTGGTACGACTTCTGGACGGACCGGCGCTATGTCGGCGGGCAAACCATCACGGCGGCCGCGCCGATCGACATCCTGCCGCTGTTTGTGCGGGCGGGTTCAATCCTGCCGCTGGGTGAAGAGGTTCGGGACACCGGCGATGCGCAACGGGTGAGTGAGATTCGTGTGTACCCCGGCGCGGATGGGCAATTCCCTCTCTATCGGGATGATGGACTCACTTATGCCTACGAACGCGGGGAGTACGGGCGCGTCGCGTTGCAGTGGGATGACGCGACGCAGCGATTGTCGGTGGCGGGTGAGGCGGATGGTCTGTTCACTGCGCCGGTCGAGAGCCTGGTGAAGCGCGTATAGGGGTTGGAGCCGGCGGCGCCGGGTTCGAAAGGGGGCCTGCAGCGGGGTGGGCCGTTAGCGGACGATGAAAGGAACTTGCATGACGATTCGACCTGTTGGTTTGCGCTGTGAGTATTTGACGAATCCGCTTGGCATTGATGTGACGCGCCCGCGTTTGAGTTGGACGCTGGATGTCGCGGATGCCGCCCGCCGGGACGTTCGACAGACCGCGTACCGGATTTCCGTGGCGCAATCGGCAGAGGCGCTGGAGCCGGCCGTCCCGGCCGGTTCTTCCGCCTCCGATCCATCGGGTCGCCAGCGGGCGGTGCGAGCGATCTGGGACACCGGCAAGGTTCGCTCCGCCGCCATGAACCAGATCGCCTATGCCGGTCCGGCGCTGACGTCCGGGCAGCATTGCCACTGGCGGGTGCAGGTTTGGGACGAGAAGAACCGGGTATCCGAGTGGAGCAAAACCGCCTCCTGGTCCATGGGGTTGCTCAAGAAGCGCGACTGGCAGGCGGAGTGGATCGAGGCGCCTGGCGCCCGTGAGCCGTACCAGCCTGCGCCATCGCCTCTGCTACGACGCGAGTTTGCGCCGACCGGACCCGTGCGCCGGGCCACGGTGTTTGTGAGCGCTCTCGGGCTCTATGAACTGCGCCTCAACGGCGCCAAGGTGGGGGATCGGGTTCTTGCGCCGGAATGGACAGATTATCACAAGCGTGTCCAGTATCAGACCTTCGACGTCACGGCACAGATCAAGTCGGGCGCCAATGTGCTGGGCGCCATCCTGGCGGACGGCTGGTATGCCGGGCGGTTGGGACTTCAGAACATGTGTCCGCACATCAAGATCCTCTATGGCACGAAGCCTGCCTTTCGGTTGCAACTGCATCTGGAACTGGAAGATGGGACGGTCGAGCGGGTCGTCACCGACGGGAGTTGGCGTTGCACCTTGAAGGGGCCGATTCGTAGCGCTGGACTGCTGAGCGGAGAAACTCACGATGCCCGGCAGGCATTGTCCGGGTGGGATTCCCCGGGTTTCGCCGCCGGTGCCTGGCAACGCGCGAAGGTCCGGCGCGCCGCGGGCCCCGCTCTGGTGGCCCAGATGAATGAACCGATTCGGGTGACCCGCGAACTTCGGCCTGTGGCCATCACGACAACCAGCCCCGGCGTATTCGTCGTGGACTTCGGCCAGAACATGGTGGGCTGGTGCCGTTTGAAGACGGCGGCGCGGCGAGGCACAACCGTGACGTTGCGTCATGCGGAAATGCTGAACCCGGATGGGACCATCTATCGGGACAATCTTCGGCTGAGCGAATGGAACAAGGAATCTCAGATCGACCGGTACACGGCGGCGGGACACGGGAAGGAAACCTTCGAGCCCCGGTTTACCTATCACGGCTTCCGCTATGTCGAGATCAGCGGATTGTCGGCGCGGCCGGCGATGGCTGACGTGACCGGCTGCGTCGTGCACTCCGACTCGCCCCTGGCCAGCGGCTTCGTCTGTTCCGATCCGTCGCTCAGTAAGTTGTTCAATAACATCGTCTGGACGCAGCGGGGCAACATGCACAGCGTGCCGACCGATTGTCCCCAGCGCGACGAGCGGCTGGGGTGGACGGGTGACGCCCAAGTCTACTCCCAGACCGCCATATTCAACATGGACATGGCCGCTTTCTTTACCAAGTGGAGTCAGGATCTCCGCGATGACCAGGCGCCGGACGGCCGTTTCCCGGATTTCGCGCCGAACCCGTATGACAGCCGCGTCATATTCTCGGGAAACCCCGGCTGGGGCGATGTGGGCGTGGTCGTTCCATGGCGGCTGTACACCAGCTATGGTGACACCCGGGCGCTGAGCGAGCAATTCCCGGCGGCCAAACGGTGGGTGGACTTCATCCGCCGGCACAATCCCGATCTGATCTGGAAGAACCGGCGGAGTTGCACGCTCGAGTACGGCGACTGGCTCAACGGCAACACGCTGATTCTGGAGAACTACCCGCGGAGTAGCGGCGAAGTGCCGCGCGGGGTGTATGCCACCGCGTTCTTCGCGCATTCCACAGACCTGCTGGCCCGAATGGCGGGGGTACTGGGCCGGAAGGCCGAAGCCCGGCGATATGGGCAGTTGCTGGCGGGCATCAAGAAGGCCTTTGTGGCCGCTTTTGTGGGCGCGGACGGGCGGATCGAAGGCGATACGCAGGCCGGTTACGCGCTGGCGCTGGCGTTCGATTTGCTGCCTGAAAAGCTGCGGCCGCTTGCCACGGAGAAGATGGTGCAGGCCGTGCAGGCTTACCGCGGGCGGATTTCCACCGGCATCCAGAGCACCGTGCGGCTTATGCTGGCGCTGTCACGGTTCGGGCGGGACGATGTGGCCTGGAAACTGATGACGAATCGGGAGATCCCGTCCTGGCTGTACATGGTGGACCACGGCGGCACGACGGTGTGGGAGCGCTGGGACGGCTGGGTCGAGGGCCGCGGCTTCCAGAATCCCGGCATGAACTCCTTTAATCACTACGCCATCGGCGCGGTTGGGGAGTGGATGATGCGGGCCATCGTCGGGATCAATGAGGATCCCGCCCGGCCGGGGTTCGAGCATGTTGTCATCCGGCCCCGCATCCCGGCCGAGGCGACCTCTGCGGTGAAATGGGCCGAGGGGCATTATGACTCGATCCGGGGTCGCATCCGGTGTCGGTGGGAGCGGAACGCCAAACGTGTGACGGTTGCCGTTCAAGTTCCCGCCAATACGCGCGCCACCGTGTACCTGCCCGCCCGAGTGGAGAAACAGGTGACCGAGAGCGGACGCCTGCTCCGCCGGGCGCCGGGCGTCGAGGTGCTCGGTTTCGAAGACGGTTGTCTGAAAGTGGTCGTGGGTTCGGGGGACTACGTATTCTGCATCGAGCGCGGTTGACGTCAACGGGATCCGTTCTTCCCTGATGACAAGGAGGGGGGCATCAATTACAGTTCAACGGTTTTTCCGAAACCCGAGGAGTGTGCGATGACCCGTTCGAGCCTGTTACGCTGGATTGCCGTTGGAGTGGTGCTGGGGTTGATGAGTGGCGCGGAGGCGCAGTCGACGCGGAAGACGGCGGCGAGGGGACTTGCGCCTGCCTTGGTGGCCGCCAAGCCCGGCGCGTCGGCACGGCCCGCCAGCGGCCGCGCGGCGATCCCCACGCGCTCCAAGGATCCCTACCAGGGGGCCATTGTCGTGGATGCAGACACCGGTGCGGTGCTTTTCGAGAACGGCGCCGATGAGCCCGCCTATCCGGCCAGCGTGATCAAACTGATGGACCTGTTGCTGATCCAGGAGCGCCTGGAGGCCGGCCAGTTGGGCATCAGCAACCGGGTGACGGTGACCGCCGAGGCGTCGAAGGTCGGCGGCTCCCAGGTCTATCTCGCCGAGAAGGAGGTTTTCAGCATCGACGATCTCCTGTACGCGCTCATGATCCAGTCGGCCAATGATGTGGCCACCGCCCTGGCCCTGCATGTGGGCGGGTCGACGGCCGGGTTCGTTGAACTCATGAACGGGAAGTCGACGGAACTGGGCATGACCAACACGCATTTCTATTCCTGCCACGGTCTGCCGCCCGCGGCGGGCTCAACCCCCGATATCTCGACTGCGCGCGACCTGGCGCTGCTGGCCCACGAATTGCTGAAACATCCGGACGTGCTGCGGTATACGTCCACGCGCGAACGCGGTTTCCGCGACGGCAAGTTCATCATGCGCACGCACAATCACCTGCTGGCGGAGGTCGAGGGATGCGACGGTTTCAAGACCGGCTACTTCAAGGCCGGCGGCTTTTCCATCGTGGCCACGGTGAAACGCGGCGGTCGCCGGCTGATCTGCGTGGTCCTGGGCAGTCCGACCGCCAGTGGGCGTGATACCAAGGCGAAGGAACTGATCGCCAAGGGGTTCATCGATCTGCCCCCGCTGCCTCCGCCGGTTGCGGTGGTCACCAACTCCGGCATGAACAATGCTTCTTCAGAGGCGGCCATGGAACCATCGATGGAACATGGCGGCGCCGGGCCGCGTTGGGCCGGCGGCGTGGCACTCGGGGCGCTAGGGTTGGCAATCCTGGCCGGGATTGGGATGTGGCTCAAGAACCGGGCGAAGCGCAAGTTCCCGTAAGAGAGGGAACGGCACCGAGAAGTCAGAAGCCAGAATTCAGAAGTCAGAATGAGCCTATGGCTCTGAATTCGAAACCCCGTCAGTTTCGGGATACGTAATCGGGTAGAATGTCGGCAGAGAGAGCAAAGAAGGGCTCCTGGACTTATTCTGACTTCTGACTCCTGAATTCTGTATTTTCCATCCCGAACCATTCCGCGGATCTGGACATGACACCATGCGAAGACTTTTCGATTACCGTCAGGTGCCGCGGGAGAAGCGGACGCGCATTCTGGCGGCCATGCTGGTTGGGTCGGTCCTGAGTTATCTCGCGTGCAGCCGGTTCGTGATTGGCATGGGGGAAGTGGTCGGCCAGAGCATGTCGCCGAATCTTTCGGACGGCGACCGTTTCATCGTCAATCGTGCCGTCTATCGCCTGCGTGATCCACGACTGGGCGAGGTGGCGGCCTTGCAGTTGCCGAACGACGACGAGTGGGTGGTGAAGCGCGTGATCGCCCAACCGGGGGACATGGTGAAGATCCATCACGGCCGGGTCTGGGTCAACGGGCGCGCCTTGGCGGAGGCGTACTTGCCGGCAGGGGTCCCCACGTTAGCCAGGGCCATGCGCGATCGGTCTTATCGCATTGCCGACAATTGTTATTTCGTCCTCGGCGACAACCGGCTGGCCAGTGACGACAGCCGGATGTTCGGCGCGGTCAACCGTGACCAATTCGTGGGCCGTGTGATGGTGAGAAAATAGGCTGAAGGCAATGAACAGAATTCAGGAGACAGCATCCAGAATTCAGAACGCCTCCGGGAATAGCGTCGGGGTCAATCTGGAACTCAGGAACTCAGGAGAGGTTGGGAATGTTCCATGCCCGTCCAAATCATCGGCGGTACTGTGGCCGGACACCGAGTCATGGCCATGCCTCGGCCCCTTTGAGTCTTTCCTGTCAGTTTGTACGCTTTTTCCTGAGTCCCTGAGTTCCAGCTTCACATCATTCTGACTTCTGACTCCTGACTTCTGGATTCTGACTCCTGAACGGTCCCGATTCGCTGCTTGCGCCGGCCGGGTCGAGAGGATAGATTATGCGCGCCTTTTTTCCTGCTCGGGTGGTGGAATGGCAGACACTCTAGTTTGAGGGGCTAGTGGCCGCAAGGCCGTGGGGGTTCAACTCCCCCCCCGAGCACCAATCCTTCGCACGGCGTCCCTCGCACCACGAGGGCCTTGCGCTACGAATGGCGGGCCATCCTTCCTTTCCTTCAACCACGCGTGACGGGATTTGTCCCGCAAAGTCGGGCCTTGACCGCGTCGCGGCGTGTCGGCAGGCTACGGGACATGCTGAAAACCCAAGTCCGAATGCGGGGCGTGCGTTTCTGCGCGGCCGTGCTGGTTGCCTCGGGACTGGCGCTCGCCACGGCCGCATGCCGGCACCTGTCCGCGCCCACTGGGCCTGCCGAGCCCCCTCAAGCCGCTTCGCCCACGAATGCCTCCGCCGCGCGCGCCTACGCTGGCTTGAAATTGCGCGACGACACGGCCAGCGGCCAGACACTGGTGTCCTGGGTCTTCCCAGGGCCTCTGGCCGGCACCGGCTTTGCATCGCCGTATGTGAACCGCGGCGACTCGCTGCGGTCGGTGAATGGCAAACCGGCGTCGGTCGCCGCGTTCGCGAAACTGATCGAGTCCGCCAAGCCCGGGGACGAACTGCGGCTCGAGGTCGGCCGCGCCGTCGGAGCCCCGGATTCGGCGGTGCCGCGCACCGCGGCGACCCAGCGCGTGGAGACGGTCCGGTGCGTGCTTGCCCGTCGCTCGGATTGGACCGGTCCCCTGGACGAACCTTCCATCGCGCGCGAGGCCCCCGGCCCTGCCGCGCTCGCCGCCTTGTCCAATACGGTCTGCGCCGTCGAGACGCGCATCATGGACGCGGTCGACGCCGCGGGATTGCGCGAGCCGGTCGACAAACTGATCGCACTTCTCGCCGAAACGCGGCGTGAGGTCGGGGGCGGCAATGCCCTCAGCCGCGTGAGCTATGCCTTCGAGCACCCGGCGCGGTTGCCCAGCCTCACCCAGCATGTGATCGCGTCGCTGCCGGACATCAGCCGTCAGCCCGCCGCCTTCCTCACCGTGGCGGCGCTCAATCTCGACGCCGCAACGCCCACGCTGCCCGATCCCATCGCGCTGGCCCAGCCCCGGGCCGCCCTCGCGGCGGCCGCCCAGATCCTCCGCGAGGCGCAGCAGCGGCTGGACGCGGCCCTCGTCGCCGTGCCCCCGGACGTCCGGCGCGACCTCCCTGGGGTCATCGGCCGGTACCAGGGCACACTGGATCCTTTCGACCAGGAGGCGCGTCGTTTCTGCCGCTGCCTCCGCGCGAGCCTGCAGATGGACTTCGATGCCATGCTCCAGGGGGCGGCCGCGCTGACCGCACTCACGGGGCAACCCGCTATCCCCGCGACCAACGCCGCCGCCGTTTCGTTGCCCCGCGCCCTGCGCGGCGCGGTGACGGGCAGCGTGCTCGCGGTGCTGAACGACCGGGGACGCTGGCTCGTGTACGGGGGCCCCGGCACGAACGTCTACGATATGTCCCGCCTCGCCGTCGTGTTCGATGCCGGCGGCCCGGACACGTATTTCTGGCCCGACGGCGAACGACCGGCCGTGCAGGCGATCAACGACTTCAGCGGCGACGACGTCTACCAGGCCGAGGGTGCCGGCGGGCCTGCCTCGGCCTGCCTGGGTCTGGCGTTGCTTGTGGATCGCGCGGGCAATGATCGGTACACCGGCGGGCTGCGCGCCTGCGCCAGCGCCTTGGCGGGCGTCGCCATGCTCATGGACCTCGCCGGGAACGACGAATACCGGGGCGGGATGTGGTCTGACGGTGCCGCCTTCTACGGCGCGGGGGGCCTGATTGACCTCGGGGGCGGCAACGACGTTTACTGGACCGATGCCGCCAGTCAGGGTATCGGCGGGCCACGCGGCTTTGGGTTGCTCTACGACCAGGGTGGCAACGACCTCTATCGTGCCAACGGCCCGACCCCGTCGGCCTACGAGACCCCGGCCGTGTACTACGGACTCAGTCAGGGCGTCGGATTCGGCGTCCGCGGTTTCGACACCGGCGGCGTGGGCATCCTCGAGGATGGCGGCGGTAGTGACCGTTACGAGGCCGGCGAATTCAGCCAGGGCGGGGCCTACTTCTGGGGCCTGGGCATCCTGGATGACCGGAACGGCAACGACCTCTATTATGGCAATCGGTATGCCCAGGGGTTTGGTTGCCACCAGGGCGCCGGCGTGCTCATGGACCATGGGGGCAACGACACCTACTGGGCCATGTGCGCCGCGGACCAGGGCAGCGCCTGGGATATCGCCGGCGGGTTGCTTCTGGACCTGCGGGGCGACGACACCTATATCGCCAACGGGCTGTCCCAGGGCAGCGCGGCCATGCAAGGGATCGCCTGGCTTGTGGATCTCCAGGGCGCCGACCAGTACCGCGGCCCCGACCCGGGGCAGTCGGCGGCCAACGCCTATCATTATGACCGGACGGGCTGCATGAGCTGGTCCGTGTTCCTCGACGCCGGCGGCGCCAACGACCTCTACGGCGCGAGCCGAACCAACAACCAGACCCTCGTCACCGGGAAGCGCAACGACGCCAAGCCCGAGGAAAGCAGCCTCTACGGCCTGTTCATCGACACGGCCGAGCCCGTCGACGCCGTCCTGCGTGCGGCGTCGCCCGCGCGCTGACCCGGCGCGAGGCGTGACATTTCCCGCCGGGTGACGTCAATCCGCAAACAGACAGGCAAGATCCGTGAATGATTGCACGGTGACGGTGGGTTCCTCCTGGTGGCGAACGCCGAAACCGAAAGCGCAGAACACACTGGAGGCGCCGGCCCGGCGGGCGCATTCCAGGTCCGTGTAGTTATCCCCGATCACCCAGGTGGCTTCAGACTGGAATCCGGTGGCGGCCATGATTTTGTCGATCATCTCGGGATGGGGTTTCAGGTTGGGGGTGCTGCCCCCGCCAAACACTTGGCGGAAGAACGGGCGGATGTGAAAGTGCGCGAGAATGGTCTCACACGCATCCACGGGCTTGTTGGTCGCGATGGCGAGGGTGTGTCCGGCCTCCCGCAATTGATGCAGTCCTTCGACTACGCCGGGATAGAGAACGGTTTCGTCGAGCATGTGCGCGCGGTAGAGGGGTTTCATGATGCGCATGGCTTCCTCGGCGGGGATATCGGTGCCGGTCAGCGCCCGGCTGACCAGCATGCCCACGCCGTTGCCGACGAAGGCCGTGATGGTGTCGAGGGGCAGGGGGCCGAGGTGATAGTGGGCGCGCATCAGGTTGACGGCGGTGGCGAGGTCGGCCCGCGAGTCGATCAAGGTACCGTCGAGGTCGAAAATCAGCAATTTCGGGATCATGGTGGGGTCAAGGTAGGTGATCGGGACGGTCACCGACAAGCGGGAAGTGGCGGTATTGGCCTTGTGGGGGTGGGGTGGGGGTGGTACTATGGAACCTGTCACACGGGGGCGATTGGTTTCGACGTGCTGGTTGCAGCCGTGGTGGCGCGCCGAGGATGCCGGTTGGCCTCGTTAAACGTCCGGCAAACAACACAAAAGCCAATACTGAACTGGCTCTCGCGGCTTAAGTGCTGCGACGTCTCGACGCTGACACCTGCTAAGCGAACCGAGGCGACGTGAGCAGGATAGTCCCAAGGTTGGGTGACCGGGCTTTGGGGCGAAACCAAACGTGGACGCTGGTTGGATCGATGGCCTGCCGATCGGCAGTCGATTCGACGAGATTTAATGACCGGCTACGCGCGTAGAAGCTACGGTGACTCTTTCACGGACGGGGGTTCGATTCCCCCCGCCTCCACCATCTTGATATAGAAGCACTTACGACAAATCAGTCTTCGGATTTACAACATACCTTACAACGCGTCCAACTACGTGTGGCGTTGTTCAGGGACGTTGCCCGTTGGTTCCGTATCTTTGGCCTTCCCGTTCTTGGTCCAGACTCCCGGCGATCTCCGCGTCCATCACTCTATGCCCTTGCATCGGACTCCATCCATCCACCTGCGCCTGTGTTTCGCGAACGAGGGACTGACAGGTGGATCACTCCGCACCGCCGAACTCGCGGAGAAGCACGTCCGGCCCTGGCTCCACGTCGATCTCGAGTCCTGTACCCGCAAGAAGGCCATCCAGGACATCGTGGATTGGCTCGCCGGCCAACACCCCAACGATGCCGGCCGTGTACCACCCAAGGATTGCGTTCTCAACGTCGCCGGATCACGGGCCACAAAGGCGCCGGGGATCGATCGCCAGGTGATGATCTATATGGTCGACGTCATCAGCAAGGTCAACGGGACGCTGTTCTACCCGATTCCGGAAGAAGGTTGAAACATCGGCGCGCCAAAAGGATCATGCGGTCCACTGCTTGGTTGAGGCCACTCGCAGAGATGGAATCCGCCCCCCACCGTACTAAATGCTCCTTTACCGGTGGGGAGGCTCGAACGCCAGCCTTGATGCGCTTCGGAACCCGCGCCCGGCGCGGGTTCCGAAGTCGCATACGAGGCTTGGTTGGAAGCCTCTTTGTTTCT
>CAZTAJ010000079.1:17130-19577 GCA_964611575.1 uncultured Verrucomicrobiota bacterium
TCTCCGCTTTGGTTGGATGGGGACTTTGCTTCCGCTACGTACTTCCCGTTTGGGCTTTGGGCCTTCAAGTCAGCATAGTACCTGTCGGTCGCGCCCACCGATCCCGCCATGAGGAGAACCGTTGATATCCTGAGTATGAGTCCGTTCATCTCCGCTCCCTAACGCCCGCAGCAGGGGCGCGCAGCGTACCCTGACTGCGGTTGTTGGAAGCCTCTTTGTTTCTACGCTTCGGCAACAGCTTCCGTGAAACTGACGGCGAACAGGCTACAGACTGCAATCAGCACAACCATGGGACAAGCGCACAAAGCCTGCTCCCAGTGTAGCAGGTCCGTACCCATTGCGGGAAGACACTGCCCGCCAAAGTTCACGAATAGCATGGCCGCCAATAGAGCGGGCAAGCCAGTCAACACAACCGGGCGCACCCACAAAGGCACTCTCCGACCTCGTGGCAAGTTGGCCATCGTGCGGGCTGTGAACCCGTCGTCTTTGCGGGCTGTGAACCCGTCGTCTTTTACGACCGGCGACGTGCCGACCAGAAGATCGTCCACCCAGTCCTTCGGTTCTGGAGTTTTCATTGCAGGGCTCCTTTCTCGTTCCACGGCGCCAACAGGCACCGGAGTTTCTCCTTGCCCCGGAGGATTTCCGTCTTCACTGTTCCAAGCGGCCACCCAAGAGTCTCCGCCGCTTCCTCATGTGTGAAACCCGCCGTGTAACACATGGCGATTGCCACCCGTTCCCGCTCCGATAGCCGGGCCAGGGCCGATTCGACATCTTGACGAAGATCAAAGCTCCGGATGTCATCCGGTTGCGCGAGATGCTCCTCATGGTCAACGATGTTGTCATGGTTCCGTCTCCCCCGTATGGCGCTCTGGTAAGCGTTGTAGGCGATCCGAAAGAGCCAAGTTTGAAACTTTGCGTTCCCATGGAAGCCGCGCAAACCGCGATAGGCGCGCAGGAAGACCTCCTGTGCAACCTCGTCGGCAAACACCTCGTTGCCGCCGGCCATTCGCCGCAGGAAGCCGCGCACCGCAGACTGATGCCGCCGCACCAGTGTCTCGAAGGCATGGTGATCATCGGCCAGCACGACTCGCGAGAGCAAATCCTCGTCAGAAACATCCACGCCGAATCCTTTATGCCTGTGGCTTGCCCTGTTCGATGCGCCAGACCACGAGGTACGCAACGCCGATCAGGAGGGGAATCAAGCCTCCAATCCATTGCCCGTTTCCGATGAACTTCAGGTACACCAGCACCCCGACGCCCAGCGCCAACCAGAAGGCCCCGCGCCGCAGGTCGGATCGTTTCCGTCGTGGCGCATCAAACAACTCCGTCGGAATCGGGACGTCTTTCTCGATCATTTTCGCCAGTGTCGTATGAAGCAACTGCGCTCGCCGGTATCTGAAGTACAGCACCACTCCGACAATGAAAGCGATCATAACGAAAAGCAAACCCGACTCCACTACATGGCTATCTATATTTAACATCTCTGGCTCCTTGTTGAGTATTGACTGTCACAAGTTAGACTCCAAGGGATGACGCTTTGGATTCAGAAATGTTTGCCGGGCCGTTTTTGGTGGGTTTGATCATCCCTTGGCCAACATCACTTCTCTGGCGCGGCCTTTCGGACCTCGCCAGCAGAAGTTGGTTCGGCATCGTTGTTTGACTGCACGAACAATCCTCGAATCAACGGCCAGTTCACATTGCTGAACTCCTTACCGCTCAAGCAAAGATTGATGCCTCTGAAGACAACGTTCTGTCCGCGTCCTTTGTTCAGCGTGGCCGTGTCTTGGACGTGCATATGAATGTGAGGATAGTCGCTATTCCCCGAATTGCCGCATTTGCCCATCTCTTGTCCCTGTGTGACCTGATCGCCGACCTTCACCCGGATTGTGTCTTTCTGGAAGTGCGCCAGAAACACGTAGGTGTCCGGAGCGGCTCGGATTACGACATGATTACCCGCCGGGCGGGCTGCGTCCTTCTTGCCGATGGGATTGTCCGGCAAATCGGCGACGACAACTTCGACAACGCCACTGACAGGCGACAAGACAGATGCGCCCCAGGAGAAGAAATCGTCCGTTGTCGTTCCTGTCGATTTGAACAACGCACGCTGACCGGCCCCACCCACCTTCACAAAGTCCAGGCCATACCATTGCCCTTGGACACTCATGTGATCATTGACGTTCAAGGTGTCCCCGCCCTGCATGACAAACCACCGACCAGAGAAAGGGAGAGTGTAGTCTGCCGCAAGACAAAGGGAACTTTGTGCGACAATCAGGCCAGCCATAATTCCTATCTTCATCCTTCCCATATGTGCTCCCGCCAAACGAATTGTTTCTCGTTGTTCATTCCTCATCGGTGTCGGCGTCGGAATCGGTATCCTTCCTGTCGGTTCGAAACTCGCCCAACTCTATTGGGTGTCGGCCGCCACATCGTAACAGTAAAGCACATTC
>CAZTAJ010000080.1:0-19527 GCA_964611575.1 uncultured Verrucomicrobiota bacterium
AGCCTCCCCCGCTGGTTCCGTAGGTGCGACGAATTTCATTTTCTGAGGGGCTGCAGGATGCAGGTTGATAGGCTGAAGCCTGAAGACTGTAGCGTCTGCGCGGTGAGGTTCAACCCCGGAGTTTCCCGTTCCATGTTGTGACCTGCGCCGGACGTTGACCGGGGGATGCCGGTCGGACTATAACTCCGCTGCGCAACGGCGACCCCGCCTCCACCCGAGGAACGAGTCATGGATGACACCTTTGATTTTGACCGGCCGATTGAACGGCGCGGCACCGACAGCCTGAAGTGGGGTCGCTATGCCAGCCGCGATATTCTGCCGATGTGGGTGGCGGACATGGATTTCGCCTCGCCGCTGTGTGTGCGTCGGGCCCTGCAGTCGTGCGTCGATCACGGCGTCTATGGGTACACCACCGCGCCGGCGGCGGCGGCCGAGGCGGTGGCGGCCTGGGCCTGGAGTCGGTATGGCTGGCGCATCGCGGCGGATTGGCTGGTATGGCTGCCGGGGATTGTGCCGGGTCTGCACGTGGCTTGTCTTGCCGGCGCGGCCGCGGGCGAGGAGGTGGCCACCTTCACGCCGGTCTATCCGCCCTTCCTGTCGGCACCGCAGGCCACCGGCCGGGTGCTGAAGGGCGTGCCGTTGCGGCGCGAGGCCGGGCGCTGGTCCATGGACCTCGCGGCGCTCGAAGCAGCGATTACACCCCGGACGCGCCTGCTGCTGCTCTGTCATCCGCAGAATCCGACCGGTCGCGCCTACGGACGCGAGGAACTGGCAGCGCTGGCGGCGCTTTGCGCGCGGCATGATCTGGTTGTCTGTTCCGACGAGATTCACGGCGACCTCATGTTGGATGACCGCGCGCACCTGCCCTTTGCCGCCCTGGGCGAATCGATTGCGGCCCGCACGATCACGCTGATGTCACCGGCCAAGACCTTCAACACGCCCGGTCTCAACTGCGGGTTCGCCCTCATTCCCGACCCGGCGTTGCGGGCGCGCTTCGGGCGGGCGGGGCAGGGCATTGTGCCTCATCCCAATGCGTTCGGATATGCCGCCTGCCGCGCGGCATACGCCGAAGGCGAACCCTGGCGTGAGGCGTTGATTGGCTACCTGCGGGGCAATCGGGAGTTGCTGGAGCGCTTCGTTCGCGATGAACTCGCGCCTCTTTCCATGGCCCACGTGGAGGCGACCTACCTGGCCTGGATCGATGCCCGGGGGTTGGGCGTCGGCGATGCGCACCGTCTCTTCGAGGGAGCGGGGGTCGGGCTGTCGGATGGCACCGCCTTCCACGGTCCGGGGTTCGTGCGGCTGAACTTCGGGTGCCCTCGCGCCACCCTCGTGGAGGCGCTCGATCGCCTCCGGCGCGCCGTCCGGCAGGCGGCCCCGCGCTGAACGGGGTGGGGTGCGGAGCGATTGCCAAGGTCGCCTCCCCAAGGATAGAATTCAGGCCGTGAGGCATGGCGGGCGGTAGCCCGCGTGAGGAAAGGTGATTACTGTGAAGAACAAGGTTGTGGGTCTCATCATCGTGCTTGTGCTGGGGCTGATCGGTTGGCGGGTCTATCAGAAGGTGGCTGGGCCAGCAGGCGGAATGCCGGTACGGCAGGACCGGAATGGCGCCGTCGCGGTGGTCGTCCAGCCGGTCCTCAAGGAGCCGATTCGCGATCTGCGGCAATTCACCGGCAGCGTGGTGCCTCGGGCGCAGTTTGTGGTGGCGCCCAAGGTGGCGGGGCGGCTGGAGCATCTGCTGGTGAACATCGGGCAGACGGTCAGCAACGGGCAACTCGTTGCGACGCTGGACAGCCTTGAATACGACCAGCAGGTGAAGCAGGCGAGGGCGGAGTTGGAGGTGGCCCAGGCCAACGTCGTCGATTCGCAAAGCGCACTGGACATTGCCGTGCGGGAACTGGCGCGCGCCAGGGAGTTGCGTCGGCAGCAGGTGGCTTCGGAAGCCGAAATGGACCAGGCCGATGCCCGCCACCGGGCGGCCCAGGCGAAGAACGCCGTGACCCTGGCGCAGGTCAAACAGGGCGAAGCGGTGCTCAAGGCCGCCGAAGTACGTCTGTCCTACACCCGGATCGCGGCCGCGTGGGAGGGGGTCGATGGCGACCGTGTCATCGGCGAACGGATGGTCGATGAGGGGGCCATGCTGCGCGCGAATGATCCCATCGTGTCGGTTCTCGACATCGGCACGGTCATTGCCGCCATCTTCGTCGTCGAGCGGGATTATCCCCGGATCCAGGTGGGTCAGTCGGCGGTCGTGGAGACGGATGCCTATCCCGGGCGGACGTTCACCGGAAAGATTGTGCGCAAGGCGCCCCTGCTGAAAGAGTCCTCCCGGCAGGCGCGGGTTGAAATCGACATTGCCAACCCCGAACGTTTGCTCGCCCCGGGCATGTTCATCCGGGTGGAGATTCAATTTGCGCTGCATGACAACGCCACGGTTGTACCGGTGGCCGCCCTGGCGCGCCGCGACGGGAAAGCCGGCGTGTTCCTTGCCGATCAGACCGCGATGACGGTGCGCTTTGTCCCGGTCACGGTGGGCATTGTCAGCGGTGATCGGGCGGAGATCGTGGCGCCGCCGATCGAGGGGCGCGTGGTCACGATGGGGCAGCACCTGCTTGAGGACGGCAGCCGCATCACGATTCCCGGCGACCGCCCGACCCCGGAGCGTCCGGCGGACCGGGGCGCCGGTGAGGCCGGCGGGAAAGGCAAGGGGGGGCGGCCATGAGTATCGCCCGCGCCGCGGTAAAGCGCCCCGTTCTCACGATGATGGCGACGCTGATCGTCATCATCCTGGGCGGGGTCTCGCTGTACCGGATTCCGGTGGACCTCATGCCCGACGTCACCTATCCCACCCTGAGCGTGGCCACGCGGTACGAAAACGCCAGCCCCGCCGAGATCGAGGAGTTGATCACCCGGCCGATCGAGGAAGCCATGAGCGCTGTTCCCGGGGTGGAGGAGGTTTCGTCGACTTCCTCCGAAGGGAACAGCAATGTCCGGGTCACGTTCACGTGGGGCACGGACCTGGACGCGGCGGCCAACGACATCCGCGATCGTCTCGATCGCGTGATTCCCCGGTTGCCGGAGGAAGCCGAACGGCCGACCTTGCGCAAGTTCGACCTGGCGAGTTTTCCCATCCTGGTCCTGGGCGCGTCCAGCCACCTGGATCCGCTTCAGATGCGGCAACTCATTGACGACCAGGTCAAGTACCGCATCGAACGCGTGCCGGGGGTGGCCGCCGTGGACATCCGTGGCGGCCAGGAACGCGAGATTCATGTCCAACTCGACCCCGACAAGATCAAGGCGCTCGGGATCCCCCTCGATACGTTGTCCGATCGGATCCGGACGGCCAATGTGACCCTGCCGGCGGGAACTCTGGAAAGCGGGAACTACGAGGTCGTCATCCGCACACCCGGTGAATACACCAGCCTGGCCCAGTTGCGCGACACGGTCATCGCGGTGCGACAGGGCGTGCCGGTGCACCTGAGCGATCTCGCCGACATCAAGGACTCCTGGGTCAGGGAAACACGCCTGGTGCGCGTCAACGGGGTGCCGGGCGTCCGCCTGGCCGTGAACAAGCAGTCGGGGAAGAACACGGTGGAAGTCGCCGAGGAGGTGCTCAAGGAAATCGACCGCATCAACGGCGACATTCCCCAGATCAAGCTCGTCTCGCTCCTCGATACCTCGAATTACATCCGTCGGTCGATCACCAATGTCGGCAGTTCGGCCCTGTACGGCGGCCTGTATGCCATCCTGGTCCTGCTGCTTTTCCTGCGCAATGTGCGCAGTACGGCGATCATCGCCACGGCGATTCCCATCTCCATCGTGGCCACGTTCATGCTGATCTATTTCGGCGGGTTTACGCTGAACCTGATGACCCTGGGCGGCTTGGCGCTGGGTGTGGGCATGCTGGTGGACAACTCGATTGTCGTGCTCGAGAACATCTACCGTCTGCGGGAAACGGATGGACGGCTGACCGCCGCTGACGGGGCGGTCAATGGCACCCAGGAGGTTCTGGCCGCCGTGATCTCCAGTACGCTCACGACCGTGGTGGTGTTCCTGCCCCTGGTCTTCGTGCGCGGGATGGCGGGCGTCATGTTCATGCAGTTGGCCTACGTCGTCACCTTTGCGTTGCTCTGTTCGCTGGTGGTGGCGCTGACCCTCGTGCCGATGCTGGCCTCCAAGTTCCTGCAACCCGTGAAGCTGGAGGCCACGGCCGGCGAATCCCTCACGCACAAGGTGTTCAGGGTCACCGGGCGGTTCCTGGAACGGGTCGAGGACCGGTACAAGCATGTGCTGCGCCTGGCCCTGGATCACCGCGCGTGGGTGGTGGTTGCGGCGGTGACGCTGCTGCTGGCCAGTCTGACCCTGATCCCGCTGATCGGCACGGAACTCATGCCCGCCGCCGACGAGGGCGAGGTGCGGGTCAGCGTGGAAGCCGAAGTGGGAACCAAGCTGTCGCTGTTGGATCAGATGTTCCGCCCGATCGAAGCGATCGTCGCGCAGGAAGTGCCGGAGGCGATGAGCACGGTGGTGACACTGGGGGGCAGCCCCTTCGGGCGCGCCGAAGGGGGCCACACGGGCGAAATGCGGATTTCCCTGAAGCCGCTGGGCGAACGAAAACGGTCCAGCGAAGCCATCGCCGCGGCGCTCCGACGCAAGCTGACCGGCATTCCCGGCTTGACGGTGCGCACCCGCGCCGGACAGGGATTGTTTATCCTGCAACTGGTCAGCGGCTCGGGCGACAAGATCGGGGTCGAGATCCGGGGTTACGATATGGACACGGCCGATGCCCTGGCGCGCCGCGTCAAGGACATCGTGGAAGGCGTGCCCGGCGTCACCGATGCCAAGGTCAGCCGCGATTCCGGTCAACCCGAACGGCTGATCGCGGTGGACCGGAAGAAGGCCGAGGCCATGAAGGTGACGGTGTCGCAGGTGGCCGGCATGCTGCAGACATCCGTGGGCGGGACGCTGGCGGGTTATTACCGGGAGGGCGGGGATGAATACGGGATCCTGGTCAAACTGAAGGATGCCGAGAAGAAATCGCTGGAGGACTTCCTGGACCTGACCCTCTCGAATACGGAGGGGGAGCCGGTGGTGTTGAGGAACATTGTCAACGTCCAGCCGCGCAGCGGGCCGACCCTCATCGAGCGCAAGGACCAGGAGCGGATCGTGAGCGTCACGGCCAATATTCTCGGGCGCGATGTGGGCTCGATCATCGCCGATATCCGGAAGGGACTGAGGGCCGTACCCGTTCCGCGCGACTTCTCCATCGGATTCGGCGGCGATTATGAGGAACAGCAGAAGGCATTCGGCGAGCTGGGCCTGGGGCTGATCCTGGCGCTCATCCTCGTGTACATGGTCATGGCTGCGCAGTATGAATCCCTCAAGGACCCCTTCGTGGTCATGTTCTCGGTGCCTATGGCCATCATTGGCGTGGTGCTCATGCTGTTCCTGACCGGGACCACGTTCAACGTCCAGTCCTACATCGGCTGCATCATGCTGGGGGGAATCGTGGTCAACAACGCCATCCTGCTGGTGGACCACATCAACCTCCTGCGCCGACGCGACGGCATGGGCGTGCGCGACGCCATTGAAGAGGCCGGCCGCCGGCGCCTGCGGCCCATTTTGATGACCGCCTTGACGACGTTGCTTGGTCTTCTGCCTCTGGCGCTGGGTCTTGGCGAAGGCGGGGAAGCCCAGGCGCCCCTCGCGCGGGCGGTGATCGGCGGCCTGACCAGTTCGACGTTGCTGACCCTTGTGTTCGTGCCCGTCATCTACTCCCTCTTTGAAGAAGGCAGGAAATCGCATGCGAACAAGGTTCTGTGATGCGGCCAGGCGGTGCACGGTCTGCATGTTGGCGTGGAAGGCGCTCGGCGGTTGGGCGTCTCCCTCGTCTGGACAGGAGGCCGTAACCGGGCCCCGCTCACCCGCCGTGGCGGTCACACAGGCTGTTGCCGGCGTCCGGCTGGGGGAGGCGGTGATCATGGCGCTCACCAACAACCGGGCGTTGCGTGTGCAGCGGTTGAACCCGGCCATCCGGCAGAGCTTCGAGGAACGGGAACGCGCGCTGTTTGACCCTGTGCTGTCGGGCAGCGTGTTCGTCGAGCGGAATCAGCCGAATGCGCTTCTGGCGTCCACCAACACCGGGGCGGGTAGAGACGCGGATGTCGTGGGCGGGTCACTGGGCGTCCGGCAGCGGTTACCCACCGGCACGGAGGTCGGGGTCAGTCTGAAGGCCACGCGCGACGACGATGTCGATCTTGAGAACCCGTATTCCGCACGGGCCAAGATCGACGCCACCCAGGCGTTGCTCCGGGGGCGGCCGGTTGCCGTGAACCTCGTCGAGCTGCGCAAGGCCCGGCTCGACACGGAACTCTCGCGGTACGAACTGCGGGGCTTTGCCGAGACGCTGGTGGCGGACGTGGAGACGGCGTACTGGGAGTATTCCCTGATCCGGCGCCAGGGTGAGATCGTGAAGGAGTCGCTGAGTCTGGCCGAACAGCAACTCAAGGAAATCGAGCATCGGATCCGGGTTGGCGATCTGCCCGAAACGGAGCTGGCGGCGGCCCAGGCGGAGATGGCTTTGCGTCGCGAGGCGATGATCAACGCGCGCAGCGGGCTTGCCAAGGCACAGCTCCACCTGCTGCGGCTGACTAATCCCGGCGGGCTGGCGCGGCCGACGCAGGAATTGATCCTGGCCACGGAACCGGCGATTCCCGACACGACGGTTGGCCCGCTCGAATCGCATTTGGAACTGGCGCTGCGCCTGCGTTCCGACTTGAACCAGGCACGGCTGCAGCTTGCCAAGGGGGAGTTGGACCTGGTCAAGACCCGGAATGGGCTGCTGCCCAAGCTGGACCTTTTCGTCACACTGGGCGACACCGCCTATGCGGCCTCGTTCAGCGATGCCGGGAGCGACATCGATGGCCGGGATCTGGATGTCCTGGCCGGCGTCAGGTTGGAGTATCCCGTCCGCAATCGGGAAGCCAGGTCCAGTCACAAGCGGGCGGAACTGACCCGGGAACAGGCCGAGGAAGCGTTGCAGAACATGAGCGATCTTGTCCGGGTCGACGTGGAATCGGGTTACATTGAGGTCGAACGCACGCGGGAACAGGTGGCGGCCACGGCCACGACCCGGCGATTCCAGGAAGAAAAGCTGCGGGCCGAGACGGTAAAATTCAAGGTGGGCCGATCGACGGCCATCCTGGTGGCGCAGGCCCAGCGGGATCTGCTGGTCAGCAAGGTTTCCGAGGTGGAGGCTGTCGCCAGTCACCTCAAGGCCCTGGTAACGCTCTATCGCCTGGAAGGCTCACTTCTGGACCGACGCGGCTTGATGGTTTCGGACCCTTGATTCCTGCCACGGTCGCTTGAGAGCCGGCGCGGGATGGGCGCGCCTATTGCTCACCCCCACCAGCGAGACCGCACCCCACCTCCCTCATGAGTCGTTTCGTCATCAAATCCACGTTCGCGGGGAAGAGGGGATTGACGAGTCGAGTCGACTCAGTGTTGAGGCGACTAAGTGTTGAGGCGACTAGGTGTGGGACGACGAAGTGTGGGGACAAAGTGAGGCGACGAAGTGTGGGATCAGGTCGGTCCGGACACTTACTCGCCACCCTTACTCGGATACCCTTACTCGGTGACACTTAGTCGATGCGGGTGGCACGGACTTGTGGCGGGCGCACGGTAAACCGTCGCCTTGACTTCCGGGGGCGTGTTCCGTAGTTTAAGCCCGCTTTTACGCACCCTTGGAGGGGTGGCAGAGCCCGGTTGAATGCGCATGACTCGAAATCATGTTTACCCGCAAGGGTAACGGGGGTTCAAATCCCTCCCCCTCCGCCATCCTCACTAAACCATTGATTCTATTGGTTGTTGTGCGTGTGACGGATTTCAGCATGGTCTTACTGATAACGGTTGGTGATAACGTCTGCCCCCATAACGCCTATATTTGCCGATGTCACTTGCCCCACACGGCCCGACCGGCGGAGGGGGGATGCAGAGCGCGGCCGGGGGCGTGATCGTGGCAGGACTAGCGGCGGGGCACAGCCGGCCGGCCAGGTAAGCGGGCTGTGCCCGGCTGGAATGCCTTGCGGTGGATTGCAGGCCACGCCTACCATTCCAAAGAAGGGGAAAGACTATGAATCCGTTTCTGGAAGAAGTGAAGGCGCTACTGAAGCTGCACCCGGAGTGGACGAAGACCCAGGCCGAGCGGGAGGCGATTCGTCTTCACAACGAGAAACTGAAGGCCAAGGCGAGTCGGGCGGCAGAGGCACAGCAGAAGGGACCGTAGTCTCGCCCGCCGTCCAGGGGTATCCCGTCGAGACGGCTCGCGCAGTTGTCACCCCATTTGACTGAAGAGTGTACTACGCCATTCTTCAGCCGTTTCACGTCTGAAGACGCACGCCTTCTTGCACTGGATGAAGAAGCCGAGTTCAACCACAAGGGCCTTGCCACTCGAGAAATCAATCGCCCATCCGTCAGACTCTACCCAAGCGTGAACAAAGCATTCCTTCGTTATCGAATCCAGGACATACCCTTGAACACGCTGCCAGCCGGTGTCCTTGTCGTTCATAGTCAAGTCCAGCATGAGGGCTCGGGTTATGGCCATGCAATCGCCCATGCTATCACCGAACACAGACAGTGTGTGATTCAGTTCGCCGGCGCTCATCATCTCCCGAATGGTATTGGCCGGTGTGCATTGCCGGGGCGCTTGCGGGCCTTCATGGATCTTTATCGTGATCTTCATCATACCACCTGCTGAAATACTCCCTCAGGAGATCAAGACCGATTCACGGCGCCGGGCGGGTCGGCCCGCCTCCGGGTTCCCAGGGGCCGCATATTCGGGTGACGGGGTTCCCACTGGCCACAACTGCAATCCCGGCCAGTCACCTTGAACAGGATGCCCGGCAATCGCAAGTTACAATAGGCCATGATCTCAGATTCCGGGCCGGACCATCGGCGGCAGGTGTGGCAACATCGTTTCATGGCACTATTCGAAATACCCCCGCGCGCGAGGGCTGGCCGGGCCGCGTACCCCCCACCATCCGGCCTTCTTACCCTTACTTCTCTCCCTCCCCCCCCCTCGCACTCGCAAACAGGGGGAAATGGGTGGGAAGTGGCGTGAGGGCGGGTACAGGGGGAAAGAAGAGAAGAAAGAGAGAGAGTAGTAGTATTTACAGTGTTTTTCTCGAAAACTTCCCGCCATACTTCTTTCACCTTTCCACCCCTTCTTTCTCCCATGTGTTCCAAGGTTGGGTTAGGATATGCCCCCTTCTTTCACCCCCCAAAAAGAAAGAAGTCAGCGGGCCTCAGCGCGCCTCGCCTTGCGCTTGGTAGCCGTATAGAAGACGCCGGGGCGGCCACCGGTGGGAATGCTGTCAATCTCGATCTCGTTACGCTCAATCAGCGTCCGGGTTCGTTCGTCAAACTGCTTCGCTGAAAGGTTCTTCATGCGCTTCAGGAGTAGGCTACGAGACAGGCGCCGATTTGCAGAAGAAGTCAACCGCTCGACTATCACCCGGCAATCCTTCTCGAATGGACTGCTGGCGCCGTACCGGCCGGCCATGGCCAGCTTACGCCGGGCCTGATGCATGGCGAATTCAGCGCCCCACCGGGCGGCCTGTTCGTCAACCTCCGGGTTCTCGTGGCTCGAACTCACGGCATAGATCAGCGCCAGCTTCATGCCGTGCTCCCCGGCCCGCGACCATACCGCCCGGCCGGTTTCGTCATCGTCGCTGCAACGCTCGTGCTCCCGATCGGCGTCGAGCCGTAATTTCGTCAGGATCGCCTTTGCGGCTGCCGTATGCGGTACGTCCACGGGTGCCGGGTTCACCATGGCCAGGTCTTTGCCGCCAGGGGCGAACTCTCGCCACCATCGGGCCGCCTCAATGATGTGCTCCGGCGGTTCGATCGGAGACGCGTCCTGCCCTTTGCGCTTCCCTGAACAGTCGAGTATGAGGAGCCGTGATAGCAGCCCGTTGGTCATCATGCGTTCACTGAGGGCGCCGTAGAAGTGAACCGGGATCGCCGTGCCGAAAATGACCATGTGAGGATTGCAGATTGAACCGCAGTGCATGGCGCCGGCCTTCACGCGTTGAATGTGCTCGGAACTCGACTCCCCGTAGAGCGTCAACATCATGGACTGCATGGCCTCAAGGCGCGGGTCGCCGGCCGTCTTCATCGACTGCAAGATGGAGTCCATTTCATCGGTCTGGAACAACATCGCCGGCGTTCTCAATAGCGCGTCCTCAATCCCCTCGGATGAGGCGAACTGATCGCCAATCGCGTCAACGAACCCGGCGCGGAAGGCAATGTGCTTGTTCAACTTGCGCGGCCATTCCTTCCCGGTCCCTGAAGGCGCCAGGGCTACCAGGTAGATGTTTGACCGCACGTCACCGGCACCGCGAACCTTCCGGCCGGCCAGGAAGGCTTGCAGGGCCAGCGCCCCGGCAAAGGCCAGTTGACGGTTGGGGTATGGCGCCGTCTTCAGGCAGTAGTCCATGACATCCGACACAAACCCCGGCACCCGCAAGAGCCTATCGGGCATCTGGCCTGGGTCGTCGGCCTCGGCTCGATCACCGGCGTCTTCATCCCCTTCTTTGCTATCAGCACCCCGCGCCGGCTTCCGTCTCAGGATCTCCGGGAGGTCTTCGCCTCTTGCCTCGCCGGCCAGGAGCCCGGCCGCCAGAGTCCGGCCGTAGGCGGTGAGGGCCTCGTCGTGCCCCCTGAGCCCCAATTCATCCAGCAGCCAGCCCCGCGGCTTGGCTCCGGGGGTCCGCCGGGCCTCGGCCGCCTTGCGCTCGAAGTCTTTGATATCAGCGGGTGAACCTCGGTCCCACGGCGGGATGCACCGGGGGTTGAAGTCGCTCCAAAGCAGCGAAACGGCGGTCCCTTCGTCCAACTCGAACCCCACCACGAGGGCGCGAGCCGCCCAAAGGAGCTTCTCATGGCCCGCCTGCCCCTGCACGGCTGACTCGCACTCCTGGAGGTACAACCGCGCCCGTTCGATGATCGGGGTCGCATCGGGGCTTGCAGGGGCCTTTGGCGTCACTGGCTTGGCGGTCTTTTCCCAGGGAAGCGCGACCTTTGCCGGCTCCGGCCGCATGAAGTCGGGGAATTCGGCCAGGGTGATATCATCCGGCCCGGCGCCAGGGGCCCACTCGTACACCTTCCCGTTCGGATGCACGCTCGGAGCGAGCATGATGTAGTAGCCGTCCGCCCTGATATCAATGCCGGGCCGGAAACAGTTCTTGTTGCGGGGCGGGTTGTCCGATCGGAACAGGAAGTGCGCCCCGCCGCGGGGTGAGTTCTGCCTGACGGTGGCCGGCATGGCCGGGAACGACTCCAAGGAGCCCCACCCGTCAACCTCCTTCTCAATGTCGAGGTCCACGTCCACGACGTACACCCCTGAGCCCGGACCGCACGCGAGGGCGATGTTGGCCGTCGGCCAGCGTGTCCACCAGGCGGTGATTGTGTCCACGTCGGTCGTGGCGTCCTTGCACCCGTGCTCGGTCAGGGGAATCTTCTGTCCAGGCCGGCAGGGGATGATACGCCAGCCGCGGGCTGCGTAGGCGAGTGCGGCGGTTAGTAGGGGTGAGTCAGCATCCACGCCCTTCTTCCGTTCCCAGGGCAATCGCTGCTTCTTGCTATCCACGGCGCACCGTCCTTCCATTCCCATTCAGAATATGGAACATCACCGGCTCCCCGTGAATGGCTGTGGTGATGCCCAATACACGGCCCGTGATAGCAGAGAGTTCACCCAATAGCCGGTTGCGCTCACGAACGTACTCCCTGAACCAAGTGTGCGTTTTGTCTTTTGGCGTGCTGCCACGCCACTCGATACGTTTGACGTTGCCGGACCGGGCGGCCACCAGGTCAAAACTGTGTCGGCGCACTCTGCCAGAAAGCCTGATATCAGTATCAGCCGGTGCGTCTGGCGGCCCTTGCGTGGTGGAAGTCGATTTCGTATGGTGTATCAAGGTCAGTTCCTTTCAGTGGGGGGACGTGGCTGATTGGCCGGCGGGCGGACACCCGACCGGCCGTCTTTACGTTTGGGCAGCGTCATCGGCACCCCTGTCCCCATCAGGCTTTTTATGCCGCATGGTTTCGGCGTCGGCCGCTTTGTCCAGGAACTCAAGGACGCTGGGAAGGTACACCAGGCGCCGGCCACGGATCGCGCCAGGCTGACGGATGCAGGCAGAACGAATCTTGCCCTCGTCGATCAACTGATAGAAATGCGGGCGGCTCAGCCCGCACTCGGGACAGCGCCCGCGTGTCGGCAATCCGATCCAGCGGGGCGGATATTTGGAAGTGGCGGGGGTGCGTTTGGCCGGTCCGCCGATCTCGGCCGCAGTCAGTTCGTTCGCTCGCATGGTCCTTGTCTCCCGACACCGCCGAAACCATTTCGGCTATGTCTGGGAACAAGGCTGACACAGGGGCGTAGGGACTGTGGCGAGCACTGTCCCTACTTTTTTCGGCGGGCTACATCGTGGCGTTCAAGGGTCTTCGCACTGATGCTGTGTTGAGGTGCTACGCGACAGCGGGCCGCGCTGATGCTGACCTTTGGATTCTTGCGCCGGAACTCATCAAACGCCACCAGGGCCGCGGCGATCTTGGGCGCGTAGTGTTGTTTCACTCGTTCACGTCCGCCCTCGGACACAGCCGCGAGGACCTTGCGCCCTCGTTTGGCGTGTGGGGCGTCGCGATCGGCACAGTTCTTTTGCCTCGCCGCTTCAGCGATGATAGCACGTGCGGTATCAGGTGACACTGGCCCTGTGTGGCGTTCCACGGCCGGCTGCAACTCTCGAAGGAAGTCCGCCGCGGTCTGAAGGTGTGCCCAGAATGTGAACCAATCAGAAACCGCAGTGCCGGCGGCGCCGTCACAAAGGGCCTCATCAGTTGGAGGATTCCTTAGAACATCGTCAGCCTTCATCCCGTATTCCAGTAAACGGTCAAGGTGCTCACGAGTCTTGCCGGCCAGTTGTGGCGCGTTGCAGTCCGCCCAATGGAGGAAGGGAGTTAGCCATGCGCGAGGCTTGGACACCTCCATGCTGAAAGAGAAGTGTCTCCCTTCGTGATCCTTCTGCATCTCTATCGCAAATGCTGGCGGAGGAATACACCCCCTCTTGCTCGCCATCGCTTCCAAAGCTTTAAAGGTGGTCTCAAATTGGGTTAGCGCCCGGCTGATGTCCTTGGCAAAGGTCGCCTTCTTGTCGCTCTCACGATCGCTCATCACAGTGTCCCTTTCTGTGTCGTGTCCCGGATTAAGAAGCGGGGAAGGCGGCGGGACTGCCGCTTTTCGGGAGCTACCCTATCCCCGCGTCAGGTTTACTCATTCCCAGCGTCTTCGTCAAAAACCGTGGCACTATCCGTGCCGGCCAGGTGGTCACGCCCCCTTGCCACGAAAGCAAGGCCGGCCACGGTCGCCCCCTTCCCCCAATTTCTATATCCATGGGGGTGGGGGTATCCTTTTGCAAAGGGGGGGGTGGTGATCCGAAATTCTTCCGGCAGCCGGGAGTCCCGTTTCCTTTGGGTCCCATCCAGGAGTCCCGCGCCCCTGTGGCCGGCCAGTGGCACGGCTCCAAGAATCCGACACGCGGCGGGCGAGAGGTAGCCCCTATAACCTCCCCGCAAAGGGTGGGGGGGTGATCCGAAATGCTGGCGATCGGCTGGGAGTCCCGTTTCCTTTGGAGTCCCTTGGCGTCCCTGGCACCACTTGCCTTTGCCTGCCCTGCCCTGTCCCTACGTGCTGGACTGGCGGCACACCTATACACGCACCGTGCTATCACGGCTACCGGGATCCGGGGCGATGGGCATGGTGCTATCATGGTGTCGGCAGGTAGAGGGGGAAGCGGGGGGCCCTCCGGCCTTGGCCCGCTTCCCGGTGGTCTTTCAGGCTGTGGCGTGACCGTCCTGCTGGATGAATCCAAGAATCCTCGACTGACTAGCGGCGGGCATACGCTTGAATGCTCCAACAAGGCGGCGGACCGCCTGACTCTCCGCGTTCAACTTCACCGTGGTATTGCCCGCCGTCGCCTTCTTCTGTACCGTCTTCATCGTGAACCGTTCCTTTCCTCGTGTCTGGTGCGGTTCGCACCGCCCCGGTCGTGTTCTATGCACGCCGGGGCACTTCTCATTACACCCGCCAGCACTCGCCGGCGGGAAACTGGTTGCCTCACTTCGTCACGTCGGGCAGGCTCGCCACGGCCTTGCGTAGGGCGCTGCGGTCGATCTTCGTGTAATGCTTGGCAATCGCTGCGGACTCATGGCCCAGCAGCGCCATGGCCACACTGTCGGTCACGCCGTGGTTTCTAAGGTCACTGGCGGCGCTGTGCCGCAGGCTGTGGAAGGATAGCTCGCTGGATACCCGCTTGACCGTGCGCCCCTTCTTCGCGGCGGCATGGGTCCGCTTGGTCACAAGACAGGCGGCGGCAAGGATGTCGTGAAAGCGATTCGACAGCGTGCCCGTGGCCCCGGCCTCACTCGACTTCGGGAATAGGGGTGCGTCCGGCTTGTCGCTGGACGGCAGCGCCATGAGGTAGTCAATCAACGGGTGGGCCAGCGGCAGGTGCATCGGC
This sequence comes from uncultured Verrucomicrobiota bacterium, assembly GCA_964611575.1. Lineage (GTDB taxonomy): Bacteria > Verrucomicrobiota > Kiritimatiellia > CAIKKV01 > CAITUY01 > CAITUY01. The sequence goes on from CAZTAJ010000080.1 coordinate 14,571, forward strand.
ACTTGCGTCTTCTGTGCCGTGAAGTGGACCTCGCCCTCCTCAAGGTTGATGTTCGCCCAGGTCAAGGCGGCAATGTCGATCAGGCGGGCTCCGGTGTAGTAGCCGAATAGGACCATGCCGCGCCACTCCGTGTCACATACCGCCAGCACGGCCTTCAACTCGTCGATGGTGAACGGGCGGCGGTTGCCCCCCGTGCCCTTTACCAGCTTCACGCGCTCAAAGAGGTTCTCATTGACCAGCCCATCCCGCCTGGCCTGACGCCAGGCAACGCCCACGATCTTCAATGTCTTGTTCGTCGTAGCGGCGCTCAGGCGCTTGGCGAGGGCATCCCGAAACCCGGCGATGTCCTTCAGGGTCACAGAGTCAATGGGCCGGTCGGCACGGTTGCCCAGGTGGGTAAGGAAGGCATCGGCCGCAATCCTGTACTGGGTGAGTGATGATTCTTCAACCTCAAGCGCCTTGGTGGACAGCCACGAGGTGAAATACTGGCGGACGGTACCGGCCGGTAGCGTCTCCTGCGTTGCCCGCCGGAAGATATCCGCCATGGTTGCCCGCACGCGGTGTTCCGTCAGTGCCCCGGCCCGCCCCTCCTTGGCGGTATCCGACCACTCCAAGGCGATCCTCTCGGCCTTGTTCTTGTCGGTCGTTCCCGTGGACTTGAATGAGCGCCGCCCGTCAGCATTGTAGAACGCCGCATACCAGTAAGGACTCAGGCTCTTGTCTCGCTTGTGAATGCTGGCCATACATGCCTCGCTTTCTTCGTCACCGATTCAGTTACCGCCCCCACCCACTGATAACCATAATTGATAACGACGGCCGATGTCAACGAGATACTAGATGTTATTTTCATTAAGGAATTCGCGCATTTGTGGGGTGCAATTATAACGGGGGTTCAAATCCCTCCCCCTCCGCCATTCGACGCGTTCGCTGCGCTCACTTGTTCATGGCAGGCCACAGAAGCGAAGACTGCGAACGCGCGAATAGGCTCAACGACATTAACGGGGGACCGGTTGGGGGCCTGACGCCTATCCAAAGGCATAACAGTAAGGCATAACATTCATCCCCATAACGCCTAGGTTTGCCGATGTCACTTTGCCCCACACGGTCCGACCGGCAACGGGGGATGCAGAGACCCGGACGGGGGCGGGATCGTGGCAGGACGGGGCGGCGGGTGGGCAAGTGACGGATTTTCTGTGCGTCAATCGACGTAGTTCGTTAGTGGGCGGCGGGGTGTTAGTGCTTGCCGCTGATTGCGCCCACGCCTACTATGACAAGAATCTTGAAAGGGGTGCACTGGCATCCCATAGGCCTGCCACGGACGGCAAACCGGGGCGACGTTCCTGCTGATTTGCTGGGGATTTGGCATGTCAGTCTGTTGGATATGGAGTGTGTGTGCTGGAATGTGACGGCGTGTTGTTAGAATGGGCCCCATTTTCGGGGTGAATCAACCGTGCTGTCCCACAAGCAAACTGGAAAACGCCTGGAAGCCTGGAAGAAACGGCTCTTTCGCGCACAGTACGGGACGGTGCGGGCCATCGGCTGACCGTGGGGAAGCCTATGGGATGCCAGTGATATTTATTTACATTCAGTTTATGACCATTATGAGTTTTGCATCGTTCGGGCTTATGCCTGCTAAACAGTTCTTGCGGATAGCACCGCTTGTTCTAGGCGGAGTGTTTCTTATTGTATCCCCTGCTCCTGATGTGTTCGGGCAGGAATACAAGTTGAAGATCACCACCCCGGAAGTGAAGAGCGGAGGCCTGATTGTTGTTGAGTGTACCAGCCCGGCCGCACACGATGAGAATGCCTGGATAGGCTTCTACAGGAAAGACGCCGACGACAAGACCTATCTCATCTACACCTTTCTGAACAACCTGACGGGCGGCAGGTATGATGCGGAAGTACCCGACGAGCCCGGGTTGTACAATTTCAGGGTGTTTGCCGATGAAAGTTACACGCCAGCCTCGGTCAGCGATACTCTTCAGGTGAAAAGCGGTGGTCTGGCCGTCCTGGTTCCTGGGACTGGCACACCAGACACTGAGTCGGCAGTCACGGGCAATTCCACTTCGTCTGTGACTTCAGTCGACCTGCCGGGACAAGACGGAGCGACCCCGCCGGCCACGAATAAACCACCCGTCCGCGGCGTCACTGGTGACATAACCACGGGAAAGACGGTGCCGGCCAGTACGGTCGACATACCGGTCAGCGGCGGAACGATCGCGGTGAATGACCCGGCTTCGCCCATAGACGGGCTGGAACTTACGGTGCCTGCCGACGCTTACGGGTCCGGGCGGCAGTTCAAGGTATCCTACGCGCCTGTGACCGGGCACACTTTCGGGGCCGACTTCAACCCGATCTCGCCGATGATAAGCATCGACAACGGCGGGGCATACGCCGACAAAATCATGACCGTGCGCATCCCTGTGAAGGTGCCGGCCGATTCCTTCGCCATGGGGTTCATCTTCGACAAAGCGACGGGGAAGCTGGAGGGGATGCCTCTGGCGGCGCAGGACGGGAATTCGGTCACGGTGGCGACGCGCCACTTCAGCGACCTGGTGGTGAGCATGATACCGAAGTTGAAGCTGAAGAAAGACATCGATACCAGCTTCCGTCCTGGCATCGATGACTGGCAGTTCGTCAATAACGGCTCGTACATCTCGCCGGACGGTCACTGCGGCGGACAAACGCTGACGGCGATGTGGTACTACTTTACCCAACCGGACGGGGCCGACCTTACACTCTACGGCCGTTACGACAATAACGGCAACAAGCCGGCCACGCCCGACCTCCAGGAGGACGATTCGTTTGGCTACCGCTTCGCCTCCGTCATCCAGGAGGACCAGTGGAACGGGTTCGCCCAGCGCTTCTGGAAGGCGTTTTCCAAAACGAGCGAAGAAAACACATGGAACGCGTTCGCCTATTCGATGCAACTTACCGGAGAACCACAACTGACGGCCATCTACAGCAAAGCGGGCGGGGGGCATGCCTTGATTGCCTACCGCATCAAGGACAGCAACCTGTACATCGCCGACCCCAACTACCCGGGCAACACGGACCGGCGCATCTACTACGGCTTCGGTGAGTTTACGCCGTACAACTCCGGCGCCAATGCCAGGGCGATAGCGGCAGGGAAGGGGGAGGATTTCGAGACTATACAATACTGGGCTAAGTCGACCATTGTCGATTTTGGCCACATAGCAAGGCGCTGGGCGGAATTTGGGAACAAAACCATCGGCGACGACCTCTTTCCGGCGTACCACATCGTATATGCGGATGAGGGGACCCTTAAGGAACTGACGGAAGGGATAACTGTTACGAATGAGCGGATCACCATTTTCGTCACCTTCGGAGTGGAGGTCAGATTCATCGACTGTTTCCGCGACGGGGTGGAAATCCAGATGGCCTCGGACCAGAGAGGCGGTTATGTCCTTAAACCTGGCACCAATGCGCTGGGCATCTACGTGAGTAAAAAGGTGAACAACGAACCGAACTTCGTGGACTTCAAATATTTCAACGTGATTTACAACAGCCTTATGCTCAAGCCTCCCTCGCAGGACGGCGAGCCGAACCGGGACCTGACGTTCGACTTGGAGTTGAGCCAGGCAGCGCCGGCGGGAGCCAAGTTCGAGTGGTATGTCGACGGCAAGCTGGTCAAGAGCGGAGTCGACTTCGGCATCACGGTGTCCTTCCCCGACGAGGGGACGCATGAGGTAACAGCCCGCTTGGTGGGGGCGGACGGGAAGGTCGTGCTCCAGGCGAAGGGGACGGCCATCATCGCAGCCAAGGAGACACCAGCCTTCGTGCCGGGGAACAACCTGAGCGTGCTGCAAAAGATGACGACGGTGAGCGGCTCGTTCAAGGGTAAGTGGAGCGTTAAGAGGTTGGCGGCTGCCGGGACGGACGAGTACTTCACCTTCTCGACACCTTCCATCGGCAGCGGCACGGGGCAGCTGACGATGGCGTGGAGCGGGGCAGCCTTCAGCGGGAAGAGGTCGTGGGGACTGCCGACCTACGGCTCAACGGAGGAGATAAGCGGTACGGTTTCAGCCGACGGGAATACCCTGACCTCGATGACATGGACACTGAACAGCAAGGCGGAAGGGCAAGGGGAGGGCGGGGTTGGACCATGGAACAGGGATACGTTGTGGAAGGTGCGGTTCCAGGACATCCCCATCAGCCAGCTAGTGTTCGAGAAGGCAACGAATTCCACCTTCACCTTCAGCAAGAACGGCGCGGAGTTAAAGCCTTTTGTAGCGGAGGCCGACTGGCACACGGTAACTTACCGCCGCGGGCAGAAAGAGTCAGAGGTAAGTGGGTCGGCCGGTGCGATAAAGTGGGACGATACCAGCTTCCAGGGGGCGCCGGCCATGAGATTTACGATCAAGTAGGTCGCGGCTTCCATCATATGATGATTGCCCCGCCGTCCGCCAACGCCTTGCGAATCGCTGCCGGATCTACGCTTTGGATCGGGATGCCTTCCAATTCTATGGGATGACGGAAGGCGCGGTCACGCTGAACCAGGTGTATAACCTGCTCGACGCGGACCTCGGGCAGATTGAGGAGGAAAGCGCGGTCAGCGAACTGCTCAACCTGATCCAAGCGGTGGATCGCGTCAACCTCTTCGTGGGCGCCTCCGCCAATCCAGCCAGCGCCCACATCAGTTGCAAGCAGCAGGGCATTCTGTCCCGGCCGGTGGTGATCCCGCTCATTGTGGCCGGGCTCCAGCATCTGAGCGGCGCGAAGACTGAATAGGCGGGCAAATCCTACCTCAGACAGCGCTAATTACGCAGGAATCATGGTCCCCACGGTCGGTAAATGCTCCTTACCACACGTGGGGACACGCCGAGGGTCAGGCGTAGGCTGGTAGCCCGTCGCCTGCACCCTTTCAATGTTGGCATCCTTTTCCCGCAAACACGCATTAAGGAGTGAGCCGGGCACGCACTAAAAGTGAGCCACC
>CAZTAJ010000081.1:0-19390 GCA_964611575.1 uncultured Verrucomicrobiota bacterium
CGCTACGCCTGATCCGAGGTGCTCAATGACGCCAAAACAAAAGACCCTGGGCCCCACCCAGCCGAACACCGCCGTTCCGAGCCCAGCGGCGATGGCGGCGGCGGCGTGGTCGCGGAGGCGCCGGGCGAAAAGCGAGACCGCTTCCAGCATCAAGTCCTCGTCGGTCAGACTCCACAGCGCGACATTCTCGGAGCCGGCGAGCCGCTGCAGGGCGTAGGCCGCGTGGTCGAGCCCGAACATCGCGATGCCGGCGTCTCCCACGGCCGCATCCGCGGCCCGATATGTGGCGGCATCGAACACATGGGGCTCATACGGCAGCGAGATCAACTTACGGATATCGTCCGGCTCTTTGAGCATGTGTTCATGGACATAGCCCGGCTTGCCGACTTTGCTCAGATGCGACAGCTCGCGTAGCGCGCCGAGGGGGGTGTCATAGGTCTTGTCCACGACCACCCACTCGGGATCGTCGGTTGGCTTTTCGACCCAGGTGATGCGCTCGTCCGCGAAACGTCCGGCATACACACTGAACGGCGAGCCGGCGCTGACCATCAGGTCGGTCTTGGCCAGCGCCAACTGCCGCACCCGCTCGAAACCGGGATTGCGCAGCGGACCTCCCGGCCCCGCGCCCCAGATTTTGACCGCCGGCCGGTCCGGGATGACTCCGTTGAAAATGGCCGTCAATCGTTCGCGCCGTGTCATATGTCTCATGGTCACCGTCATCGATCCTTCCTGGACCAGCGCCATAAACAGGCGGAGTTCGATTCCAGGTGGGCTGCGGCCCGAGCGTCCAGTCGTTCAACCAGTTGGCATGCGTGCGGGCCAGAGTCCAAAGGTCGATCCATCGACGAGACAGGGGAAATGACATGATTCATGTGAGTGATTCCATTTGGGGTTGCACTTCTCGTTCACGTGCGAAAGCGCAGCAGCACCGGATAATCCCTCACCCGCACACCGGCGACCGAAGTCCGACGGCCTGTGCGGCACATGTTCAGGCGATGCTGCGTTCCGTTCAGCGGGTCGTAGCCGGTCGCCTCCCGGCAGGCGCCGTCCACAACAACCTCACACGGTTGACCGGCATCGAGGTCCGCCGGGCGGCCCGCCCGCCACAACGCGACGACGCGCTCGCCCTTCCGGGCCATTCCGTAGGCCTGCACGTCCGCCGGCGCGCCATTCACCTGGAAGCCGAAGTCTGCCGGCTCCAACTCATCGAGCGCGGTCGCCAGGTTGCGCAGGGCGTAGTAGGCCGCTTGCGGCTGCTGAGGCGAAATCGGGTCTGCCGCAAAACTCCGCCTCAACAGCGTCAGGTCGAGCGGATAGTAGTTACTGTAGGTTTCGCAGAAGAACGAGCCGACACCCAAGGCGGTGTGCAGGACCGTCAGTTGCGCCACCAGTTTGGCTTTCACGAGCTCGCTGCAGGTCCAGTCACCCCACCAATTGGGCGGGGTCGGCGCCGGGTAGTTCGCGCCGAAACTCCATTCCGAGGCCATGAACTCACCGCGAAAACCCTGCGCCCGGCACCAGGCGGTGAATGCCCGCACGTCATCGGCATAGGTGCGGAAGCGGGGCTGGTCAGGGTCGGTCTGGTAGAACGGGTGCCAGCCGATGACATCCACGTCCCCGGCCAGGGCGCGAACGGCACCGAGAAGCGAGCATTCGCGCTCCTGCTTGGCCAGTTCGTCGGCCGTCCACGCGGCGATGCCGTGCCTGAACCCGGCGAAGGAACCGAGCATGATCCTGGCCTTGGGGCACTCCTTCCGCAGAATCGGGATCGTGGTCCGGGCAAGGTTGATATACTGATCGAGGTTCACCTTGCCGCCCCAATAGACCGGGATGTTCCACTCGTTCCAGATTTCGAACACCCGAATGCGGTCACGGTACTTGCGGGCCATGAAACGGACATAGCGCGCCCACGCCTTGAGCGCGGTCGGGGTCGTGGGCGGCGCCGGGTTTTCGTAGTACCACTCCCAGAGTTGGGGCAGCTTGCGCGCCGGGTCGGCCTGCGTGTGGAGGCGGTTGCCGAAACCGAGCGACATCACGATATCGATGCCGCGCTCCACCAACCACGTGATGGCCGCGTCCGCCTCGGGATCGACCGCCAGTTTGCCTTTCTCCTTCTCGACCCAGTGCCAGTTGACCGGATCGTCATGGTAGCCGATGCGCACCCACTTGAGTCCCAGATCCGCGTGGATCGGCCAAAGCCAGCGGTGCTCGTCCCGCGTCTGCCCCATGGAGTGCTGAGTCGAACTGACCGTGACGCCGACGCCGCGAGTGGCGAGCGCAACATTCGCGCCCGCGCCGTCGACCACCTCGACACCGGCGATGGAAAAGGCGTGCAACCAGTTCTCGACCCGCGGCAGGCCACGGCCAACGATCCACACCTGCTTCGCCGGCTGCCGGGCGAACTCGCAGGTGAACTCCCGACGCTCGGGCGTGTCGCCGCTGGCGCCGTCGAACACGGTCGCCCAGTTCAGCCCGTCGCGGCTCAACTTGATGGTCAATTCCCGCGGCATACCCATGCCCACCTCGACCGCGCCCTGATCCAGGGGCATGCTGGTCCAATCAGTGCACCGGGCCGGACCCGGCGCGCGTTTAAGCAGGACGATGCGACACAAATCGCGTTCGGCCGGCAGATCCAGGCGAATCCATGCCGGCTCAACGTCCGCCTGCGGTTGCGTCTTGCTCGACCAGCAGGTGGTCGGATCGCCGTCAATCAGGTGGATGCACTCCAGCGGCAGGTAGTCGTTGGCGACCGTCCGCGGCATGCGCGGCGCCGTTGTACCCAACTGGTTGCGGGTAATCTCCCAACTCCGTTTTGGCGCTACCTTGACCAGCGGTTCCGCGTTATGGGTCTGGGCGCGGGCATCGTCAACGAAATCCGGCGCACCGCTGAGGATGTGGGTGTAGCCAAAGGTGCGGATCGGCACGCCCTGACAGGCGGCCAGTTGAGCCGGCTCGCTGAAGGTCGGGATGGCATCGACTCTGGGTTTGCGTGCTGGCTTTTTCATCGGGTTCCCCCTCGATTCGTTCCGTCAGAGTCAAAGGTTCGGCTGTTCCGCCCTCAATTCGCGCCGATACACAAACAACGCCGAACCGGGCGCGGTCGCCCGCTGATCCTCCAAATCCCGCGGGCCGCCCACCGCCAACCTGGCCGAAGCCGTGCCGCGAACAAAACGCACGACCAGCAGATGCTCGCCCTTCGTCACCTCCACGGTCACCGTGTGGTCATGCACGGTCGCGGGTAACTTCCGATTCCCGCCCGTCGACACCGTCTCACTGATGAGTGCGCCATCAATCCAGGCTTCATACCACCAGTCAGCCCCGAACCCGAAGGTTGCCCGCCCGGTCTCGTGAGCCGTGAATGGACTATACACGAAGGCGACGGTTTCGATTTCCGTGAGAATCCGATGGAGATTCAACACACGCTCCGGATCGAAGGATACCGTCCTATGGCGGGCGTGCCCGCCGCCCACCGTGAGTTCGGCCGGAACCCGGCAGAGCTGCTCGCCCGTCGGCACACCGTCCTCACGCGCATACGGCCCGAACACCGCACACTCGCCAGGAAGCGTCAGGTCAGCGCGACCTTCCGGGCCGGCCAATCGTTCGAATGGCAGATCCCTGAGTTCAATCGTCAGGCCCTTCTCCATTAACGCCTTGCCGGAAACCGTTGTCGAACGCCCCGCATTGAGATCGCTGACTTCATAGCGCGCGGCCGGGTCGAGTCCGTTCAGACGAAACGTCCTGGCCGCGTCCGCGCACCTCGCGCGCCGGAAAGCCATGACAAAGCCCTCGCCCAGGTCCTCGCGGTGCATCTGGTAGGCCGCCCACTGCAACGGCGACGGCGTACATCCTGTCAATGGATAGTAGTCGCCATGGAACAGCGGCCTCAGCCGGCGATACTCGGCCAGCATCCGGCGGTGCCAGTCGTAGGGGTAGTCCTCGCGAATCGGAAAGCTCTCATAGGGGAAGATTCCGAACGACAGGGCCGCTGCAAGCGCACTGCGGACGTTGTAGGTGTCGCCGGCCCGCCGGCAGCCGCCGATCACACCGGTGCCGCTCAGCGGGACCCAGTACGCAAGGCCCATCCCATGGACCTGACTCGCGATCGGATCCGCCGTCCAGTTGCACTGCCAGTCGCTGCGCCACAGGGGAATGCTCCGGCCGATCGTCTCCAGGTCAATCCGGCGCCCGCCGCTGGCGCAGTTGTCGATGACCAGCCCCGGATGACGGCGGAGCAACTCGTCCCAGAACTCGTACAGGCCCTCGATGTGCCGGATCTCGGTCATGCCCTGCCGGTCCGGAGCATCCGCCGCGCGCCAGTAGGGCAATGGATCGAAGTTGGCGTCCTGCCGGTAGAGGCCCACCCCGTGCGCCTCAATCATCGACGACATGTAATCCGTCATCCAACGACGCGCTTCCGGGTTCCCCAGATCGAACAACAGGTTTTCCCCTTCCTTGGGCTCGCCCAGGAACCATTCGGGATGTTCGACCGTCAGCGGCGTGCCATACATCGCGCGTTCCGGCTCGAACCAGAGCAAGAATTTCATGCCGGCGGAATTCGCGGCCTCGCTGATCGGCCGCAGTCCGCGCGGATGAGCCTTGGTGTTGACGTTCCAGTTGCCCACATGCTTCGCCCAATCGCCATTATGCTCATCTGGCGAATAGCTGCTCTCCGGCCCATACCAGCCGGCGTCGATCCAGTAGTAGTCATATTCCAGCTTCTCACGGGCATAGACGGTGATCCGCTCCAAATGCTCGGCCGTCTTCATCCCGCCCCAGTGTGAGACCGTCAAGGGGCCTTCCAGTTGCCGGCCATTGGGGCGGGGCGTATGGTGATCGAGGATGAAGCGGCGAAGGGCGTTATGACCGGCAAGGCGGTCCCCCTCCCAGAACAAGAGAAGCATGCGCGGAGTCCGTATTTCCTCCCCGGGATGCAGACGCAGATGCGTCCGCTCCAGTCCGATCCGGCACGCGACCGTGCCGTCATGGCCGTGCGCAAACTCCGCCGCCCATTGACCGGTCCAACCCACGGCGGAAATGACGCCCGCCGGGCCGATCTGGAGGTTGAAGAACGGCAACCAGTTGCTGGACGAACGACCGCCGGGAACCATGCTTAGGGTTGAGCCACTGTCCAGGGGCTCGGCCAGGTACTCGAAATCGTCGTCATTGGAGTGCGAGCCTCGCGACCGGAACAGAGTGACGGCCTGCTCCTTCTCCGCAGGCCAGCACGCCGCCAGGCTCTGAATGTCCTCGATAATCGGGGTGTTCACGTTCCCCGCGTTCCTCAAGTACACCACCCATTCCACCGCCGGATAGTCCGCATACTCAACGGCGACACAGCGGACCTCCAGTCCGCTCGTGTCATCACGCCAGGCCAGCGTGTGTTGTGTGCGAACGGCGTCGAGCGTCCGACTCTCCATCGTCCGCGGCCATTCCGCCAGCAGTTCCCCCGAATGATGTCCGCCGTAGCGGAACGAAAACGGCATCTTCGCTGGCGCGGCCAGCAGGTTGTCGCGTATCCACATCCGGTTCATTGACCCCTCCTCATGGCGCTCATCCACATCGCACACCGTCGAACATTCCCCGATAGACGGGTTCGCCAACCCGTCATATGCCGATCTTTCGACGGCACGCTCTCCGTGATCACGAAGTCATACCCATCCCAGTCGATGGAAAGATGCCAGCGGGCACGTAACGCTGGTCATGTAAACCGGATTCCGCCGGTGGCCGTCGGGATGCAGGCACTCATACGGGGATCCGAAGTCGTCGCCCTGGCGGAAATCACCTTCACGGAGTTCATCCAAGTATTCGGCCGCCAGTTTCCGCGCGGCCGGCTCATCCACCTTGGCCATAGCCTCACAGACCCAGCCGGTCGGGGTATTCCAATAGGCGCCGTTCTGGTACCGGTTCAGTGGACAATCCGTGGTATCCCAGGCCGTCGTCGCACTGTGATCGTCGCAGGTGAGCACATGGCGGATGTTGCCGCGCCACGCCAACGTCCCCGCGCGATAGGCTGCCGCCAGCCGTTCCGCGACCGACCGGGCCGAGGCGCCATCGAGCGCGCCGATGACCACGGCATAGGCCGAACCCCAGACGTCCGGCTGACTGCTCCGCCCGGTGCTGGCTCGCAATAAACCGCCCGGATGACGGAATATCTCCGTCAGATGCGCCTGGATCCGAGCCGCTGTGTCTGCATAGGCGGATTGCCCCGTCAGTTCCCGGAGTTCCCGTGCCGCTTGCCACCGCAACAACGAGCAGAACAGGAGCGCGCCGGTGTGAATCACGGTGTCGTAGAAGCCGAAATTGACACCACGATTGCTGTCCGTGCACACGACCAGGCCGGTCTCGTCGTCTGCGGGCGGTACGGCAAAGGCTCTTTCAAGACGCTGCATCAAGGACTGCCCATCGACCATCTGCCGCAACAACGCCCGATTCCCGGTCTGTCGCACGTATTCCCATGCCATGTGGACAAAGTAAAAGTGATCGTCCAGCGCTGGCAGCTTGCCCCAGGGACCGCCCTGATCGCGGGGATTGTACGTTCCCGGAAAGAAGATGGGTGTTCCGTCGAAGTTGATGTGGTCGGCAATCGATCCCGACGGGATCAGGCTTCCGCTCGGCAACGTCTCGTCGCGCTCCTGTTGTCGCGAGGCGGTCAGCAGCAACGCATGACGCTGCTCCTCCTGCGCGATCACGCCACAATCAAGCGACATGGCATAATCCCGGATCCAGAAAGAGGGATAACAGGATCGGCCACCGGGTCTGATGAGCGTTCCTCCGGTCGTATTCGGCACGGACGGCCCAACCGATTCACCCGGCCGGACCCGGGAGGCGTCGACCACCGCGTCAGCCAGCTCAGCCAGGAAGTTCTCCGGCCCGTGTTCTTGAGTCTTCTTCATGTCGACCTCGCCATCCTTGTGGAGTATTCAGGGCGTGCTCGGGCGACGGACGGCTTGCGGGGCAGGCGTCCCGGCGGGCGAAAACTTGAAGAACCGGTAATCATGACGGCGCACCGCACAGGTCAACTCGCCCTTGGACCACTGGAAGCGATAGTCAGGATGCTTCAGGCGGCCCGCGGGAGTGCCCAGATCGTAGGCGTCCTTTTCCTCAAGTTCGATGTCGGCCCCATGCGTCTTTGCCTCTCCCACGTCCATCAGCTCGGCACTGGAGGGAAGCACGGGCATGGCTGCCGCGGTGAGGGTCGTCGGGTCGTCCTTGTACTGCGCCGGATCGAGCAACCCTGGGTCGATATCCTCCACCGTCACGGCCTCCGGGTCGCTGCCCAATCCCATGCGGGCGGTGTCGAAACGAAGCGTCGCCGGGTCGAGACGCTTGTTTCCGCGATTCACGATCAAGACGGTGCAAAGCGGGGCCTTGCCGTCGCGCGCCGGGGCTTTCCAAGCGCTGACCAGCACATTCTCCCCGTACTCGTGCCGGGCCACCGCGCCTTCGGTCCAGTAGCCGACGAACTCGGTGTCCGGTTCGCGCAGACGGACCTCGCTGGCCGCCTCCACGCCGGCGTACGTCCCCCAGAAGAGCCAGTCGATGTCATGCGCGCCAAGATTGGCCACGTGGGCGCGGTCATGCCGATAGACCCAGGCCGGGTACTGGGGCCAACTGGGGCCCCCGTGCCAGCCGAGCCATTTGGGCAGTACCTGCCACTTGCCAACGTGGCTGATGCGCATGCGGGCCGGCGGCCAGACATCGAGGAAATCGCGCTGCTCCGGCGGGCTCTGGTAGCCCCATTCCCCATCCAGCATCACGTCGACGAATGACTCGATCGGTGCATAGGGGGATTGCGTCATGTGGTTGCAGATGTGCGGGACGATCTTGCGGTCCCACAGAATCTGCCGCATCCGCTTGTGGTGCTCACGAATGTGGCGCCAGCCGTAGCCCGGCTGGACATGGCCGTCCGGCAGGGTGTAGGCGAGGTTGCCGCGGTCGGCGATTTCAGTGCCCATGCCGTCGCCATCGATATAGAACCCCTCCACCACCCCGGTATCGACCCAGTTCTGCCAGCACCAGGCACTGAACTCGACAAAGGCGCGGTCCGGCACGGCGCCCTTGACGTTACCGGTCCACCAGAGTTCATGGAACTCACGCGTGTGCTCCGGCACCCAACCGGGATAGGGCAAAACCGTGTAGACGCCCGGCACCGACTTCTCGTAGGGCGTGGGATCGCGGCCGAAACTCTTCCGGAAGTCCGCCCAGCTCGCTTCAAGCAACTGCCGCGTCCGTTGACAACCGGGATCGCTCTTCCAGCGCTCAGCCACCTTGCTCCAGTCGGCATCTTTTGGCAGCAGCGAGTTCCAGATCGACGTATCCCCCTTGAGCCCGCAGTCCATGGGAACGCCCCACCCCGGCCACCGGCGCCAGTCGGGCTGCAACTTACGCAGCGGCAGCGGATGCAGGCCGAACTCGATCACCCGCGGTTCGCCCAGCGTCACCGGCTCCGAAATCAGGTTCAACACCAGATCCACCGAAGCTCCGTTCCGCTCGACCGCCAGAGCGGGCGTCGCCATGCTCGGCGTCCAGCCCCGGTCGTTCTCGCCGAAGAACGCCATGCCGCGCTCCATGCCCATGAGGCACAGGTACGGCGCGAAGCTGCCGCGCTGCTGTACGAGCCGCGCCAGCATGTTCGTATCATTGCTGCGGAAGACCACGCCCTGTCCCGCCGGAGTGGCATCGATGAAGATCGTCGTCGGAAATTTCTTCTCGGGCGGCTGCTCCTGAACCCCCGACCAGCAGTGCAGCAACTCCGCATCGCGCGGGGTGAAGGGAATGCGGATGGACAGGGAATTGAGGACAGGGTTTAAGGTTCGGGGTTCGGGTGTCAGGGAGCCGGACGCGGCGCCTGGAACCTGGGCTTTTACTTCTTCTTCCTGAACCCTGAATCCTGAACCCGTCGCACTCAGTGTCAGCGTGAACCACATCATCCCGTCGAATTCCATGTACGCCTGGGTCTTCAGGACAATCCCGTTCCCGCTCACGCTTCCCTGCCAGTCAACGCGCACGTCGTTGGCCGGACCGAACGACGGCGTGGGCCGCTCCGGGATGAGCCTGGCGGGGGTGCCATTGACCACCGCTTCGATGGAGACCGGGTTCACCAGCAACTCGCCGCCTTTACTGACGATGCGCTCCGGGAGGCCTGAGGCCCCGACATGAATATCGCGATGAACGACCGACACCACGTTGCCGGCCACTTTCATAGGGTCCCACTCCGGCATCACCTTCTCGGACAGCCCGTAGCGATTGCCCCACCAGGGCGGCTTGACACGCACGATCTCGCGGGAGAACTTGCCGATGGAAGCGCCCGATGCCCCCTGGAAGTCCGCCACCAGGTCATAGGTGGCAAACTCAAGCGGTTTGGCGGTTAGGCGGGCGACGGGATGCTCCATGGGCTTGAAATCCACGACCTTCTCGACGACGGGCGCCGGCTGTCCTCGTTGTTGGAGGGAGAAGCGCACGCGTTCGATCTTTCCGTAGTCCTGCATGAAGGGGAAAGCCTCGACATCCAGAACAGCGGCCTGGCCGTTGAGCTTGTATTCCAGGTCGGCCACCGGCAGCGGCAAGGGCTCGGTCTGCGGCGTGTACAGCGCGACCAGATTCCGCACTTCTGCCGGCCCCAGGGCACGCCGATAGATGCGGAAATCGTCAATGAGCGTGTGGGGATCCTGCTTCCGCACATACCAGAAGGGGTGCCACAGACTGCCACGGACCGCGTTGAACACGATGGACTGGGCCTTGGTGCGCCAGGCGTAGGATTCGGCGGGCGGCCGGCCCGGCGGCCCCCACAACCAGTAGTCGTTGTCCGGCGTGACAATCGTGAAGGGCGAGACCGGCCCGCCGCCAGGAGTCAACTTCCCATCGACATAGTATCGCACGTCCGTCTTGTCCCAGGTGACCGTCATGTGAATCCAACGGGCGGGTGAGATTTCCGGGGGATTGACCACGTCCTGTTGCATATTCTGGAAGACCACAAAACGCAGGATCGGTTGCTGGCCCCTGCGCCAGCGGGCCGGACCGTCATTCTGTGGAAAATCACCCACCACATGGAACAGGTTGATGAAAGCGGGTTCGCCGTTGTCGAAGGGGCTGAAACGTTTCAGGTTATCCCAGTCCAGCGGCCTCATCCAGAACGCAATGCTCCCGCGGGCCATGTCGATGTTGCCCTCTCCCTTGTACTTGGGCGCCAAGCCGCCTTCGCCCAGAACCAGGCCCTGCTGAGCCACCGAGGGTAGCAGGTAATCGCTGTCGTCCAGGGCGTCATCCGGTTCGAACGAGCGCGCCATCTGGGTCCCGGGCGCTGCCCGGGCCGGCTCCATCGTGTTGTCGAACGGCACATGGAACAGCATATCGGCCGCGTCACGCAGATAAGGATGCTGGTGTTTCGGCTTGAGGGGCCGCTGCGGATCCACCCAGGGACTCTCCTGCCGGGCATAGTCCTGCATGATGTGCGAGAATCGCACTTCGTCGATGACGCCGCGAAACCCGCGCCGTTGCGCATGGTCGTTTCCGATGGAAAAGAGAGCGGTCTTGTTGGCGCTCGGCGGCAAATCGAGACCAATCGGCGTCCGCTGCTCCATCACGCCGTTCAACACAATCTCGGCATGCTCCGGATACCCCCAGTTGTCATACTTCCCGGCGTAGCGAAAGGCCACATGCGTCCATTTGCCGGGCTCCAGTTTGGTCGCAGTCGGCGCGCTCGCTTTCCCCAGCCAGGAGAGACGCAGGGCGCCGTCGGGCATCAGGTCGAGCGCCACGCCACGGCCCTCCTTGTCCCTTGTCAGTTGGATGGCATACAAAGCCGCCGGTTCCGTGGGCAGCCCGTCCGGCTGCACCCAGAACTCCACCGTACACCCCGTGCGCCAACGTTCTCCCGGCAACCGGAGCACCCCGTCACCGCCGGTGAATCGCAGGCCACCGCCGAACCGTCCGTCCTCGCACCGTGCAACGGCGCCTGAAAGCACCCCGGCCTGTCCCATGGGTTTGGCGTTGGCCACGCCGTGCGCCGAGGTTGATGGCGCCAGATCCTCCAGACCCGGCCCCGCGCCGGCCTCCGCCGCGCCTTGCTCCTGGCGGGAAAGAAAACGCCATTCGGCTCCCTTGTACGGCCGTTTGTCGTCGAAATGGAACAGGAAGTCCGCCTCGGTAGACCACCGGTAGGGCTCCCACCAGACGCTCCTCGACTGCCAAGCGTATTCCGCGGCCCGGACGGGGACACAACTCAGGCCAGCCAGGACCAGCATCACGAGCAGCCGGCGCTGGACACATGGAGAATTCAGCGTGGTTGTCATCATTTTTCCCGGCCTCCACTCTTGCCAGCGTTTCGCCTACAGCCTGCAGACTAAACCGCTTCAGTCCGGGCGTCCCGATGGGACGCCCAGACCATCATCACCCCGTCCGATCCCTTCGTTCAAGCGGGATCGCCGTATTCCACGTGCGGGTGGCGCGGCCGAAGCCGCCAGGACCATCGGCTGTGGCGGCAAAAAGATAGCGTGGTTCCCCGTCCTCGATCAGCAATTGCGCCCGCTCCAGGCAGCCCTGGGTAACCGTCGTCCCATCGTCCCACCGGAGAGTGCGCGAGTAGGCTTTCGCCGGCTGCGAGATCGTCCAGTGCAGGCCATCCTGCGACGTGGCATGCATCCCGGCATGCGCCTCCCCGGTCAGCGTCCCGCCCGCGCTGCAATCCTTGGCGATCATCTCGAAATACGTTCCATTCCACCAGACATACATATCCTCGATCGTACGGGGGGCGATCCCGACGAGAGGACCGTCCATCAATCGCTCGAAAGGCTGATCCAGTCCATCCGCCGCCGCCACGCCGATCTTCAGGTCGTAGGACCGGTAGTAGAGCAGAATGCGGCCGGAGGGCAGCACACACACCGCCGGGTTGTTGACGATCTCCCGGTCCCATTGTCCATCGCGCTGGGTCAGGATGGGCTTGTCCGGCCGCGTCCACGGTCCAACCGGTGACGGCGCGGTCGCCACACCGATGGCGGGATAGGTCCCGCTCTCATGGGCCGGGCGCGAACAGATTTCAGCATCGGGCGGGATCCCTTTCGGGAATGTCACCGCTTCATAGAACAGGCAATAGCGGTCGCCGATCTTGTGGATCGTCGGGTTGTGCGTTCGGCCGCCATCCCAATACCGCACATCGCGGTGGCCAAACAACACCTCCTGGAAACGATAGGGCCCCTGCGGCTGGTCCGCCACCGCCCGGACAATCTCCGAGTGGTAGGCATACCCGTTATAGAACGGATACCTTTTCGGCCAACGTGAAGCGAAAAGATGGTATCGGCCATCCTCCCCTCGAATGCCCGAGCCGCACCAGACCCAGTAATCGTCCATGCTGAACCCGCCGCTTCTCGGGGCGGGTAGGAGCGTGTAACGGAAACTCACCGACGTCCCACAGGGACGGGGAGTATTGGAGCACTGGAGTACCGGTGTATTGCTAGATGAGTTGCACATTCTATTCGTCCTCTCCCTGAACACGACTTTCTCACTTCGTCAGTTTCTTCGTCACTCCATTCCTCATCACTTCATTCCCCGATGCTCCCTATTTCCCCTCTTTCTGCGCCTGCACCGCCTGAAGGATTCGCGTCGTCATCGTCCCGACTTTCAAGGGCCCGCGCCGCATTTCATATTCGCCGGGCTGCCAGTACGGCGCACTTAACTCCAGTTTGCCGCTGTTAGCGGGAAGATCGATGAGGGACCAGAACGAATACCCTTCGACCGGATCGATCACGTACGTCTGATCCTTGACACCGAGCTTGGCCTCCACTTTCTGGCGCATGGCGGCGGTCAGCAGGATATTCCGGTCAGACGAATTATCGTACATGACGAGTCGGTACCCCTTTACCTTGTGGTGAATCACCGCAACTTTCACCGCTTTGTCACCCAGATCGATGTCGGCACAAGCCTTGGCATCGTAATACACCACGGAGGCCGGGTTGGAACTCATGTCCGTCTTGATCTCGGCGATGATGCCATTGATCCACGCCTCGGTCAGGGCATTGCCGTTCGCCACCGGCTTCAGGTCGAGACCGGACTGCAACTGCCGGACCAGTGCGGTGACCGTTGGGCGGGGATCGACGGCGGAAGCGGGCGGCAGGTCGGGCTTGCCCAGTGCGTTCTTGGCCGCAAACGGCCATGGGGCCGGGAAGCCCAGAACCAGCCGGTAATCGTCGCCGGGAATAAAGAGTTTGAGAGCGCCGCCCGCCAACTCAATCTCTCCACCGGTTTCGGCATCGTAGAAGTACTGAAGCCCGCCCGCGCCGTATTGGTCCAGATTTTGAAACGCCACAGCCTCCACCCCATCATTGGTGGACTGGTTGGAAATGACAAACAACGCGCGGCCTTTACCCGTATACGCCGAGATCAGGGTCGTGGCTCGCGCGGTGGATTTGACCAGATCCGTCTTGTAGTAGGGGTGCCAGACCACCGTCGGATCATCGAGCCAGAACGCATCGAGCGCATGGAGCCAGCGCATGGCCACGTCGGCGGAGTCCCCGCGCGAGAAATCGGTGACGTCGAGGAGGAACAGCCGACTGCACAGGGCACGCCAGTAGGTGTAAGGAGCGCCCGCATTCGGCTCCTGCATCAGCCAGTCAACCTGGATGCCCCACTGTTTGGAGAGCCAGACACGCATCTGGCCAAGAGTAAGCTTGTCGGATGCCGGAGTCTCGCCGGTCAACCCCTTACGGCAGAAACTGCGACCCGGCTGGGCGTTGCCACAGAGGTTCGGATAGGTGTAGGGCGAATTCGTGACGCC
This sequence comes from uncultured Verrucomicrobiota bacterium, assembly GCA_964611575.1. Classification (GTDB taxonomy): domain Bacteria; phylum Verrucomicrobiota; class Kiritimatiellia; order CAIKKV01; family CAITUY01; genus CAITUY01. Next base: position 13,769 of record CAZTAJ010000081.1, read on the forward strand.
GTTCTCGACCATCACGTGGGCGACCCGTTTCATGAATGTCCTCTGATTCCAGGTCGCGCAAGTCGGCTCCTTGGCGCCATCGTCGCGCACATAACCATAGCCCGCAACCGGCTGGAAGTTGTAGAGATACGGAGGGTTGTCCTGATACATGGCGCCGACCCCGCATTTCGCGACCACCTCGTTCAGCCACCAGATCCTGAAATCGGCATTGGCGGCGGACATGGTGGCGAAACTCTCGACCATCACGTAGGGCGAACACGGGATGTCCCCGGCGTCCTTGAACAACGTCTTCGCCCAATCTGGAACCGGGCTGAGCAATTGCTTGTCCCAGCCGAGGGCGCTGCCCCACTCGCGCCAGAATTGCAGATATTCCGGCGTCCCGCCGCATTCCGACAAGGCGGATCCGGAGGCGGAGATGACATCGAGATTCTTCTTTGCCTCGTCGAGAATCTTCTTGTTCAGGGCGAGATTGAGGAAACGGCCATAGGTCGGATAGTAACTGCCGAGCCCCCAGCCTGAAGTGAAGAAGACGCCGTGCTTCGGGTAAGTGCCCAGACCGCCGTTGCGACTGGTGCTACGCCAGAGCCGGAAGTTGTCCAACATCGGCTTGTAAGGGCTGGCTTGCAGGGCAAAGGCGAAACTCCGGCCCTTCTCCAACTTCAACGGCTGATTGACGGCCCAGACCTTCAGGACAACCTCCGCCCCCTGGCGATCAAGAGCCACCGCCGGAAGTTTGTCGTCATTGAAGGTGCCCTGATCCGAGGGACAGGAGAAACACAGACCGCGCTCGTCGTCCCCGAACCAGATATACGGCGGCATGTTGCTTTTTCGGATCTGGGGATTGACCGGGAAGGTTTTGGAATCCCACAGGCGGCCTTCCTGTTTGCCCAGGAAACCCACGCACTTCTCCCAATCCTTCCACATCCATTCCACGGGGGCTTCGATCAGCGTGGCGAACTCGCCCTTGACCGGGATTTCGAGCCGAAGTTCTTTAAGTTGCACCGGTTCCTTTTCCGGCGCGAAACTGGCCGTGAACCGATAGAAGCCGTCGTAGTCGAATTCACCGGTCAGTTTGAGCGTGATTCCCCCGCCGGCGAACGTCTGCGCATAGTCCACCCTGCCCTTGCCCCGGGGTTTCAGGCTCGGCTTACGGCCGGACAGGATCACGGTCTGGCCGTCGCCGGCGGTCACAAAGAACCGCGCCGTACCGGCCAGCAGTTCCTTATCGGCGGCCAGCAGGCCGGTCAACAGCCCGTCTTTCCCGTGCTTGTAGGTGCGAGCCCAGCAGGAAACGGTTGAGCCCTTGATGACCGGCGGCGTGAAAGGCGGCACTACGATATCGCTCAGCCCGGCTTTGGGCGCCTTCTCGAACTCCATCACCCGGCGGGTAAACGTTTCTTTCTTCGAACCGATCGGCTGGCCGGCCTTGTCGAGAATCGTGGCGACCACCTCATACGTGGCGCCATCCGCCATCGGGCCCGTCGAGAGTGTTTCGTCAACCAGACCGGTTCCGGGCAGCGGGACCGTCTTCGTATCGAGTTCCTTGCCCCCGGAAGCCGTGGCGAGGCGCAACGAAGCGGCGGACGGATTGGCCTCCATTAACGTCTTGCAGTTGACCTGGACGTCGAACACCCCTTTGGAAGGATACGGGCCGATAAGCAGGACGAACTCCTTGGCGAAATACTCCTTGAGCCAGTTACGCTCGTCGGGCGGCGCCTGCCAATAGGGCACCATCTGGTCGTAGACGACCTGATTGGACTTCAGATCGGTCGTCGTGACCCTGACGTAGGAACTCTTCTCCGCCGCCGTGGCCGGGCTGTAACCGTGGTGCGTTTCTTTGCCTTCAAAATATCGGCTCAGCGGGGGAACTTCCGTGGTGACGCTGGCTTTGGAAATTTCGTTGTCCCCTTTGAAGATCCGCATCACCGTTTCCATGGGCGCCACCGCGTTGCCGCCGTTGTTGAAGAGCACCGGCACGCGCCCGTCGATCGATCGCGGATCCAGAAAGAAGTGGCAGAGGTAATTGGCCTGCCGTTGGTAATCGAAGCGGATCCGGGCAAACCGTTTCCAGTCCTCCGTCATCCGCTGGTCGCTGTCCATCGGCGAGAGCACCGCGACGATTTTGGGGTCGGCATAGCGGATGGCCATCTGCACCCCCCAGATATCCCCATCGACCGGCGCGCCTCCCAGATCCTTGAAGGGGATCTGGATAACCGCTTTCCATAAGGCCCCTTCAATCGCGATGCCATACTTAATATTCTGAGGCCACGGCAGACGATACTGGCCGACGGACGGATCGTCCTGATTGACAACGCAGATTCCCGCGGCATTCCCCATGACGCGGAACACTTTGCCCCGCAATCGGGAACTCCGATCCAGAGGCGCCACGAGAAACTCAAACACGTCATCCTTGCTGATGTCACCCACCGGATCCGTGACGCCCAGGCGGAATGAGCGGCCATAAGGCTGTCCTATGAAAACCTGCACCACCAGCTTCTCGTCATCGAAAGCCAATGAAAGCGGGGTGATGGGGATCATTCCCGGATAGCCGAATTGTCCGGTGGCCATATCGACAAAGCCCCCGAATCCTGCCATGTAGCCGTAAAAGGGACTGTAGTTCGATGGCGCGACGACAAATCGCGAGGCTTCGACAGGAAGGGTTCCTGGCGTTTTCGCAATCGCCATAAATGGCGGTGGATAAGCCGGCGCACCGCTTTGCAGTTTGGGCAGCGTGGAGAACTTGACGTCCTCCGCGCCGGCCTGAAGCGCCGGTGTCATTGTCGTCAAAATGAGTCCTAAGGCGAACCCATGTGTGATTCTACTCATGGTGCGCTCCTCCATATCAGTGGCGTCCCCATGGGACGCCAGTGTATCCAGATCAATGGAAAATCCCCCGCCAAAACCCGGAAGCGCCTTTCTGTGTATACACTTTCACCCTGGCACGGCATAGCGCTCCATGGCGTCCATCAGCGCCTTGACGTTCTCGATCGGAATGCCGGGGTACCACCCGTAGATCATCATCAGCCCGCCTTGGCGGCCGCCGAGCAGTGCCACCGCCCGGCGGATATGGGCGTCAATCTGCGCGGGCGTCCCGAAGCGCGTGACGTCCTGCCGGTCGATGTCGAGGTCGATGCACACCTTGCCCGCCAGCCTGGCCTTGATCCAGTCGAGTCCGTTGACGGTATCCTGCAGGTTGATGACCGTCACGCCCGCGTCGAGGATGTCGTCGATGAGGTCGTGCAGATCGCCATCCGAATGCATGTGGATGACGTAACCGGCTTCGCGGGCGGGAGCGATCAGGCGCCGGTAGCAGGGCTTGATATAGCGCCGGAACAGGTCCGGCGAGATCATCGGGCCGACCTGCGCGCCGAGGTCCTCCGGATACCCCATCCAGTCGGTATCGAACTCCAGGTGGCGCTTGACGATGAAGGCGTTGTACTCCTCGATCATGCCGAGCAGCCGCACGATGCGGGGGTCGCCGTCCATCATGTCCATCAGCGCGTTCTCGAATCCGCGCAGGTCGCACAGGCGCAGGAACGTGTGCCCGTGCGGCAGGCTGGCGCTGGCGAACCGGCCGGCGGCCTTGGCCTCGGCAAAAATCCGCGCGACCCGGCTCCAGTCGGTCTCGGCCGCGGGATCGGGCGGCGTGTAGCGGTCGAGCGCGGCCCAATCGGCCAGCGGGTGCTCCGTCACGGATCCCCCAATGCCGTCCTCAGTGGTCTCGATCACGCAGCCCCAGGGATCGACGTAGCGTTCCCCGGCCTTCGTGCCTTTCCCGTGGTCCGGCGCCGCGGGCGGCGTTTTGACGAACCCCGGGAACAGCAGCGGGTGCGTCGCCATCAGTTCCTGGAGCGCCTCGCGCGGATAGGCGGTCCAGCACGCGCCGCTGACGTGAAAGGTCAAGGGAATGTGATCGGGCCGTTCGAACCGCGCCGCGCGCAGCCTGTTTTCTCGTTCGTTCATTCTTTCCCCGCTCCTCTCTTTTTCTAGTCCGGGTATCCTGAGGCGCTTGCAAAACCTCCTTCGTCGGTTCCGCAAGCGCAGTATTCAGAAGCCAGTATTCAGAATCAGGACCATTTCCTGATCAGCGACTTATCACTATTCTGACTCCTGACTTCTGTATGCTGACTTCTCTCTTGCAAACCCCGGTGGGGTTTTGCAAGAGGCTCATCCTGTTTCACGATTCCGCCAGCTTCAGCAATTCCGCCCCATCCCGGGAACTTGCGGCGCCCATGCCGATCAGGAACTGCTTTAGCGCCGGGCCGAATTCCTTCTTGAGGGCGCGGAGTGAGTCGGCCGTGTCGCAGCCGATATACACTTTTTTGCCCGCCTCGACCGTCTTATGGTAGAGGGGCCACCAACGCCGGTGCCACGTGGGTTCCGCCCCCGCGCCGGGCGTCCACTGCAACATATCCAGTCCGGGGATCGCGAGCAAATGATCGTGGTGCGGGATCGCGCCCGGGCCGTCCCAGTGATACATGCAGTACGATACCCGCTCGCACATCTCGCGGAGCACCGGGACCATGAACTCGCCGAACATATCCGGCGAAATCATGGCCGAGAAATCGCACTGGAACTTGGCCATCCGTCCCGGCGCCCAGCACCAGAATGTCGACCCGCCCACCTCGTCGCGGTAAAGATCGTAGAGCAGGTCATAGGTCTGGAAATAGCGGTCGGTGATCTGCCGCAAGCAGGCGTGCACCCACTCCGGCCTCTCGACGAGGTCGAAGAGCAGCGGTTCGGTGCCCCGCATGGCCGCCAGGGTGTCCAGTCCCTCAATCAGGTCCGGGAATGCCATCAGGCACTTGCCGCGGTTGATGCGCAGCAGCTCCTGGCTCAGCCGCCAGCAGAAGTCCCAGTAGAAGTTGTCCTTGCGGAACTCGAACCGCGCCTGCTCGGGTTTGTTAATGAACGGCTCGCACCAGACGGTGCCGGGCATATCCTCGCCCCGGCAGCCGAGGAACAGCGCGAGGCAGTTCGGCGCCAGGTCGGCCGCAACGGTCGGCACGGCCTCGCCCAGGTAATGGGTGTCGATGCAGGCGCGCGCGCCGAGGTTCACCCGGTAGTCATAATTCGAGGTCGAATATCCCGTCACCCATCCTGCCGGCTCCGGCATGGCCGGAATGGCTTCCACGGGCTTCTCGCGCCTCACACCGATGTGCATCGCCGGCCGCCCGATATCGCCGCCGTTCCACCACGTCGTCAGCCGCGCCCTGACCGCATCCATGTCTTCCCGATAGACCAACATGCTCATTGCTGTCTCCTGATTGTCAATCCACCACCAGGACAATCTCGTGGTCGCCCTCGATGTCCGGCGGAATGCGTCCCACCGCTTGCCACATGCCGGCGGTCTCGCCGTTTTCGGTCGGGTTGAGCACGTCCACGCCCATGTCCGCGAACCGTTCGATGACCGGCCGCATCTTGCCGTGGCAATGCACCCAGACGCGTCCGCCGGCGTCGTGGATGGCCTCCACCAGTTGCCGGTCGAACGCCGCCACATAGGTGTCGAAGGCCGAATTGCAGCAGTGGTTAGCCCCCTGGCCGTAACCGAGGCGAACGCCTGCCATCGGCCCGTCGGTTGAGAATGATTGGGATGTTCCGCCTTGAGAGAACGGACCATAT
>CAZTAJ010000082.1:0-19261 GCA_964611575.1 uncultured Verrucomicrobiota bacterium
CCGGCGGTCTGGCCTGCAGTGAAACCATGCTGTCGCTGCCGGTCCTGCTGACCGCAGGCACCATGATGGCACTCCACCGAAACTGGCGCACCGCCGTCCTGACCCTTCCCGCCGTGGCCATCGGCGCACTGCTGGGCCTGCTGCCGCACCTGGCGGCCGTGCATCTGTATGCCGACGCATTCTCCTCCGTCCAGCAATCCATTCCCTGGCATCAAGCGTTCCAGAAGCTGCTTTCGCCCATTCTGGATCGCACCCTGCCTGCCGCCCTCGGCATCGCCCCACCCGTCTTCCCCGACACGAAAGAGCGCGTGGGCTGGCTCGCCGACTACGGATTGTGGTTCAGTGCGGCCTGGTTGGCCATGCTGACCACTGCCACGCTGGTCGCGCTCGGCCGCGGCATCAGGCGTTGGCGGCAGGAACGCTGGCCGTCAATCGACGTGGGTTTGGTATTCACGGGCATCTCGTGGCTGTGCCTGGGCCTCTTCCTTTTCAGCGGCCGGTCACACTCCCACACCTATCGCTACTTCGCCCCGCTGGTTTGGAGTTTCCCCTTCGTGGTCGCCTACCTATACCGGCACACCGGCACGGTCATCCGATGCCTCATCGGCGTGGCAACCGTGGTCTTCGTGACCGCCCAACTCGCCAGCAGCGCCGCCCTGCTTAGCCGATGGTCAGCCCCGGGATTCGCGGATGACTTGAAGTCGTACGACCTGCAGCCCGCCATCCGCTACCTGGAGGAACGCGGCATCCGTCACGGGTACGCCACTTACGTGGATGCCTATCGGTTCACCTTCGCCACGGATGAACGGCTCGTGGTCTGCCAGCCCTATAACGAGCGGTTTCCCGGTTGGCTCGTGCCGTTCAAGGACCAGGTCGATGCCGCCACCCACGTCGCCTACATCCTTTCCGATACGTACCGTTTCCCGCCCGAACGGTTTGAGGAAGACCTGAAAGCCATGGATGTGGCGTGCCGCACCCGGACCTGCGGCCACTACGTGGTGTTCACCGATTTCACCTGCCCGTCCCGCGGCACCGGTACGACGATCCCCCGTTCATCCATGCGGGCGCAGGCCAGCCACAATCCGTCCGAGGCCGTCAGGATGCTCGACGGCACGGTTTCGCAAGGCTGGCGGTGCAATGGCTCATTGCAGCAGACCGGCATGTGGGTGGCCGTGACGTGGGATCAACCCCGCACGGTGCACCGCGTACGCCTGGACCACGGCATGGTCGGTCGCGACCACGCGAAACGGGTCAATGTCCTCGCGCGGGTGGATGGCGCCTGGCAGCCGGCCGCGGAAGCCGTGTCGGATAGCCCGGCCCCGTTCGAGTTCATCAACGGGCGTCCGGTCTATGGGCGGGCGGTCACGGACATCCTCCTGCCGCATCCCGTGCGAGCGACGGGGATAAAGACCGAGATCGTCGAACCACGGCCCGAACGGGCCTGGACAATCAATGAGATCGAGGTGATCGCGGGCGATTGATCAAAACTCGCCCGCCAGGCCGAAGCCGTAGGCAGTGTAGCTCAGCGGGAAGATCACGTCGCCACCCCTCATGCCGCCGCCGAAGTACCAGTCGCCGGTGACGTCATCGATGCTCATCTTGCGCATGAAGAAATCCACGGACAGATGCTTCCACAGCCGGATCGTGGCCCCGGCGGCGTACTCGGAACCCTTGACGCTGTCGCCCACCTCGACAAAGCGGCTCCCTCCGGCCGACCAGCCTTTGCTCTCCTTGAAGTCCACGTCATAGTTGAACCGGCCGGCCTCCACGTAGGGAGTGAAGCGCGTCCGGTTCGGCCACGTGATCTGCACATAGGGCGCCCAACCGGACGACAGTTCAATCGACCCGTCGCTCTGCGCCGCGCCGCTCCCGTCGTAATCAAGGGTCTTGGCGCTGAGACGATCACGAGTGACCCCGATCCAGACTGGGATCGGCAGTGGACGGACCTGGATGAACGCCGGGGTCAGGCCGCCGTCGGTCTCCCCCTCGATCTCCATGATGCTGCCCATATAGGTGCCGACGTACGCGTCGCCGTCCTTCCTGCCGCGCTGCGTCTCCTTCAACGAGATATTCAAGGTGCGGATGCCGGCCCTGAAATGGCTGTCGGCCAACTCGTAGGTGAAGAAACCATATCCGGTCCTTGCGGAAAACGTCTCAGGCTCATCCGTCGGCGTGAACGCGGGAATGGCAACCTGGTTTGACACGCTCAGCGAATGCGTGACGCCCGTTGAGACGACGGACACAGGCGAATGGGTCGTCGCTGCCGGTGGATTGGTGACGGTGACAAGGGGAGTCGTGGCCGGGGCAGGCCCATTGGTGACGGCAGCGGTCACCCCGGTCGTGGACACACTCGAAACCGCCACCGGCGGCGACACCTGCGCCAACGTTGTCATAACGCCGAGCAGACCGCACCATCCACCGTAGAACAATGTTGAACGTGTCGATTTCATGTCAGCCTTTCCTTACCCATGTTTGACTCAAGCAATGCTTGTGAATTTACCAGACTGTCACCTCCAGGAGCAAGCGGCATCACCCAAGCGGCATCACCCTTGACTTCATTCCCCGCCTGACGCACCATCGCGCCGCCTGTCCGTGAGGCGACCAGGCTCGCCTTTGATCAAGGCGGAGGTGAACCCCGACATAATCGGGACAGGGAAGACCATGGTGATTCGAGACTATGTGGATATCGCCCGGCCGTCGCACTGGGTCAAGAACGTCTTCGTCATTCCCGGCGTCGTGTTGGCGGCATTTTTCGATCCACGGGTTCTTGATGCCGCCCTGGCATGGCGCCTCGCCATCGCGATGGCGGCCGCCTGCCTGATCGCGTCCAGCAACTATGTGCTGAACGAGGTTTTGGATGCGCCGTTCGACCTGTTCCATCCCGACAAGAGGAGCCGGCCCGTGCCGTCCGGGCGGGTCAGCATCCCCGCGGCGTATGCCGAATGGCTGATTCTGGCGGCCATCGGTTTCGGCCTGGCGGCCCTCATCAACCTGCCGTTTCTGCTCTCCTGCATCGCCCTGTGGGTCATGGGTATCGTTTATAATGTCCGCCCTCTCCGGGCCAAGGACCGGCCCTACCTCGATGTGCTGTCGGAATCAGTCAACAATCCCATCCGACTGGCCATGGGCTGGCATGCCGCCGGAATCCTGACCGTGCCAACCTTGTCCGTGCTGGGCGCCTACTGGATGTTCGGTGCGTTTCTTATGGCCGCCAAACGCTTCGCGGAATACCGGCACATTGGCGACCCCGCACGCGCCGGCCAGTACCGGAAGTCGTTCGCCTACTACACGGAAGCTCGACTGGTGGTCAGCATCATCGCCTACGTCACACTGTTCGGCATGTTTTCGGGCGTATTCATTTCGCGCTACCGCATGGAACTCCTCCTGGCAACACCGCTGGTCGCGCTGTCCATGAGCCGCTACATGCGCATCGCCTATACCGACGACAGCCTGGTCCAGAACCCGGAGCGGATCTATCACGACCGCCGCCTGCTCCTGCTGGTTGTGAGCGCATTCCTCGCCTGCGCCGTGTTGCTGTTCATCGACGTCCCCGCCATGCGTAACTTCTTCCTGCCCCGTTACACCCCTGCGGCAATGGACGCCCCAAGACAATGACCGCGTGCGCCTTCGCCACACCCCACGGGGTCTCAGGCCTGTCCTGGCGTGCCCGCCTAAGCTTCTCCCTTGCCGCCGCCGTCTGCTCACTGCTCATCAACCAGTTCGTCTACCTAAACACCCCCGTCACCACCGACGAAAACAGCTACGTCTTTCAGGCGCACATCTTCATGGAAGGCCGCCTCGCGCGTCTCTGCCCGCCCGTGCCGCCGGTCTTTTATCATGAAATGATCATCATGGACCCGAAGGTCGGCTGGCTGTCCCGGTATCCGCCGGCCCACCCGTTATGGCTGGTTCCCGGTGTGTGGCTGGATCAGCCCCGCCTCATGGTCGCCTTGGCGGCGGCGCTCAGCGTCTGGTTCATCAGCGGCAGCGCCCTGTGGCTGGGGGGCTCCGTGCTGGCGGTCTGCCTGGCGCTGCTCTTCTCCCCCTATTTCCAGTTCATGCACGGGACGCTGTTGAGCCACACCAGTGGCCTGATGGCCGTCTCGGTCCTGTGGTGGGCCTACGCGCGCTGGCAGACCGGCGGGCGCGCCGGGCTGGCGGCCGTCGCCGGGTTGGCCTGGGCTTTCCTGTTTCTGAACCGAACCTACACAGGCCTCTTGATCGCCCTGCCGCTCGGGTTGGACGCGAGCGTGCGACTGGCCCTGCGGCGGCGGCTCGGCTCACAATGGGCGGGTACGGCGCTCTTCGCCCTTACCGCCCTCGCGGGCGTCGGCGCCTATCTGCTCTACAACCACCTCGTGCTCGGCGACCCCTTGAAATCAACCTATCTGCACTATACCGATGAATGGACGCTGGGGTTTTCCGCTGATCACCGGCCGTGGGACGGCCTGCGCTCTACCGCACACAATTTGCTGCTGCTGGATCAATGGCTGTGGGGGTCACCCGGCTCATTGGTGGTCGTTGCCGCCGCTGCCGCGATAGGCTGGTCTGCCGCATGGACACCCGTGTGTGTGGGTTGCATCCTAGCGGTCGTCCTGGGTTATTCGGCCTTCAATTTCCCGGGGTTCAACACATGCGGTCCCTACTACTACTTCGAAACGCTGCCGTTCATCGCCACCCTCGTTGGCCTGGCGGCCGCCCGACTCCGGCAATGGCGACCCGGTCCGTGGATACTGGCTGTCTTGACGATCGCCCTGATGGGCGCGGGACTCGCTTTCATGAAACAGGCGGCCCGGCGCACCCTCAAAGCGCGGGCCGTGGACACTCGCGCCTGGGCCGCCTTGCGCCGGGCACCGCCCCATGCCCTCGTCTTCGTAACCGGCTTTCGAGAGCATGTGGGGCGCAATCTGCTGCTGAATGCGCGAGGAGTGCTGAGCGACCCCTTGGTGGTGTCGAACTGGGGGAGGAAGAACAGCCTGGTCGCCCGTGCGTTCCCCGACCGGATCTGCTACTGGCTGAGGCCCGACCGGGACCGTGTTGAGCCGTTCGACGCCGTCTCGCCCGCCGGGGTTCATGACGCGCCCGCGTCGGAAGCCACCCCACCCTCATCGAACGGCGATGCCCGCTGACATGCCGGAACCCGGCACGCAAACGCGCTTGTTGACTCCAGAGTCCTCGTCCCCTATACAAACCCCCATGCGCACGACGTCAGCGTGTGTTTGAACCGAACCCGCAATGGAGACATGATCATGCCGGAAATCTCGCCGACACCGCCCTCCCCCGAAACTGCCGGTCCCTGGCGCGCCCTCGACACGTGGATTCCCGCCCTCCTGATGTTCGTTTTTCTCGGCTTGATCCTCATCCAGGAAGCGGCCTTCTCCGGCCGGCAATACAAGGATCCGGGGGACGGTGACTGCGATTACTATATCGCGCAAGCCGTGCGGCCGTTCTCCGTCCGGGTCAATCCATTTGCGTTCCGCTCCCTGACCCCCCTGTTGGTTCAGTCGATCAAACGTAATTCCTGCAATCTTCTGGGCTGGGACGGGGCCTGGTACGTCTTCACGTTCGCGCTGCTCTACGGCACCGGCTTGCTGTTCTTTCGGTTCTGCCGCCGGGTTCTCAACCTGTCACCCTCCACGGCGTGCCTGGCCGCCTTGATGCTGCTCGCCAACTGGATCTACGCACGATTCCAGCTTCAAATCCCCTTCTATCCCGATCCTCTGAACAATTTCCTGTGGATGCTCGCGTTCTACTGGCTCTTCACTGAACGCTGGAGCTGGTTCTACATCACGCTGGCCATCGGGATGTTCAACAAGGAAGTGATCCTCTTCCTGGCCCCACTGGGTCCCCTCTTCCTCTATCTCAAGACCGGCCGGCTGTGGTCAAAGCCGGTGCTGCGCCATGCCATGGCCGCAGCGGCAGTTTGCGGCTTGTACTATCTGTACCGCACCGGACTGGGCCGCTACTGGGACATGCAGGAGTACCGCCTCTTGAGCACAAACGACTGGGGCATCGAGTCCACCTTGCTCATCGGGTTGAACCTGCAGAAGAGCCTCTGGTACCTGTTCAATACGTTTGGATTCCTCTGGATCACCTTCATCTTCATGCTCCATGAACTCCACACGGCCCACGGCTGGCGCAGCCGTTACCTGGCGACGAGCCTCGTCGTATTTGGCATCTGCCTGTTCAGCCGCCTCTATTCGACGGACGTCACGCGCATCTTCGTCATGATGTCGCCGCTGGTGGTCGGCCTGTCGGTCGCCTATCTGGCGCGGGTCTTCGGCGAGCGCCGTTTCGTGTCCCTTGTGGCACTGTTCTTCCTCATGCTGGCAGGCAATCAGGAATGGATCAGCGATAAGACCTCGCTGGTGGTGCTAAACGGCGTCGCGCTGTTGTATGTCTTGTACCACGCGCGGCCTCTTACCGGGGATCGCCTGCCCGCTTAGCGCATCCGGCAACGTTTGCACGAAAGCCCGAATGGCATCGCGCACACGGCGGTAATGTGCCAGGGCTTCATCCTCCGACTTCGCGTTCCTCGCCAGGGCCGGCGGATCGTCGAAGCCGACGTGGATCACCCTGGCTTTGCCCCTCAGCCACATCGGGCAGGTTTCGTTCGCATGACCGCACACCGTCACCACATAGTCGAAGTCCACCGCGTCCAGTTCATCCACCTTCTTGGAGCGCTGCCCGCTGATGTCCACCCCGGATTCGGCCATGACCTTGACGGCCAACGGATTCAGCCCGTGCATCTCGATCCCGGCCGAATGGGGCTCGATCACATCCCCCTTGATCGCACGCGCCCAACCTTCCGCCATCTGACTCCGACAGGAGTTGCCGGTACAGAGAAATAGAACGTTCAGTTTCTTCGCCATTTCAGGTACTCCTGAACCAGTGTTGCGTTCTCAGGCAGATCCTCACCAACCACAACATCACCGGCACCTCGATCAACACCCCGACCACCGTGGCCAGGGCTGCGCCGGACGACAGCCCGAAGAGCATCGTCGCCGTGGCAATCGCCACTTCGAAGTGGTTCGACGCGCCGATCATCGCCGCGGGCGCCGCGTCCCGATAGGGCAACTTGAGCCACTTCGCCCACCCGTAACCGAGCCAGAAGATCAGCATGGTCTGAATGAACAGGGGGATGGCGATCCACAGAATCGTCAACGGGTTGCCGAGAATGGTCTCGCCCTTGAAGCTAAACAACAACACCAGCGTGGTCAGGAGAGCGATAATGGTGATCGGAGTCAGGACGTGCAGGAACTTCTCCGTGAACCAGACCTCGCCCTTGGCCTGGATGATCCACTTGCGAGACAGATACCCGCACACCAGCGGCAGCGCCACATAGATGACAATCGAGAGCAGTAACGCCTGCCAGGGCACCGGGAGTTTTCCCACGCCCAGGAGGAACCCGCCCAGCACGCCGTAGAGCACGAGCATGGACAGGGAATTGATGGCCACCATGATCAGGGTCAACCCGTCGTTGCCTTTTGCCAGATAGCCCCACACCAGCACCATCGCCGTACAGGGCGCAATCCCAAGCAAAATGCAGCCGGCGAAGTAACTGCGCCACAGCGGGACTTGCAGCATCTTGACGCCCTCATGCAGCACGACCGTGCCCGCTCCGTGCGAGGCGCCCACGGCCAGGTCGAGCCCGAACGGCATCTTCACCAGATCGGTCGCCTCGGCGCCAATGAAGCCCCTGAACAGGACTCCCAGGAACAGCACGGCGATGGCATACATCGTGAATGGCTTGATCGCCCAGTTCACGAACAGCGTCAACCAGACCGGCTTGCCGCTTCTGCCGGCCTTGACGACCGAGGCGAAGTCGATCTTCACCATGATGGGGTACATCATGAAGAAGAGGCAGATCGCAATGGGGATGGACACCACCGGGGCGTCATCCACGTAAATAGACATGCCATCCAGCATTTTGGCCAGTCCAGGGGCCACTTTCCCCAGCACAATCCCGCCCACAATGCACAGCGCCACCCACACAGTCAGATACCGCTCGAATACATTAGTCAGTTTCCGCTCATGGGCGGGGTTCGTCTCTTGGCTCACGTTCATGCTCCTTTGCTTCTTGGAATCCCGTGTACGCGGCGATCGAACTTACCTGCAGCAACACGACTGCGATTCTCCACAGCAGTTCGATTTGAGTCCCAATGCCGAATTCAGAAGTCCCGCGGCGCATCCCACTCCATTGTTGACCGACAGCGCATCGACTGGGCAATTGCGCGCACAGGCGCCGCACTCCATGCACGCGTCCCGTTCGTCAATGCGGCTCTTGCCGCCTTCCATCGCAAAGACACCGTGGGGGCAGACCTCCAGGCAACGACCGCAGCCCATGCACGCATCGCGATCCAGTTGCAGACTGACGACATCTTTCAGATATGCCATCTTCATATCCGTCTCCTCATACCCACCGCGCCACCAACCACAAGACAAGCCCAACGGTCGCCACTGCAGCCTGCAACGGCACCGCCCACCGTAGTTCCCGACGCACGCCCGACATGGACGTGTAGGGCGTGCAGCCGGTGAACATCAGGTTGAAGAACGAGCAGGCCGTCACGCTCATCAGCCCCACTCCGATCCCCTCCACCACCCCATAGTCCATGAACCACCACAAAGCCGCCGCCGTCACGACGCCAGTTTGTGCGCCCTTGAGCGCAAAGGAGCGACCCGGCACCCAGGGTAACAACGCCGGCGTCAGCACAACACCCACCAGGAAACTGGCCCAAACGGCCAGCGCAATGCCCGGCCATTGCGTCGTCGCCAAACCGTAGCCGTGCCGGCCCACTCCAGCCGCCAGGAAGAATGCCAGCATGGCCAAGAGGGCCGGCACAAACCCATGAACGGCTTCCACAGGAACAACGACAAGCCGGTCCCACATATCGAACCGAACGCGCCGCATCGCCGGCGTGGCCTGCATCCCCGCCCTCAGAAAAGCCGGGATATCGCGGGCGTACACCGGGCCATAGACCACATTCAGACCCGTGCGCCGCCGGACTTCATGCGCGGCAACGCCCGGTCCACCGAGTTGCGGCAGAATCAGGCAACCACGGGGTGCAACCTTCGTCACAGCGGTAACGTCCACACGATGGACCAGTTCCTCGGTGCCAAAGGTACCTTTGCCGGCCGCACACCACACATTGATTCCCTTGGTGTCCAGCACCAACAGCCACACGTCCAATCCAGCCGCCGCTTCACGCAGCACGTCGAACGAGAGTTTGTAGTTGGCGGAGACCAACACGGGCGAATCCGCTGTGGGGCAGCCGACCGCATAGAGGCCAGGGTCCACCTGGTAGCGATCCCGACCCACGCCCCAGCGCATGGCCACCGCACCCAGGTGGTCGCGCCACGTCAGACGAGTCGCCACACGCGGCACGTGGCCCGCCGGAGTTTCGATCTGCCCGATCACCCAACGGCGGATGCCCGCCTCAAGGATGACGGGTACCGGGTCTTGTCGTTCCTGCATGGTCATGGCTCCTGCCCGCGTTGCCTTTGCCGTCGACACAGACTCCCCGGGGCACAGGCCACAACGGCCCTGAGCTTCCTCCGGTCCCGCTTGATCGTCACGTCACTTCGCAACGTCTGGTCCAACCACTTCAGCGCGGGGCGGCCCAGGCTCCCGGCGACACCCTCCGGCAGGCGATAGTAGGCCCACCGGCCGACCTTCCGGGAATCCACGAGCCCGGCGGCACTCAAAATGGACAGGTGCTTCGAGACTGTAGATGGCGCGAGCGCCAGCACTTCCACAATCTGGCACACACACAGTTCACCGGGCCCCAGCATCATCAGGATGCGCACCCGCTGAAGGTCCGCCAGGGCCTTGGTGACCCGCAACATTTCTCGCATGGCGTCGCCATTCACGACAGGCCATCCTTTCTATACTTCGTCATATGACGAACTATATGACACGCGGCCGGGAGTGTCAACAGCGTTCAGAGTCCCCGATACAGCCCCTCGCTATCCCACGCGCACGTTGTCTCCGCAATGCGCTCGCCTTCAACAGGTATTTCGCTCTACAATGAAAGCGCGACAGGCGAGGAGCTGACACCGTGAACCCGACCAAGTCCTCAGCGAGGCATGACCACGACGCGGCGGATCTCCTGCATTCCCATGAATTCGGAGGCCACAACCGCGAGGGAGAACGCCGCACAGCCTGGGTCATGTGGCTGACCATCGCGACCATGGCGGTGGAGATCGTGGCGGGCTGGCTGACCGGGTCAATGGCACTATTGGCGGACGGTTGGCACATGGGCACGCACGCAACCGCCCTGGGGATCGCCTGGGCGGCCTTCGTTTTTGCTCGTAAGCACGCGCGCGATCCACGTTTTACCTTCGGCACCGGAAAGGTGGGCATCCTGGCGGCGTTCGGAAGCGCCATCGTTCTCGCCGGAGTCGCCATCCTCATGTTCTGGGAGTCAGGTCTTCGCCTGATCAAACCGGCAGCCATCCGGTTTGACGAGGCCCTCTTCGTGGCTGTGATCGGGTTGATCGTGAATCTGGCAAGCGCATGGCTCCTTGGACGACCTCACGACCATGGACACGGCGACGGGGCACAGGGTGAACCTCTGCATCACGACCACAACATGCGAGCGGCATATATCCACGTCGTGGCGGACGCCGCGACTTCCGTGCTCGCCATCGTCGCCCTGCTGGCCGCCCGGCAATGGGGATGGATGTGGGCGGACCCCCTCATGGGGATCGTCGGCGGAACGATTATCCTGCGCTGGGCCTGGGGCCTCGCGCGTGAAACCGGCCATATCCTCGTTGACGGCGACATCCCGCCCGAGGAACCGGACGCCATTCGGCGCGCCATTGAGAGCGATGGTGACAGCAAGGTCACGGACTTGCACGTGTGGCGGGTGGGCGGAACGGAAAAGGCCGCAATCATCAGCCTGGTGACCAGTCAGTCGCGAGCCCCCTCCGACTACCGCGCCGTATTGCGACCCTTCCAAGATCTGAAACACGTCAGCATCGAAGTGAACGCCTGCGCCGTGTGCGCCGGCAAAAAGGCGTCCGAAGTCGCGGACCAGACCTGACGTCCGCCGCACACGCACATGCCCAACGATCCGGAATCGACGATGGGGAAAAGCACCAGTGCCTGTGTCTTGGGGTTGCTGATCGCAATCGGCCTGCTCTACGCCGTGCTGGAGGGGCGCGGGAGCGGCGCCGCGCATGAGCTCCGCCTGCTGGCGGGGGCCGAGACACGGGTGGTCTGGTGCCGGCAGGACGCAGGCGACCGATACGACGCCCTTGGCTCGCAACTCCTTTTGATGGGCCTCGACACCGCGGAGCGCGGCGGGGAACGGCCGCTGCTTCGCCGCGTGGGCAGCTACTGGAAGCCCCTGATTTCGCCCAAAGGGAATCGTGTGGTGTTCACGGATTTCCCCAAGGCCACGATCTATGTGGTGAACTGGAGCGGCTCCTCCGTGCGAGAGCTTGGCCGGGGCTATGCGCTGCATGTGTGGATGGACCCGGCCACCGCGCAGGAGTGGGTGTACGCCGTGGAAGGCCGTGAGGGGAATGGGTATGCCGGAAAACCCCTCGTCCGGTTCCCACTCGATAATCCGTTCAAACGAGAGACGATATGGGATGCGACTCTCGTACACTTCGACAATCTCCGAGTCTCCGCGGACGGGACGAAGGCGGGTGGACTCTTTCCGTGGCCGCAGGCCGGCATAGCCGATCTGAAAGCCGGCACCTGGCAGGAGTATGGACGAGGATGCTGGCCCGATCTCTCGCCGGACAACACGGGCCTCGCCTGGGTCTTCGACGGCGCGCATCGCAATCTGATCTTCCGCTCGGCGGATGGCCGAGACAGTTGGAGAGTCAGCGTCAACAGCGCCCCGGGAGTGGACGGGGACGAGGTGGACTGCCCGCGATGGAGCAACCGCATCCGCATCATGACCATGACGGGGCCGCACAAGAGGGCGAAGCCGAAGGGCCCTGGCAAACCCGAGGAGATCTATGCCGGGCGATTCGACAAAGGGCTCACCCGAATCGAGCAGTGGGCGCAGGTGACCCGTAACGACCGGGCGGATTTCTTTTCCGACATCTGGGTTGAACCCGGGGCCGACACGACATGGACGCCTTCACCCGTGCGAGGTCAAGCCGCCGAGGAACGCCTGGTTGTGCAGGCACGTCTCGTGGAAACCTCGCTGACGCCTTCGCTGGAGGCCATCGCCCCGTATCGGCAGGCGCTGGTGGTCTATGCGTACGAGGTGGAACGTGTGACCGAGGGAGCGTACCGGCCCACGAAGTTGTTGGTGGCGCACTGGGGCCTGGTACAGGGCAAGACGCGCGACATCGGCAAAACGAAAGGCGAGAGCTATACACTAACCGTGGCCCCGCTGGATGCCCAGCGCGAGTTGGAGGGAGAACGGGTCATCATGGACATGCCGGGCGAGCGACTGGCGGTTTACTACGAGGTCAGCCGCTGATGGTCTTCAGCTCTCATCTTTTTCTCTTCTATTTCCTGCCGGCCGTCCTCCTGATCTACTACCTCCTGCCGCACCGGGGCCGGAACCTGTTCCTGACGCTCACCAGCTACCTGTTCTACGGATGGGCCAATCCCCTCTTCGTTATCCTTCTCTTGTTCAGCACGCTGGTGGATTATGTGTGTGGACTGGTCATGGCGTGTCCCGCCCACCCCTTCGGCCACGGACCGGTCGAACTGCTGCCGCCCGGCGCGCCCCGCACCCGTCTTCAGCGGACCGCCCTCATGGGCAGCATCGCCTCCAACCTGCTGCTGCTGGGCTTCTTCAAGTACTTCAATTTCGGGGTGGACAGCTACACCGCCCTGGTGGACGCCCTGGGCTGCCCCGGCCTCCGCTTGGACTTCGCCTTGCGGGTCACACTGCCGCTGGGCATCAGTTTCTATACGTTCCAGACCATGAGCTACACGCTCGACGTCTATCGCGGTCACGCGAAAGCCATCCGCCATTTCGCGGACTTCGCCTGCTTCGTGTCCATGTTCCCTCAACTTGTGGCCGGTCCGATCATCCGGTTCTCGGATGTCGCCGACCAGATCCGTAACCGTGACATTTCATCTGAGAAACTTGCGCGCGGGGTCGCGTTTTTCGGTATGGGACTGGCGAAGAAGATTCTCCTCGCAAATCCCTGCGGCAAGATCGCGGACACGGTGTTCAACGCGGCCTCGGCGGACGTGGCGCATTCCTGGTACGGAGTCACGTCCTACGCCTTCCAGATCTACTTCGATTTCAGCGGCTACTCCGACATGGCCATCGGACTGGGGTTGATGCTGGGCTTCGTGTTCGCGAAGAACTTCGACTCGCCTTACCGGTCGCGCTCGATTACAGAGTTCTGGAAGCGCTGGCATATCTCGCTGTCAACGTGGTTGCGAGACTATCTCTACATCCCGCTGGGCGGAAACCGCCGCAGTCCGATTCGCACGTACGTGAACCTGGGGCTTGTGATGCTCCTGGGCGGTCTGTGGCACGGGGCGGCATGGACCTTCGTGATCTGGGGAGGGCTTCACGGCGCGATGCTTTGCCTCGAACGGCTCCGCGGCAAGACAAGTTTCTACGATCGACTGCCGGGAGCGCTGCAAACCGGCATCACGTTCGTCGTCATTCTGTTCACCTGGGTCTTCTTCCGCTCGCCGGACCTGTCCGCCGCTCTCGAGTACTGCGGACGCATGCTGGGTCTGGGCGCCACCGCGCCGGGCACGGGTCTGATCGCTGCCGTCATCTTCAAGCCATACTATACGCTCACCTTTGCGGTGGCCGCCGCGGTGGTCTGGATGGGGCCCCAGACATGGGACTGGACCCGGAAACTCACCCTGGGAAAAGCGGTTACGATCCTGTGCCTCGTCTGGACTTCCGTCCTGGCGCTGACCACCCAAACGTATAATCCCTTCATCTACTTCATTTTCTAGAGGCACACATGGCAAACGTGTTGCGACAGTCAAGCCCGGAGGAAACCGCAAAGCGGGAAATCGGACGAACCGACATGGCTCCAGGCATAGCGGTCTTCCTCACGGCCCTCTTCCTCGCCACCCTGTTCGCCGTCCCTTTGCTGCAGCACTTTGATGAGGTACGGCAATTCGTTCGGGGCATCCGGCCCACCTGGGTTCCGCACTGCTACGCGATCGTGAAGGCGCTGCCGGAGAGCGGCGCGGTGTTTCGCGGCCGTTCGGGCGGGGTCGCAACCCGGGTGATCGCCGCCAATCGGAACCTGTTGCGGGACATGCGGCGCTACGAGAACGAGTTGGAGGAATCCTCCTGGCTCACCCGGGTGTTTTTGCCCCCGACCCAGTGGCTGTTGACGCGCTGGCTGCTCGTGGGCAACGAAAAGGTCTATCCGGGAGAACGGGACTGGCTGTTCTACCGCCCGGACGTTGACTACGTGACCGGGCCGGGCTTTCTCAGCCGACGTCACGTGGAAAGCCGCCTGAAGTCCGCCACCGAGTGGGACGATACGCCGCAGCCCGACCCCCTGAAGGCGATCGTGGCGTTCAACGACCGCTTGCGCACCCGCGGGATACGCCTCATTCTCATGCCGACGCCAGTGAAGCCGACCCTCCATCCGGATCGACTCAGTCGCGCGTTCCGGAATCGTCGGGCCCCGCTCCACAACGCCTCCTACCCCGCTTTCGTCGAGCGATTGCGAAAGGCAGGCGTAGCCGTGGTCGACTGCGCCCCGCTTCTGGCGGAGGCCACCCGTAAGACCGGCCAACCGCAGTATCTCGCGGGCGATACGCACTGGCGCCCGGAAGCGATGGATCAGGCGGCGGAGCTCCTGGCCGCCGCGATTCGCGCGACAGGCTTGTTGTCGAGTGATGGCACGACGGAATACCGTCGGGAGACGGCACAGGTCAGCGCCGTGGGTGACCTGCGCCTGCTGCTGAAGTTCCCGGCAAGCCGGGGCGCACCCGTGCTCGAGACGGTGCACATCCGGCCCGTGATCTCCCCCGATGGCGACTTGTGGTTGCCGGGCCGGAATGCCGAGATCCTGGTCCTCGGCGACAGTTTCAGCAACATCTACTCGCTGCCGTCCATGGAATGGGGCGCCTCGGCCGGTCTGGTGGAACAACTGAGCTACTACTTGCGGAAGCCCGTGGACCGGATTGTGCGAAACGACGCCGGCGCCTACGCCACGCGTGAAGCCCTCTTCAGCGAGACGGCCGACGGCCGCGACCGCCTTCAAGGCAAGCGCGTGGTGGTGTGGCAGTTTGCCGCCCGTGAACTCGCGTTCGGCAATTGGAAAGAGGAAGGCCCGCCGCACGGCATCGGCCAGCCACCGAGCGCTATCGCCACTCGGACGCCACTCGGACGCCTTGACTCCGCGGCACCACTTTGATAGCCTGTGCTTCTTGAAACTATTCGCCAACATCTTCGTTGTAGCTGCTATGGCATTGGCGATTCTCGCGCCCCTGGTCGTGGCCGCACCCTGTGACAGCGATCATGAGGTGGAATGCGCGACCGACTGCACTTGCGATTGCCATGTGGGTCCCTCTTACATGTGCCTCGACCCTGCGATCACCCTAACGGTGGTCAACTCTGAGCGCGCCGGGGCCACCGACCTGCTCTGCCGGGAAAGACTGTCGGTCGCCGACATCTACCGTCCGCCGACCTCCGCCTGAGGGCGTCCCGCCCGTATGGTCGTTCGCTAGCGCCGGCATGGCGTGACGGCGGCCGTTTCATCATTTCCCGCATCCACATGCGGACTTCACTCTTTCACCCTTGGCAGGAGGTTTCATGAGGCAGGAATTGGACAGATACACGCGTCTTTGCGCCGCACTCGCACTGGTCTCTATCGGCTCGGCGACCGAGCAAACGCAGGCAGGCAACCCCGACGAGAACGCATGGCCCGCCATGCGTCCGTTGGGTCGGGATATCGCAACCATGGGCGGCCTGACGCCACAGACGCAGGCAACCCCGACGACGCCACCGCGGGAGCCGCAGGGGACCCTGACGCTCCGGCTGGCACTTGAACTGGCGGCGCTGCAAAACCTGGAGTTAGCATCCTCGGCCCACGGGGTTCGGGCCGCCGAGGGAACCGTCCAGCAAGCCGGCATCATGCCAAACCCGGAAATCGAGATCGAGGCGGAGGAGTTTGGTGGTTCCGGAACCAGGAAGGGATATGACGCCGCGCAAACGACGATTCGACTCAGCCAGACCTTCGAATGGGCCGGCAAGCGGAGCAAACGCCGCAACGCGGCTCGGTCGGAAGCGCGACTGGCCGGCTGGGAGTATGAGTCAAAACGGCTGGACGTCCTGACGCAGACCCGGAAAGCGTATGTGGATGTGGTTATCGCACAGGACAGGCTCGCGCTGGCCGAATCGGCCCTGGCTCTGGCCGAGGACGTGCGCAAAGCCGCCGCCGAACGGGTGAAGGCGGGAAAGGTCCCTTTCCTTGAGGAAACCCGGGCGGGAGTCGAGGTGGCGCTGGCTCGCCTTTCGCGGGACCAGTCCAGGCGGGGCCTGGAAACCAGCCGCCGGTTCCTCGCGGCGACCTGGGGCAGCACGACGCCACTGTTCACGAAGGCCGCGGGCGAATGGGTTGCCGTCGCGGAGACGCCGCCCCTGGCCCAGTTGTCGGCCTCACTGGACCAATCCCCCGAAGTCGCCCCTTGGGCCGACCGCGTCCGGTCCAGCCATCACGCGCTGGCCCAGGCCAGGGCCGAGCGCGTGCCGGATGTCACGGTAAGCGCCGGGTTCAGCCGGTTTGAAGAGGACGGCTCGCAGGCCGGACTCATCGGTCTTTCACTGCCGCTGCCGCTCTTCAACCGCAACGAGGGCGGCATTCTCGCGGCACAGCATCAGGCGACCCGCGCGGAATACGACCAACGATCCGCCCGCTTGCGCGCCACGACCGCGTTGACTGAAGCGCACAGCCGACTCGAGACGGCCAGGGCGGAAGCGGTGACGATCAAGGAGGAGTTGCTCCCCAGTTCGCAGCAGGCCTTCAATGCCGCGCAGGCGGGCTACCGGGAAGGGAAGTTCGGCTACCTGGACGTGCTGGACGCGCAACGGTCGCTCGGCGAAACCAGGGTCCGCCAACTGGAGGCGCTCGCCGAGTATCACAAAGCCGCGGCGGACATGGAACGGCTGACCGGGATCCCTTGAACCCCATTCAATAAGCAACATGAAGAGGATCAAAATGAAAATGAACAAAAGACAATGGACAATCACAGGCGGGCTCTGCGCCCTGTTGGCAGTATTAGCCATGGCAAGCGGATGCGGCAAGGCGAATGCCGAGAAATCTGCCGCACCGGCTGCCGAGGGCGCCCGTGAGGAGCAGCCGACCGCGGCGCCCGGCACAACCCTTGAGGAACGGCTGTCCGCGAAGTGCGAATGCGGGATACCCATTTCCCAGTGCGCCGAATGCCGCTACGAGGTCGGCGTCGTGAAACTGGACCCCAGCCTCCTGAAACGGGCGGACGGCGGGGGGCTGATTCAAACGCAGGCCGTGACGCGAACCAAGGTAACGATCGTATTGCCGACCACCGGGGAGATCGCGCTGAACGAAAATGCGGCGGTACATATCAGTCCCCGTATCGCCGGCATCATCGAGACGGTAACGGCGGATATCGGAGCGCGCGTCAAGGCAGGCGACACGTTGCTCACCCTGGCCAGCGTGGAACTCGGCAAAGCCCTGACGGATTATGAGCGCAACCGCACCCTGAGCGAACTGACCGGGAAAGTGTTCGCGCGTGAGACGAAACTCAAAGAACAGAAAGTTGGCTCCGAGCAGGATATGATTGACGCGCAGATGACTTTCGAACAACACCGCACCGACTTGAAGGCATCCGAACAGACCCTCCATGTGCTGGGATTGACGGAGGACGATCTGGCGGTAATGCGTGAGTCGTCCCACCGTGCAGGGGCGGGACGCCTGCCTGTTCGAGCGCCTGTCGCAGGCACGATCATCGAGAAGCACGCGGTGGTCGGGGAGATGGTGGAACCCGGACAAGACCTCATGCTGCTCTCCGATCTGACCACGGTCTGGGTCTGGGCCAACGTGCAGTCACGCGACTTGGCGCCCTTGCTGGCCGCCGAGAAACGCGGACCGGTTGGTGTCGAGATCACGGTGACCGCCTTTCCCGACCGTCCGTTCAAAGGCGTGCTCGATTACGTGGGCGCGACCATGGACGAGGCAACCCGCACGGTAAAAGTGCGCGCCACCGTCAAGAATCCGGCCATGGAACTGCGGCCTGGGATGTTCTGTGAAGCGACCATCTCCCTCGGCAATGGGCAGGGGGAAGAGGTCCTGGTAGCACCGCGATCCGCCGTGCTCTCAGACGAGGGGAAGTTCTTCGTCTTCAGGCATTGGAAAGATGACTTCTTCGTCCGACAAGACGTACGCAAAGGCAGGGACTTCTTCGGCATGGTGGAGATCCTCAACGGCCTGGACGCCGGCGAAACGGTCGTGGCAGAGGGCGCTTTCCTGCTCAAGTCGGACGTGTTGCGCGAGAAGATGGGCGCTGGCTGCGCCGATTGACGGAAGGAACCTCCGATGTTCGATAAACTCATTCGTTTTGTTTTGCACCAGCGCATGCTGGTCATTCTGGGAACCATTATTGTGGCCGGAGCCGGGCTGTTGGCCTGGAAGGCACTTCCCATCGATGCATTCCCCGACGTCACCAACGTTCAGGTCATGATCCTCACGGACGCGCCGGGGCTGGCGCCGCTCGACGTGGAGCAGCAAGTCACCGCCCCGATCGAGCTCGCGATGCAAGGCCTGCCGGGGGTATCCCAGGTGCGTTCCCTGTCGAAAGCGGCGCTCTCCCAGGTCATCATCGTGCTGGAAGACGGCGTTGACCTCTACTTCGCCCGGCAGCTCGTGTTTCAACGGTTGCAGGCGGCCAAGGAGCAATTGCCCGACTGGGCCGAGCCGGAGATGGGTCCGATCAGCACCGGTCTGGGCGAAATCCACCAGTACACGCTGGAAAGCGACGCCCACACGCCGATGGAATTGCGTACCATTCAGGACTGGTATATCGCCCCGCAGTTACGAACCATTCGGGGCATCAACGAAGTCAATAGTTTCGGCGGGTTCGTGAAGCAATACCATGTGCTCGCGGACCAGAACCGCCTTCTCAAATACGGGATCACCCTCGCAGATGTCTTGGAGGCCATCGAACGCAACAACGCCAATGCAGGCGGGAACTTCCTGGTGCGGGACTGGGAGCAGGCCTACGTGCGAAGCCTGGGGCTGATCCAGGGCATCGAGGACATTGAGAATATCGTGCTTCACGCTCAGGACGGCGCGCCCGTGTTCCTGCGCGATG
>CAZTAJ010000083.1:0-19013 GCA_964611575.1 uncultured Verrucomicrobiota bacterium
TCAATGGGGACATTTCTATTGAGTTACAAGGGGACATTTTCAAAGAGTCGCGACACTTCCGTTCCTGTTCCGTTCCTGTTTTGTCAAGACTCGTTAGAAATGTCCCCATTCCGGAAGTGAGCAGCGGCGCCTCATCGTGTTCGAGCGCCACCGCGCACTGTCCCCCTGCGGCACTTAAACCTCTGTACTTGCCGGTCTTCGTTTCGCTATCCTTCTTCCCTCATGCGTGCCCTGTTCGTTATGACGTGCTGGATCCTGTTGGCCGGCCTCGCGCCGTCCGCCCGCGCCGGGTTGGCCCCGCTCCAGCAGTCGGTCGTCAAGATCTACGTGACGATGCAGCGCGAGGACTATGCCCAACCCTGGCAGGCGTTCCCGCCCGCCAGCGGCAACGGGTCCGGATTCATCATCCCGGGCAACCGCATCCTGAGCAACGCCCACGTGGTTTCCGATGCCCGTTTCATCGAAGTGCAGCGCGAGGGCGACCCCCGCAAGTACGAGGCCAGGGTCCTCTTCCCGGGACACGATTGCGACCTGGCGGTGCTGACGGTCAAGGACCCGGCTTTCTTCATCGGCACCCGCCCACTGTCGCTCGGCCGACGCCTGCCCAGCCTCAATGACGAAGTGATCGTCCTCGGCTACCCGATGGGCGGCACGCGCCTTTCGCTCACCCAGGGGGTCGTCTCCCGCATCGACTACAATCTGTACGCGCACAGCGGCGTCGACAGCCACCTCGTGCTCCAGGTCGATGCGGCCATCAACCCGGGCAATAGCGGCGGGCCGGTGCTCTTCAACGGCCGGGTCATCGGCCTGGCGTTCCAGGGGATCGCCGGGGCCCAGAACATCGGGTATGCCATCCCGCTGCCCGTTCTGGAGCATTTCCTCAAGGACATTGAGGACGGCACCTACGATGGCTACCCGGAACTCGGCGTCATGCATGTCGACACGCGCAATCCCGCCTTGCGCGCCGATCTGAAACTCGCGGAAAGCCAGACCGGCGTTGCCGTCGCCTATGTCGATCCCTTCGGGGCCGCCGCCGGTCTTATCAAGCCGCGGGATGTCCTGCTCTCCGTGGACGGCCTGCCGATCGCCAACGACGGCTCCGTCCGCCTGGACGGCACCATGGTCGAATACACGGAGCTCATGGAACGCAAACAGTGCGACGAAACGGTCGCGTTCGGTGTCTGGCGCGACGGCGCGCGGCTCTCATTGAACATCCCGCTCACCCGGCGACCCGATCCGTTCATCTATCGATATGCCTATGACCGGGAGCCGGATTACTACATGGCCGGGGGGCTGGTCTTCGCCCCCCTGAGCCGCGGCTACCTGTCCACCTTGGGCGGCGACCTGGGCTCGCCCGCCGCCCAGCGCCTGCTGTACTGCAGCCAGTACGCCAAGGTGGATAACCTCCACACCAACCGCGAGCAGTTTGTGGTGCTGACCAGCCGTCTGGCCCATCCCGTGAACACGTATTCGGACGGATTCCTGAATCAGATTGTGGAGACCATCAACGAGATCCCCATCGGCCGCCTGTCCGATATTCCGCTGGCCCTGGCCCGCGCCTCCGGGGGTTTCACGGTCATCCGCTTCGTCGGCAATGACAATCCGCTCATTCTCGATGCGCGGGCCGCCGCCGCCGCCGAGCCCGAGATCATGGCCAAGTACGGGCTTACGGCCCCCTCAAGCCTCGGCCGGGAGGGCTTGCCATGAAACGGGGTCTCGCCGCACTCCTCATCGCCGCCTGGGCTGCCATCGCGCAGGCCGAACTCACCAACCTTCCGTCGCACAGCGTGCTCGAAGTCCTGGTCACCTGCCAGCGCACCGACCCACGCTTCCCGTGGCGCCGCGAGAAACCCAGCGCCCGACAGGGCTACGGCGTGCTGATCTCGCCGGCACGCGTCGTCACCACCGAGGACCTCGTCCGCAATGCCATCCTGGTCGAGGTCCGCCAGCCGGGCCGCGGCATGAAATGGCAGGCGCGCATCGTTCAGGCCGACGTCAGGGCCAATGCCGCCGTGCTGGAGGTCTCCTCCCTGCCGCCCGATGGGCCTTTCAAAGCCGTGGAATTTGACGACGGCAGCCGGCGCGGCGACAAGGTCCGGATTGTCACCTTCGACGAGGCGGGCCAGTTGAAGGCGGGCGATGGCCGCATCACGGAAGCGTCAGTGGAGGTTCTGCCCCAGTCCGCCTCTTCCCTCCTGATGTTCAAGGTGTTGACCGACTTGAAGACCGACGGACAGGGCGCACCCGTCTTCCGTGACGGACGCCTGGCAGGACTGGCCATGGACTACGATGCGGATGCTCAGACCAGTCTCGTGATCCCCGCGTTGATCCTGCGGCATATCGTTGAGGACCTCGCGACCCCGCCTTATGAGGGCCTGGCGTCCGCGGGGCTGATCTGGACCCCGCTGGTCGACCCCGTCAAACGCCGCTATCTCAAACTCAAGGATGACGGCGCCGGCATCCTGGTGACCCGCCTGCTTCCCGGTTCCGGCGCCGCGCGCGAGTTGAAACCCGGCGACGTCATTGTCGCGTGGGACGGTCACCCGATCGATTCCCAGGGCTACTACCAGGACGCTCTGCACGGGCGCCTGCTGATGGCCCACCTGATTGGCGGACAGCACCGTCCGGGCGACATCGTGACAGTGTCGATCGTCCGCGATGGGGTTTCGAAGGAGGTCCGCGTCCCGCTCGCGGCGCATGACGACCGCCAGGCCCTGGTCCCCCTCAATGCCGCGGACTCGCCGGCCGACTACCTGGTGGACGGCGGGCTCGTTCTGCGCGAACTGTCGCTCGATTACCTCAGGGCATTCGGGGGAAAATGGATGTTCAGCGCCAACCTGCGGCTGGTCAATCTTTACCTGACCCGCGGGTTGATGCCCGACAAACCCGGCCAGCGTGTCGTGATTCTCGTGGGCGTGCTGCCCGACCAGATCAACATCGGCTACCAGGCCTACCGCGACGAGATTGTCACCCGGGTCAACGGGCAACCCATCGATAGGCTTGATGACGTGTTCGCCATCGTGAAACGTGACGGCGGCATTCGACGCATCACATTCGACGACACGCCGCTGGACCTTGTCCTGGACGGCGCCGGCTTGGCGGAGGCAAATCGCCGACTGCAGGAACAGTACCGCATCCCGCAATTGATGTTCCGCCACGCCTCCGCCAAACCCACCCCGTAAGAAGGCCCTCGGCGGCCCCGGCCCGCGCACCCCGATCGGCTAGCCGCCCGTTCCGTGCCCCTCGGGGCGATTCGCGCCTGCCGATATCAGCCGTTGTTCCAGCATCTTGGCGTATTTCAGGAAGACGCCGAAGGCAGAGGTGCAGGCGATGATCCAGCCGCGACTCCCGTCCATGAAGCCGCGCTTGACAATGTAGGCCTTGAGAAAACGCAGCGGCGGGCGCGTCAGCAGATCGACCCAGCGGAAGGGATGCCCCTCGCCGGCGCTCCCGGCACTGATGGTCGAGAAATCGTTCAACGTCTTGATCTGGTCGCCAAGATCGTTGTACGTGTAGTGATAAAGGTGCCCGCTGAGCCGCTTGACCGGCCCCGGCACAGTCGTCCGGTCGTGCGGCTCCCGCCCGCCGCAGACGCCCCGGTCCTTGCGGAACAGGCGCATCTTGATATCGGGGTACCACTCGCCGTGCCGGATCCACTGTCCCATGTAGTAGACCATGCGCGGGAAATCGTAACCGTCGTAGTTGGCATTGGAGCCGCTCTCGAATTCCTCCAGGATCTCGGCGCGCAATTCCGGCGACACCTCCTCGTCCGCATCCACGAACAGGATCCAGGGACCGGCCGCCAGGTCCTTGATCAGGTTCTTCTGCCCGATGTAGCCCAGCCACTGATGCTGGAAGATCCGGTCGCTGTATTCCCGGCAAATGTCGATGGTGTGGTCCTTGCTGAAACTGTCCACGAGGACAATCTCGTCGGCCCACTTGACGCTTTCCAGGCAACGACGAATATTCTTCTCCTCGTCGCACGCCGTAATGCACACGGATATTTTTTCTCGTTCCATCTCAAACGCTCCCGGCGCCGGTTTCGGCCAGCACCTGCAGGGCGGCATCATACACACGCGCCGCCTCAATCGACAACAACGCCGTGCGGGCGGCCGGCCCATCGGCCGCCACGTCGCGCGCGCGCGCCACGCCCGCGGCGGCAACGATCCGATGGCCTTCCCCCACCGGGCCGGTCTTCGCGGGGTCCGTCAGGCCGAACACCGCGACCACGGGGACCCCCAGCGCCGCCGCCAGGTGCATGCCGCCGCTGTCATTGGCCACCACCACCCGGCACACGGAAAGCCATGCCGTGAGACGCGGGAGCGTCGTCTGTCCCGACAGGTCGACAGCCCCCCGGCCGGCCGCCGCCGTCACCGCGGCGCACGCCTCCCGGTCGGAATCCGATCCAAACACCAGCACGCGGCAGCCGGGCGCGACAGACAAGCGGCGCGCCACCTCGGCAAACCGTTCCGCCGGCCACCGTTTGGAAGGGCCGCGCGCCGCCCCGGGAAAGACTCCCACCCAGGGCGTTGGGTCGTTGCCGCCTCCCCAGGCCTCCTGCTGGCGCCGCACCGCCTGGAGGTCCGCCTCCGGGGGTTTGATGAACGGCGGTTGGGCGACCGCCCCTTGCCCCGCCTCCACCAGGTCCAGATACTCCCACATCTGGTGGCGCGTGTCGCCTTCCGGCAGGCGCACCACCCGCGTCAGCATCGCATCGCGCCTGTGCCCGGCCAGTCCGATGCGCTGCGGCACCCCGCCCAACCGCGCCAGCAACGCCGCGCGGAAGGACTTCGGGAACACCCAGGCGGTCGTGTAGCCCGCACGCCGGATGGCCGCCCCCGTCCGGAACGTCCCCAGCGGGCCCTGGACCTGGGTCGTCACGGCGTCAACGCCGGGGACGAGCGCCCACAGCGCCGCCACAGCCGGCTTCGCCAGCATCGTCAGCGTCGCGTCCGGATGGCGTGCCCGCAGGGCGCCCACCGCCGGCATGCTCATCACCGCATCGCCGAGCCAGTTGAGCCCGACGATCAGCAGACGCGGCCGGTCGTTTTCACTGGAAACAGATGCGGGAGATGCAGGCATTGAAGTCCTCGCTACCCGAAAGCAGCTCGATGTCCACACGCAGGAAATACACCGGCACATCCATCCGGTCGAGCCGGGGAAACCGCACGGCGTCTTTTTCGGTGGTGACCATGGCCGCCGCGCCGGCTTCACGGCTGCGGTTGATCAGGTCGATGACCTGCTGTTGCGTGTAGCGATGATGGTCGGCAAAACGTTCCCTCAACACCAGCCGGGCGCCGTGCTTTTCCAGTTCCTTCTCGAACCCTTCCGGCGCCGCGATGCCGGACACGGCGGACACCGGCAACCCTTCGAGAAACCCGAGTTCCTGCCGGACCGTCGTGAACACATTCTCGAGGTACCGCGGCCGATGCGCGCACTCGATGATTTCGGCGCGGGCATTGAGGGAGCGGATCTGGGCCTTGAGCGCGCCGTTGTCGCTGCCGTCGCACTTGGTGATAAAGACGTAGTCGGCCCGGCGGAGGTTGCCCACCGACTCGCGCAGGATCCCGCGCGGCAGCGCATAACCGTTGCCGAAGGGATTCTTGCTGTCGATCAGCACGATCTCCGCCCAATGTTTGAGCGCTCGATACTGGAATCCATCGTCCAGGATGAGCGTGTCGCAACCCAGCTTGTTGATGGCGTACCGCCCGCTCTTGACGCGGTCCTTGTCGACCACCACGGCCACATCCGGCAGGTTGGACGCCAGCATGTAGGGTTCATCCCCGCCCATGGCCGAATCCAGCAGCAGCGTCTTCCCGTCCGAGACGACCCGCGGCGGCGTGCGGCCTTCCTGCAGCAGAACCTTGCCCAGCAGCCGCTCCAGCAACGGCGGCTCCTCCTTCTTGTAGCCGCGGCTGAGAATCGCCACCTTGCGGCCCTTGCGGCTCAAGTCGCGGGCGAAGACCTCCACCACGGGAGTCTTGCCGGTGCCGCCGACCGTCAGGTTGCCGATGCTGATGACCTGGCAGCCCAATGCGTGATGGCGGAATACACCCTTGTCATAGAGGAAATGGCGCGCCCACACCACGCCCTGGAAGACATAGGACAATTGCTTGAGCGCCTTCAGGAGCAAACGCACACGCCAGTCCCGGATGCGGGAGGTATCCTTGCGCGTGATCAGATCGCCAATGAACTTCTCGACGCGCTCTAAACGATTGTATTTCACGGTTCGACCTGCGGAATCGGGCACGAATGGTGCCAGTTTGATCCCGCAGGGTCAAGGCGGGGGTGCCTCATACATTCGAGCCGCGCCAGTGGAGTTTCTGCCGCAACACGCCAAAATAGCTGTAACCCGGCAGGTGGATGAAGCGGACGGTGCGGGACGCGCGACGGATCTCGACGCTGTCACCCTGCGCCAGTTCCTGGCCGATCTGCCCATCCGCGGTGAGGGCCGTCCGCCCCGCACTGGCCGAGACCGTCACCTCGATCACCACCCCGTCGGGCAACACCAGCGGCCGCGTGCTCAGGGTGTGCGGGCAGATCAGGCTCACCACCAGCGCCCCGGCCTCCGGCATGATGACCGGCCCGCCGGCCGATAACGAGTGGCCGGTGCTGCCCGTCGGGGTGGAGACAATCAGGCCGTCGCAGACGAAGTCGCCCACCGATGCCCCGTCCACCCGCATACTCAATGTCACGACGCGCGAGTGGATGGAGGTGATGACGATGTCGTTCAGCGCCTGGTACTGCCCCGCTCCTGAGACCGCCGACCGGGCGTTGCACTCCAGCACGGCCCGTTTCGACACGCCGAACTCGCCCCGCGCCAGGCAGTCGACCGCCCGCTCGAGATCGCTTTCGGCGACGCTGGTCATGAAGCCCAGGCTCCCCAGATTGACGCCCATGACCGGCAGGTCACGCCCTTCCAGCGCGCGCACCGCCCGCAGCATGGTCCCGTCGCCGCCCAGCACCATGACCGCCTCAACGCGCCCGAACAGCGCGGGCGCGTCCACGGCACAGGGGATTTTCATCAGCGCGCAGGCGGCGGCGTCCGGGAACAGCTCCACTCCGGCTGCCGCCGAGCGTTCGCGCAACCGGGCCAGGACCTCGCCCGCGCGTTCCTTCCTGGCATTGACGATGACGCCCAGCGTTTTCATGTTTCTCCACACCCTACGATCCAACCGGGTCCAGGCCCTGACTCCCCGGGGACACCGCCGGCTTCCGCCACCAGGCCAGCACCTCGACATTGCCCGCCGGCCCGGCAATCGGAGAATCGCACGAACCGCACCACTCCAGCCCGGACGACTGCGTCCCGAAACTCCTGATCTTGTCCACGACCGCCTGGCGAACCGCCGGGTCGCGGACCACGCCCCCCTTGCCGACCTGCGAGCGACCGGCCTCAAACTGGGGCTTGATAAGCGTGACCAGGTTGGCGCCCGGCACCAGCAGCCTTGTAACAGGGGGCAGGATGAGGGTCAAGGAGATGAACGACACATCGACCACGGCAAACTGCCCGGCTTCGGGAATATCGCCCTCTTTCAGGTAGCGCGCATTGATCCCGTCCATGACCGTCACGCGGGGATCCTGGCGCAAACGCCAGTCAATCTGGCCGTGCCCCACATCCACCGCATAGACCCGGGCCGCGCCGTGTTGCAGCAGGCAGTCGGTGAATCCGCCGGTCGAGGCGCCGATGTCGAGGCAGACCAATCCCCGCACATCGAGCGCGAAGCGGTCCATGGCCTCCACGAGCTTTTCGCCGCCCCGGCTCACGAAACGTGGCGGCCGCTCCACCTCGATCGCCGCATCGGCGGCACAAGGCCGTCCCGCCTTGTCCGCCACCTGGCCGTTGACGCGCACCACGCCGGCCAGGATCAGGCGCTGCGCCTTCTCCCGGCTCTCGCTCAGCCCCCGTTCGACCAACATGACATCCAGCCGCGTTTTCATGACGTGCTGCGAACTGTACTGCGGCTGGCCGTCGCAGTTCAATACCGCCGATCCGAAATATCCAGTGTAGTTTACATCTCCCGAGCCCGACACTATACTGGGGCCCAGATTCGGATGGCTGTATCCAGGAGCATGCGCGACCATGACCCAGAGTTCCGTTAGACATCCCGTTGGCGTGGTGAACCGGGCTGAGACCGCCGCAACACAGGTATCCCCCCGTATTGCCCGATTGCGCGCCCGCCTCGAACGTCGACACGCCGACGCCATCAAGCGGTTGGGCGCGCGCCTTTGTTTCGACGTCGAGGAGCGCACGGACTATTCGCACGCCGTCCTGAGGGCTTACCGTGAAACCGCGGGCCAGCCCGCCATCCTGCGCCGGGTGCGCGCTCTGGAATGCTTTGCCGAAGACGCGCACATCGCACTGGAGCCCGACGACCTGCTGGCGGGATCGCAGATGTTCTGCTCGTTCGATTTCGCTCCCGAGGTCAGGGCGGAGATCCTCGCCCTGGGCTACGCCAAGAATCCCGGGCACATCGTGCACGACTATGCGGCCCTGCTCGATGCGGGCGTGGACGGGCTGATCGGCCGTATCCGCGCCCGGCGCGAAACGGCCCGCGACGCCGCGGCGCAGACCACGCTGGACGCGTTCGAGCGCGCCATGAAGGCGCTGGCACGGTACATCGAACGGCATGCCGAAAACGCGGCGGCGCTGGCCGCCAGTCTGGACGGCGACGCGGCCCGGGAATGGGCGTCCCGGGCGGCCGACCTGCAGCTCATCGCCCGCGGCGCGCCGGCCACATTCGCGCAGGCGCTGCAACTGGTGTGGTTCACCCAGATCTTCCTGCATGCCGAGAACCCGAGTTCGGCGATATCGTTCGGACGGGCGGATCAGTACCTCTGGGCATTCCTGCAACGCGATCTGGAGCAGGGCCGGATGACGTGGAACGCAGCGGCTGAATGGGTCGCGGCCTTCTATCTGCGTTGCTGCGAAGGCGGGGAGAGCCAGAATCTTGCCGTCGGCGGGGTGGATGCCGAGGGCCGCGACGCGACGAACGCGCTATCCATTCTCATGTTGTCCGTGATGAAGGACCTGCGCGCCTTCCAACCCTCGCTGAGTGTCCGCCTCCACCCGGCCGCCCCGCCGGCCCTCATCGAGGCGGCCTGTGAACTGGCGGCGACGGGGACCGGGCAACCCGGCTTCATCAACGACGAGGCCGCCATCCCGGGGTTGATGGAACTGGGCATCCCGCTCGACCGGGCGCGCGATTACGCCATCGTCGGATGTTACGAGGCCACGACGCAGGGCGACTGCTATCCGAACACAGTTGCCGGCGGGGTTCCCGCGCTGGCCAGACTGCTGGTCGAGTACATGCAGACGGCGGAGGCGGAACGCGCCACCGACTTCCAGCAATTCCTCATGGGTTACGTCGGCCATGTCAAGGCAGCCTATGGGTCGGCCGTCGCCGACGGCTATCAGAAGACCTGGAACTGGTGGCGCGACCAGTCCCCGTCGCCGTTCGGGAGCGTCTTGATGAAGGGCTGCATTGACCATGCCCTGCCGCTGGAAAGCGGCGGCGCGCGCTTCAATCTGTTCGGCATCAACATTCTGGGCCTCGGGACCACGGTCGACAGTCTCCACGCCATCCGCCAGGTGGTATTCGAGCGCCGCGACCTGACCCTGGCCCAACTGACGGCGGCCCTGAACGACGATTTTGCCGACGACGCGCTGCGCCGCCGACTCCTCGCGGTCCCCGAACGGTATGGCACCGACAGTCCCGCCACGAACGCGCTGGTGGCCGAACTCTCCGAGCGCTTTGCCCGCATGGTGCTCGACAGCCGCATGGAGAACGGCGTTCGTCCCTATCCGGCCTTCTTCCGGTTCACCGCCGATGTCTGGGATCATGCCTTCGCCTCGCCCGATGGCCGCCGCAAGGCGGATAACCTCTCCTATGGCTGTGGCCCCGCCAGTGCGTGCGGCGGGTCGCCAACCTCCATCCTGGCCTCCGCGCGGCATGTGGCGCACCGCCTGTGCGCTTGCGGGAATCCGCTGGCCATCGCGCTCCAGGCAAGGGACGTGGGCGGGGCCAAGGGTCGCGCCCGGTTGAAATCGCTGGTGACGGGCTACTTTGCGGGCGGAGGCTTCCACCTCCACTTCAACCTGCTGTCCTCCGGCAAGTTGCGCAAAGCCCAGGCCGAACCGGACCAGCACAATGACCTGATGATTCGCATTAGCGGACTGAGCGCGAAATTCGTCACGCTGCCCGCGCCGCTTCAAGACGCCCTCATCGAACGGGCACAGGCGGGGGTCTGACGGGGAAACCATACGAAAGGAGCAGACACATGACCGCAAAACGTGGAGTGGCATGGATCATCATGGCCGTCGCAATTGCCGGCGGCACCACCGTCATGGGCCATGGCATTGGGCTGCAGGTGGCCGACACAGCCGATATGCGTACCGCCGGCGAGACCGAGTTCTCGGCCGGGTTTGTCTTCAGCGACACCATGTCCGGTTGCGCCGCCCGCGCCATGGGTTCGATCGAGGACGAATTGCGTGTTTTTTTCGATCTTGGATGGTCCGATCCCGAAGGCAGCCCCGAGGGTAATATCGCCGTGCAGGCGGGCGGGATCTACGCACTGCCCATCGACGACCCCAGCGATCTGGCTCTGCGTGCCGCAGGCTATTACGTGGACACTGACTCGATCGACATCATCGGGGGCAGCCTGATGCTGCTGTCCAGCGGCGAGACTCTCCTTGAGGGGCTCTATGTCTACGGAGGCATCGGCCTGGATCTATCGAAGCGCGAAGTTGAAATCACCCGTTCCGCAACCTCCAGTCGCGGCGAGCTCAATCCGGCGCTTACCGTGGGGGCGCTTTACTTCTTCACGACCCATATTTCCGCGTATGTCGAGGCATCGTATGTGGACGAGCCCCTGATTGGAACCGGCGTCCGCTATCGATAGCCATCCCCAGGGCAAACGCATCTAAAATATCAAGTTGAACCACCCGCGGCGCTGGAAGGCACGGAGAAGATCTGACTCGATTTTGCTCCCTTTCTGCTCCCGAGAAGCCGTCTCTCCAGCGAAGCGGGTTGAAATCTTTCGCGTTTAGATGCGTCTGCCCTGTAGCCATCCCAGCCGTATCCCAGCCGTATCTTGACAGGCCGGCCAAAAAGCGCCATTATTCGCGCCCGTTGATCGGGGTGTTTAGCTCAGTTGGTTAGAGCGCTTGCCTCACATGCAAGAGGTCACTG
Source organism: uncultured Verrucomicrobiota bacterium (assembly GCA_964611575.1). Classification (GTDB taxonomy): domain Bacteria; phylum Verrucomicrobiota; class Kiritimatiellia; order CAIKKV01; family CAITUY01; genus CAITUY01. The sequence continues at coordinate 11,190 of CAZTAJ010000083.1, forward strand.
GTTCGAGTCCAGTAACGCCCACCAGCCTTCGCTCGCAGCGCAGCGAAGAGCGAAGGCTGTCCCGCCGTAGACCCGCGCAGCGGGCGGAGGCGGACTCCATAGGACGGCTCTCGACCTGCAGTGCCTCCGTCCCACTTCTCGCGCTTACGGGCGCATACAGGATTCGAACTACTGGCCGACTGGGGAGCCCAGAGGGGGCAATACCTCGAAATACAACCGCGGCTTCGGCCGCGGTTTCTTTTTGGCGCTCCGCGATGCACTGATCTGCGGTGGCCGTAGTGACAAAAGAAAACGCCACCAGACTGGGGGACCAGCCTGGTGGCGCCAGCGCTCCAAGAACGCCCCTTGCGGTGACATGACCATAGTCTACCGATCGGATCCCCCTCCATGGGGTGAAACCCTACCTTTTGCCCCACTGCAAAGTGGAGATATGTCACGGGGCGCCAACGTCCGAAGCGTCCGTTGTCGCCTGAGCGACAAACAGTGCCCCGGCGGCACAGCCCCCTGCCCCGGCATCCTACCGTTCCGACACTGACAACGGTCCTGGTCGTTGCGACCCCTGTGACCCGAGACGTGACCCGCCTGTGCTTGGGCGATACGGCAAGAGAGTTGCTGTCATGGCATTCGGCGGAAGGCGTTATTGGATTGTTCCTTGGTCGTCATAAGCCATTTTTGTGCTTTGCTGTCCGGAACAGGCATGAGCATTATGATCCGATTGGGTTTGGCTGAAAGGGAAATGCTCGACTCGTTGGCATTGTGATATATCCATGTGACAATGGTTGTCTTGAGTTCATAGTTACCCGGTTCGATTTCCAGAAACACTTTGCCCAGCGCTTTGTTCGTGCTGATCAAGCATTGATCTGTCGTCTTGTTAATCAGTGTCAAACTGCTAATGAACGGGTGTGTTCGCACAAGGCAGATGCTCTCGTCCGGACGTTTATCCCCCGAGTGTAATTGCATTCAGGGTAGCGTGCCGCAGCCGGTCAGCATGACGGCGATACACAATGTCGATACTCTGGCGAGATGTCGCACGTGCGATGTCATAGGTGAGCTGTTGCTCATGGGGTTCATCCTTTTGTTCGCAGAGCGTCCAACGTGCCTAGCAGCCATTTCGTTCCTCTTCTTGCTTCTTTACACATCCCGTGAGAGTCAACGCAATGCTTAATGATTGATATTGCTTTTGGACAGCTTCAATTGAAGCCACAATGAGTGCTGTTTGGTCTGATACTTGCTCGATGATGGACATTCTTGTCCTGCACTCTGGACACGTTACACTTGGCGCACCGCCCGACCATCCCGGGTCCATGCGAACTTCCAGCGGTAGCGATTTCTTGCATACGCAAGTGATCTCCCCCTGCACATAGATGGTGGTTGCCGGTTTGTGATCAAGTTCCAGAGCCGCTACGGCAGCGCCAGAGGTATCGCCTATCATGCCGATGTCGACTGCCTTCGCATGTGCTTCAATCGAGTTGAGGCATTTACATGCCGGTGAGGCATGTGCCTTGGATATCGCTCCGTTGTTGTGTTGTGCTTTCCCTTGCGCACGCTCATTCTGAACGTACTCCAATGCAGGTCGAGCCCGGTAACTCATTCCGACTATCTGACCTTGCATATCCACCTTGCCAGCCTCTACCAGAGGTTCTTTGCTGACTTGGGTCGCACTGACAAAATCGGGAGTGGACGCTACCTTGCGATAGTGTATGGACTGATCCAGAGCTTTCCGCACATCATCGCAGCGACCGACACCTGACCACCACTTGACCGCCAAGCAATAGACGTTTTCATGGTCAGGGGTTTCATTGGTGTCGCCTTCCAGCAATTGAGTACCAGCAACCATTTCCGGATCAACCGCACTCCAAAAGACTTTCCAGCATTCCTTGCCGTAAGCACCATCATCGAGTTTCCCAATTTCGAACCGAATGCCGATGCAGTCAGCTTGCTTTGCCACCCCGTCCACCTTCGTTGGGGGTAGAGGTGCCACGGTGGCATCGTTCCCATTCATGGGTTGCGACTGCACCAGGGATGGCGATGGGCATTTCACTATGGAAACGATGCCGCACAGAATCAGTACAAAAGCAAATGCACCAAACGCGATGATGGTGTTCTTATCGTCCTCAATTAGACAGACCGCACTGAACATAACACCTACCACAATGAAAGTAACACCGAGAGGCAGAAGGCTCCTCCGCCACTTTCGCATGCCGGCCCACACCAGTGGCGCGCCAATAGCAAGCTTGCCCAGGAGACTTGCGGGATCAATGGGCCGGATTCTACATACCACTAGTGAGCATTCTGCTATCGCATTGAGCACAATCAACAAACCAAAGACTATCGCGATCACTTTGAAAGCCGTCTTCGGGTCAATCTCGGTTAGTCCGTCTGCCCTGCCCGTTTGTGCGGGAACCCTGCTTTGCCCATTCCCGTTCGCACTTAAGGAAGTCGTGCCGTTTGTCGCTGCCATACTCACTCCTCCACCAGCATCTCTCTCCGCTCACGTGACGCCAGAACAGCCGGGACACCTTTTCCGTGCCGATTGCACACGCTCGTGTTCATCGGCGATCATTGTGGTGTGACTCTATTCCTCAGTCCACCGTCTCCTCATCACGAATCTCCCCGGACTCACCTGTGGTCGAAAAAGACGTGGTGGAGGATCTCCATGTTTCGCGGCTCCCCCAGCCTCTCCATGGCGATCTCGTAGGTGACAGGGGCCGTGCCGGTGAAGTTGGTCCGGATGACAATGCGGTCCATGTCGCAGACCACCAGCAACGGCGGATTGTCCAGGGAGTCCTTATAGAGGAGGAGTTGGTCGAACGCGGAGTCGATATCCTTGTGGCGGCCCTTGTTCTCCCAGCCGAAGAATAGGCGCTTCCAGACATCGGCAAAGCCGTCACCGCCGCCGTGCTTGGCGGCGCCCTTCTCGAAACAGAAGTCGGCGCCGGTGGGATCGGCCTCGGCCGGAGTGGGATGGCCGACCAGGTGACACAGGTCGATGAAGAGCTCCTGGGCGGCGGAGCGCTCCTTCAGGTCCGCCTTCTTCCACTTGGTTATGAACTCGGCGACGTTCACAGCGGATGCACCTTGGAGACCATGCGGGGACTATAGCGGAAGGGTTGCTAATTGCGAGCGGATTGAGGGGCTCTGGGGCAGACCGCAGACTGCAGACCGCAGACCGAAAACCACCAGAGGGCGGACGGCTCGGACGAACCGGACGGATCGGAATGGTAGAGATTGGTTCCATTCGGGATTGGTTCCATTGGGGGCCGGAAGAGGCTTACCTTGCTCTCGCTTGGTTGCGCCTCGGGCGGGTCAGGTTTAGGCTGGGAACTTGCGCCGGCACCTGTACGTGGGACATGCCCAGAAACTGCTGCCCGGATTCCATCCCCTTTTCGCCGTCCGCAGGACCATTTTGATGTTGCAGGAAGGACAGGTCGGGTTGCTGTAGTCGCCTTCAAAGGCGACGGCCGCCAACTCGGTCTGGCGTTCAGGTGACAAGGACTGAATGTACGCGATGAGATCCCGGCCCGAAATCAATTCCAGTTTCTGGCCATGGGCAAAACGACGTGCTTCCTCGGTGTAGGCACTGGTTGTCATGAATACGCCGTTGGGCACGCCTGCCGCCGCCATCACACCGAACAATTCCCGAACCGGTTGGACACCCACATCGCGTGTCTTCCATGCCTTGCACTGACAGACGCCCACCGGGGTGTCGATCCCGTCCTTGTGCAACTTGATATCCACGCCACCGTCGGCCCCGAAGCAGGTCTCATGAGCATCGAAACCGAGGTGACGCAGGAAAGCGACGCAAACGATTTCAAACCGACGCCATTCGAGTGCCTGTAGATTGTCCAACGTCCATGCCGGTGGGTCTTCCGGGTCGGCCTTAACAACGTAGTCGTACGGGCGGTTGGCCTTTGGTGGGCGGCGCTCCCGACGTTGTTTCCGGAGAGTGGCCGCATGCCTGGCGAGCAGGATGTTGGCAATCACAGCAAAGAGTGCGAAGGCCACAAGGTATGTAAACACGGAGATCACGATTCGTTTCCTGCGCCCATACGAGGCCACATCACGTACAGGTCGATCTTTGATACCACATCGCACATTGTGTGTTCACGTACAATCGAAAAGCGGCCGGGGTCGCGGGATTAGAGAAGCATGGGAAGAAATGGACGTGTGTGCGGCCGGTGACAGATGACTACGGCGGCGGCGAAGGCACCCGCCCCACGTTCGGCGGCAGTGGACATACACGTCATGCCCATCTTCGATCAGTACGGAGGGGAACCGGGCGCCTTTCGGTCAGCATTCAAACGGGTAGTGATCAAGGAACTGGCGGACTAGGCCGGGATCCATGTGGATATTGAGGAGCGGTAGTTCCAACAGGCGTCGAAATCGAAGGGGCGGCAATTGACACGCGGTCAGTGTATCGGCACACGTGGCCTGCAATTCATTGCTTCCGCTCTCCGGCGATGATCGCGTCAATCCTCCCCAAGATGAAGTCGGCGGTCTTCTGTTGTTTCGCGACGGTGGAGGCGGTCGTGATGGCATCAATCCCTTTCTCCCCGGCCTGCCAATCCTCTCTTCCCGCCGTGCTGACCAGGATAATCCGGCCCCTCTGTTCGGGCGTGAGCCGCTTTAGGAATCCGCGCACTTCACTGCGCAGTCGCCACGCCCAGATCTCGTTGAGGATGACGACAACCTCGTGATCCTCCGGCCGCGCGTCGCGCAGCGCCTTGAGGTCGGCCACCCGACAGGACCGGTTTGCGTTCTTCAGTGCCTCGGTCACTTTGGCGACCACGTCCTGCTTGAACTCGCTTTTCTCCGTGACGATCAGCACCTGTGCCTTCGGTTCCACCTGCTGGGCGGCCGGGCGTTGAGCAAGCATGCTGCTACCGCACGCCAGGACCGCAAAGACAACAACCCATATGGTCTTCATGACACTCACGTCCCTCCTGTTGCCAACATTCCCCTAATCCGCCACAAGACAAAACCATCAGCCGACCTATTTCCGTGGTCGCTTAGCCTTCTTCCCCATCTCGTCCAGCCGCTGCCTGGCTTCAGTCTTCCCGATCCCCCTCACCGCGAACACGGCCGCCTTGGTTAAATCCCGCATCTTCAACATTCCCGGCTTGCCCTCCCAAAGCGTAACCGCCTGAGACGATACCCCGACCAGCCTGGCGAATTCCTTTTGCGACAACCCCAGCCGCTTGCGCAGGGTTCGGACACCCTTGCCCGATATCCAACCCTTGTCCGCTGGTTCAGGGGCAGGTCCTGGTTGGGCGACTTGGATCTTGGTCAACAGGACCTGAACCTCTTTGGTGGCCTTTTCCAGCAGGGCCAGCCGAACCTTCAGGTTGGCGACATCCCGGCGGAGCCTGATGGTGGGCTTACGGATGGGGGTGACGGCTGCTTTGGCTTCGTGGCGGGAGATGCGGGAGATTTCCTCTTTCAAGGTCTTAGCTAGGTTGGGCATGCTATGTGTCCTTTCGATGACGTATCGCTACACGAGGTTGAAGATACACCCGTGGGAGCTGAGTGCAAGACGGGAGTGAACGGCGCCTTGCCCTGCCAAATCCATACGCCGCTCACCCCTGCGGATTGTTCAACACAAGGATACGCGTCGCGCTTCGGCGACGTGCCAACCCTTTCAATTGTCTGGGTGGCTTCCTGGTGCTCATGGCATTGATTAGCGCCGCCGCGATCGGAGTTCCGACTCCTCTTCTTGACTGGCGGAGTCGGACTCCACATGACTCCCCCGGGCTAGTCGCCGCGCTGCGCGACGTACATGGTGTACTCGTGGAGCCGACCATCGATGAGATCGTGGGCCGCAACCTCTTTGATCCGGGCGAACACCGTCGCCAATCGCGCGGCGAACCAGTCGTAACGCTCGGGGGACCAGAACACGGCGATGCCGCCCGGCCGCAGGGCCCCGTACGCCAGCGCCAGTCCCGTCTCATCGTAAAGGCCGGCATTGCCTTTGCGCACGAGCCAGTCCGGACCATTGTCCGTATCGAGCGCGATCAGGTCGAAGGCGCCCGGGCTCTCCCGCATCACGTCCGCGACATCCTTGACAACGACCCTGGCGCGGCCGGCGGCTTCCCCCTCCGCGAACCGCTCCACCCGCATGTCCCCGTATGTGCGGAACCAGTCAACGATCACCGGCTCATACTCGACAACGGTAATACGCCCGATGCGGGGTTCGGCGAGCGCAGCGTCGAGCGTGTACCCCAGCCCAAGCCCGCCGATGAGCACCTCGATGCCGGGCCGGGATGCGCCCCTATCCGCCGAGCAAACCACGCCAACGTCCTCGAGGAAGGCCAACCCGGCCGAGATGAGCGCCACGCTCGACACGACGTTCGCGCTTGAAATCAGAAACGTGCCACCCGAGATGACTTCCAGGTCAACGCCGCTGCGACGCAGCACCAGTTCCCCGCCGCGCCCGGCGGCGCGCTCCAGAACCTCGGCACCCGCCGACATCGTTCCCGCAATGCCTCCGCCGGCGATAACGACGTCGAAATGGCCGTCATGGTTATCCATCATGCATGACCTGATGCGGGCTTTGGGGAATGCGGATTTTCGGCAGGGCTTCGTTGCCTCGCGGCGCTCGGCTAACGGCACAGGGCACGCTTCCACCTTCGTTCTGCGCGTGGCCGTGCCTCGCGGAGTCCGAAGGGCGAAGCGTGGCGGGAGCGACGGGACTCGAACCCGCAACAACCAGATCGACAGTCTGGGACTCTAACCAATTGAGCTACGCCCCCGTTCAAAGAATCGGCCGCGAATACTGCCCAACCAACGGTCGTAATGCAATACCAAAAAAGGCAACGTTTCAAACGTCAATGATCGGGCCTTTGCCGGGCGGCGGATTCTGCCTTCCAAAACGGGCTTCCGAGGTCATCACCACCCTCCGCCGTCGTCTGAAATTCGGCGGAATGCCCAGTACCATGCTGAGCACACTGATGATCAGGGAGGCCCCCATCGCCGGCCAGAAACCCTCAACATGGAATCCGGGCACCAGTTTCGAGGTCAAGATCAACAGGAACGCATTGATGAACAGCAGAAACACCCCGAACGTGAACACGACAAACGGAAGGGCCAGCGCCACCAGGATCGGCTTCACTAGGCTGTTGAGGATCCCAAGCACCAGGGCCGCGACCAGGAGGCTCGACAGATCCGCAGCCACGATCCCGGGAACCAGCCGGACCGCCACCCATACGCCGATTCCCAGCGCCAGCCACCGCAGCGCCAGGCTCAACACCCGCTGCCCCACGCTTTCCATTCCCGACTCAGTCCAACTCAACATGTTGCCTCGCCTGTTTCTTGGCCCCCTGCAGCCGCTTGTCCGTCAACATCCGTTCCTTCTGCCGTCGCGATCGCCGTCGCTTCTGGCGCCGGATCTTCTCCATGGCCTGCTGTCGCGCACTCTTGAGACCCAGCAACCGCTCCTCCAGCCGCTCACACACCTCGCGCCGCGCCAGAAACCGGTTCAGTTCGCGCGACCGTTCGCGCTGGCACTTCACCTCGATCCCGCTGGGACCATGCCGCAGGTACACGCAGGAGGACGTCTTGTTGACTTTCTGGCCGCCGCTCCCGGAGCCCAGCACAAAGCGCTCGATCAGGTCGGCGTCACGAATGCCAAGTTTGGCCATCCGCTCCGCCAGGACCTGCTGCTTGTCCGCGCTGACAAATGTCTCCGCCATAGACTCTCCATGCCTGAACCTCCGTCTCTTTTACCATCTTGCACAAGGGTATCCAAGGAAAGAGGCAAGGCGTGGGGGTGAGCCCGAATCCTTAGCGAAGCGTGGCGGCGGTGCCGCCGCGCTTCGCCAAGGATGT
>CAZTAJ010000084.1:0-18968 GCA_964611575.1 uncultured Verrucomicrobiota bacterium
AAGCGGACACCCGAGGTCCAGTACCACGTGGAGGCGCTCCCGCTGCGCCAGACCACCTGCCCGTGGTTCGTTACCACGCCCGACAGGGTCCAGTTACCCGTGTTCGAGATGATGTTCAGTGTGCCGCGAGTCGTGATCAGCACCCCGCCCCCCGCGGGCAGGCTTCCGGTCACCCAGTCGATGTTCTGTGTCCCACTGTCGCCGCCGAGCACGAGGCTCTTGTACTGCGGGTTGCTGGAGAGCGTCACGGTGAAGGCGCCGCTGTTGGTGATATACACGTCGTCGCCGACGGCAGGGAGGCCAACCGGATCCCAGCGGTTCGTGTCGGCCCAACTCCCGTTGACCGCATCCTTCCAACTGCGCGGGGCCGCCATGGACGTCAGGTCAAGAGCCAGGAAGGCTGCCAGGCAGAGTGCAACAAGCGGACACTTGAGTGCGTTCCATTTCATGAACCGATTGTCAATTCCCGACCGTTGAGCGTCAAGAAAAACTCAGCCAGACTCATCCGCCCAGGTAGGCGGCCTTCACCTGCGGGTCACGAAGGAGGTCCTGGGCGGCGCCGGCGAGCACAATGGCGCCGGTTTCCATCACATAGCCGCGCGTGGCGATGCGCAGCGCCATATGGGCGTTCTGTTCCACAAGCAGGATCGTGGTCCCGGCCTGGTTGATCTCCTGAAGCACATGGAAGATCTCCCGTACCAGCACGGGCGCGAGTCCCATGGAAGGTTCGTCCAGCAGCAGCAGACGGGCGCGGCCCATCAGGGCCCGGGCCACGGCCAGCATTTGCTGTTCGCCGCCCGACAGCGTGCCTGCCGGCTGCTTGAGGCGCTCTTTCAGTCTGGGAAACAGGGCGAAGGCCCGGTCGAAGCTTCCGGCAATCTCCCGTTTGTCCCGCCGCGCCCACGTGCCCAGCTTCAGGTTCTCCTCCACCGTGAGATTGCCGAAAATGCCGCGGCCCTCCGGCACGTGCCCGATCCCGCCGGCGGCCACCCGGTCGGCGCTGCGATGCCGCAGGTCGTGGCCTTCAAACGCGATGCGGCCGGTATGCGGCACTACGCCGGATATGGCGCGCAGGGTGGACGATTTTCCCGCCCCGTTGGCGCCGAGCAGCGTTACGATTTCACCTTCACGGACTTCCAGCGTGACGTCGCGGACGGCCGCACGATGCCCGTAGCGGACGCCCAGGTTGCGAATCGAGAGCAATGGTTCTGCCCCGGCGGCGGGGCTGCCCGCTCCCGGCTTCGGGGCGGGCGGGGAATACAGCGAAAGGGTCTCCTCCGTTCCGCCCAAATACGCCTCGAGAACCCTCGGGTCGTTCTGGATGGCCTGTGGCGTCCCTTCCGCGATCGTGGCGCCGAAGTCGAGCACCTTGATCCGCTCGCAGATGCCCATCACCAGCCGCATCTGGTGCTCAATCAGCAGGATCGTCACCTGGAAGTCCCGGCGGATCCGCTGGATGAATTCCATGAGGCCGCCTATTTCATTGGGGTTCATGCCCGCGGCGGGTTCATCGAGGAGGAGGATCTGCGGGCGAGGGGCCAGGGCGCGGGCGATCTCAAGTTTGCGTTGCAGTCCGTAGGGGAGATTCTGCGCGGTCTCCAGGGCGTAATCGCTGAGGCCGAAGGCCTCCAGTAGATTCTGCGAGTGGCGCAGGACGCGATCCTCCTCCCGCCGGAAACGGGCGACGTGCAGGAGGGCCTCGACCGGGGTGCAATGCATGTCGGAGTAGTGGGCGGTGCGGACATTGTCGAGGACCGTCAGGTTTTTGAAGAGGCGGATATTCTGGAAGGTGCGCGTGATGCCCTGTGCGGCAATGCGGTGCGGCTCCAGGCCGGCGATATCGCGCCCCTGGAGGTGGATGCGCCCCCCGGTCGGTCGGTAGACGCCCGTGATGAGGTTGAACACGGTGGTTTTGCCGGCGCCGTTGGGGCCGATGAGGCCGATCAACTCGCCCGGCTCCACCTGGAGATGGAACCCGGACACGGCACACAGGCCGCCGAAGTAATGCGTCACATTCTCGATATCAAGCAGGGGCATGGATGGCGTTCTCTGGTCGGGAATAGCCACGAAAAGGCACAAAAAGCACAGAAATGTCAGAGGATGTATTTCTTAATCTGCAATACGGGGGCGCCGAAGTTAACCAATAGTCCGTGTTTCATCCGTGAAGCACGCAGATAGCCCAGAATCTGTGCCGTGTGCTCTGGCGCGAGTGTCGAGCAAGCCTTGAGTTCGACGATGAGTGTGTCTTGTACAAACAGATCGGCGAAATACTCGCCCAATACGTACCCATCCTCGTCGTAGACGGCGAGGGGGAATTGCTGTTCGACCTTGAGGTCCATTTTGCGTAATCGGTGCAGCAAGGCGTTCTCATATACCTTCTCCAAGTGCCCGCTCCGATGGAATTGGTGAATGGCAAAACTGGTTTCGCGCACAACGTCACACAAGCTCATTATGCCATCGCACCCCATGCGTGCCTCCCTCTTCCCTCTGGTCATCCTTCCCAGAACATCTTCTGTGTTGTTTGTGCCTCTTTGTGGCTAACTTCTCACATTGTCCCGGGCCGGGATGAACCAGCGGAACTCGCGGTACCCCATGATGCCGCGGGGCCGGAACAGCATCAGGAACACCAGCAGCAACGGCATCAGCACCATGCGCCACACTCCCAGCGGGCGCAGTACTTCCATGAGAATCGTGAACACGCCGGCCCCGATGATGGAGCCGCCCAGCGATGCGGTTCCGCCCAGGTACACCATCACCAGGATGTCCGTGGACTTGAGGATGTCGAACATGCGCGGGTTGATGAACTGCAGGACATGCGCATACAAGCCGCCGGCCACGCCGGCAAAACAGGAGGACACCACAAAGGCGGCGATCTTCACGTGCCGCGTCCGCACCGTGCTCAAGGCCCCCGCGATCTCGTCATCCCGGATGGCCGCCATCCCGCGCCCGTACTTGGAGTAGATGAGATTGCGCAGGAACAGGAGCGTCACGACCACGCACACGAAGACCCACGGCAGGCTGGTCAGCCGTTCCATGCCCATGAAACCGCGCGGCCCGCCGACGGCTTCGACATTCTCCAGGACGGATTTGACGATCATGCTGAAGGCCAGGGTCACGATCGCCAGGTAATCGCCGCGCGTGCGGAACGAGGGGACGGCCACCACGAGCCCGGCCAGCGCGGCGGCGGCGCCGCCGGCGGCCAGGGCCACCGGGAAGAGCAGCGCCGGCGGCCAGGTCACCGGGAAGACGCGCACCGTCAGCACGGACGAGACATAGGCCCCGATGGCCATGAAGCCGGCATGCCCCACGGAGAACTCGCCCATGTAACCATTCACGAGGTTCAGGCTGGCCGCCAGGATGATGTTGATTCCCAAGTAGACCAGCACGAGCTGCAGGTAAGGGTCAAGCCACTCGAACCGCTGGACGAGAACGCACAGCACGAAGCCGCCGGCGAGGGCGGCGGCCGTGATGAGCGCCCGGAACGAGACGAATCGGTGGCGGGGCGTGTCCATCATACCTTCTCTGCGCGCGGTTTTCCGAGGATTCCCCACGGACGCCAGATCAGGAGCAACAACAGCAGGGTGAAGGCCACGAAATCCCGGTACGTTGACGGCAGGCAGGCGGCCACGCCAATTTCAACCGTGCCGAGAAGAAAGCCGCCCAGCATGGCGCCGCGAATATTGCCGATGCCCCCGATCACCGCCGAGATGAACGCCTTCCAGCCCACCATCACGCCCATGTAGGGATCGATGACAGGGTAGGCCATGGCGTACAGCGTGCCGGCCGCGCCGCCCAAAGCAGCGCCCAGGGCGAAGGTGATCGAGATGATCCGGTCGGCCGGGATGCCAAGCATGGGAACGATGGCCGCGTTCCAGGAGATCGCGCGCATCGCCATGCCCACCTTTGTCTTTCGCACAACGAGGTCCAGCACGACCATCAGCGCCACGGCGAGGCCGATGATCAGGATCTGCAGCGAGGAGAAGGTCACGCCGCCCGCAGTCCACGTGGTGTTGGTCAGCAGGTCGGGCAGGCGGCGGGGATAGGGATTGAAGGCGAGGGTGAGGTTCTCCAGGAAGATGCCCAGGCCGAGGGCCGTGATCACGGCGGACATCTTCGGCGCCTTGCGCAGCGGTTTGTAGGCGAGCCGCTCGATCAGCACCCCCAGCAGGGCGATGGCGGCCATGGCGAATAGCAGCGTGGGGACGAAAGGGAGGCCCAGAAGCGCCGCGGCCGCAAAGGCGGCGAAGGCGCCCACCATGAACAGGTCGCCGTGGGCGAAGTTGATCATGGAGAGAACTCCATAGACCATGGTGTAGCCCAGTGCGATGAGGGCGTAGACGCTGCCCAGTTGCAGGGCATTGAGAACTTGCTGGAGCAGGGAGGTCACGGCGCGGCGTTGGTGACCCAGACAAACTTGCCGTTCTTGATCTGCAGGATCACGGCGCTCTTAATGGGATCGCCTGCCCCGGCCTGGAATTGCAGGGAGCCCGTCACCCCTTCATACCGCGGGAGCGCGGCCAGAGCGTCGCGCACCGCACGGCGGTCCTGCTTGCCCGCGCCCTGCAGGGCCCGGAACAGAAGCTGGCAGGCATCGTAGGTCAAAGCCGCGACATCGTCCGGCGGCGTGCCATAGGCGGCCTTGTAGGCGGCGATGAACCGGGTGGCCGCCGGCGTGGCCGCCTCCGCCGAATAGTGAGTGCTGAAATAGTAGCCCTCGCAATCGGATCCGCAGAGCTTGATGAGTTCCCCGCTGCCCCACGAGTCGCTGCCGAGGAAGGGGACCGTGATGCCGAGCCGATGCGCCTGCTGCACCTGCAGCGGCACTTCGCTGTAGTAGTTGGGGAGGAAGATGACCTCCGGGGCCGCCGCCTTGATCTTCGTCAGTTGGGCGGAGAAATCCTTGTCGCCCGTGGTGTAGGTCTCGAAGGCCACGATCTTGCCGCCGTTCTCCTCGAAGGTTGTGCGGAAGAAATCCGCGATGCCCTTGTTGTATTCGGAGGCCACGTCGTAGAGTACGGCCGCCTTGGCAACCTTGAGATGATCCCGCGCGAACTTGGCCACCACCCGGCCCTGGAACGGATCGATGAAGCAGGCGCGGAAGACGAACTGTTTGGGCTTGCCCGTGCGGGCGTTCAACGTTGCCTTGGGAGCGGTCGACCAGGGGGTGATCAGGACCGTCTTGAAACTCTCGGCGATCTCGGCCGCCGGGATGGCATAGCGGCTGGCGTTGGGGCCGACGATGGCCAGCACCTTGTCTTGAGAGATCAGCTTCTGGGCCGCCAGGGCCGATTGGTCGGCCTTGCCGGCATTGTCCTCGATGATCAACTCCACGGGGGTCTTGGTGCCGCCGATGTCCAGCCCCCCGGCGTCCTTGATTTCCCGGGCCGCCAGAAGCGCGGCATTCTTGCAGGAAGCGCCGACGGCCGGCATGTCCCCAGTCAGTTCGGCGATGACGCCAATCTTGATTGTAGCCGCGGAACCCGGCGTCCCGACCAGGAGCGACATCACCAAACCGCATGCGATGCAGAGTCTATTCACACGTGCCTCCCTAACGACGGAGCAGGCCGCCGCTGCTTTCGCGAGACCCTACCGGCCCGCTATGACGGTGTCAAACGCAAAGGCACTTTGCGGCGGGCAGTTTGAAAGGCAGGGTTGGCCGTGAACAGCCCGGCAGGCATTTCACGGCACAACGCGTCGTGTGGTGCGACGAACGGCGTACTTAACGCGGGATTCCCGCACATGGAACCCGATCTCTTTGTGCGGCGGGTCCGGGAGATTCATCATCTCCCGCAACGCCTCAAACACCGCGCGGAATTGCTCATCGTACCTCTTCTCCAATTCCTCTAGTTTGCGGGCCAGATCGGCATGTGTGGCCAAGATGTGCCGGATTCGCACGAACGCGCGCATGATGGCAATATTCGCCTGAATGGCGCGGGGACTTTTCAGCACACTGGACAGCATGGCCACGCCTTGCTCGGTAAAGGCCATGGGGGCATGGCGCGTACCACCGCGCGGGTCCTTGTTTGAGGTCACAAACTGTGACCTCAAAGTTGTAAGTTCTTGATGATCAAGCACAAACATGAAGTCCTCCGGGAATCGCTCCGCGTTGCGGCGAACCGTCTGTTTGAGCGCTTTTGTCGGGACCCCGTACAAGACCGCCAGATCTCGATCCAGCATCACCTTCTGCCCACGCAGCATGAGTATCTTCGTTTCGATTCGGTCGGCGGGTATCACTTCCTTAGTCACAGCACGTCCACCTTCAGTTTGTATGGTTTTGAGGTGCCAAAGTGGCGCCTCCAATCCCTCTGTCTCACCCTTTCTCCACCAACTCGATCTCCTCCGGCGTCAGGCCGTATGCAGGGCTCAATCGTCTGATCCACTTGCCCTGAGTTCCAGATTCATCTCGGGCTACCGCAGCAACCTCGTGATGCAGCGATCCAGGCCGTCGATGAATGTCTGTACGCCGAACGCCTCGGCATGCGTGCGGATGGCGTGTCGGTCCCAGGAAATGGCCGCCGCCCGGTCAATGGCGTCGCGCAACGCTTCGGGCGTTTGCTGTGAAAAGAACACGCCGCTGACGCCATCGACGACCGTTTCCAGCACACCGCCGCGGCCGTAGGCCACGACGGGCCGGCCGCAAGCCTGGACTTCCAGCGGCACGATGCCGAAATCCTCTTCGCCCGGGAATACCAGCAGGCGGCATTGGCGGTAGAGGTCCAACAGTTGTTCGTCGGTCTGCCAGCCGAGGAACTCGACATTCGGCGGGGCCAGGGTCCGCAGGCGGGCCATTTCGGTGCCGGTTCCGACGATCTTCAGGCGGCGATTGAGGCGTGCATAGGCGGCCAGGGCGAGGTCGATCTTCTTGTAGGGCACCAAGGCCGTGGCAATCAGGTCAAAACCGCCGTCGGCCGGATCGTCGGCGGGCGTCCAGCGGTCCAGGTCCACCGGCGGATAGACCACGTCCGACTCGCGTCCGTAGAACCGGCGGATGCGCTCCTGCACGTGGCGGCTGATGGCCACAAAGGACGTCACTCGGCCGGCGGTGCGCTGGTCCCAGGACCGCAGCCAGGCCAGCAATGGACGCGCGAGCAGCCGTTTGACCGGCTGGGTCCCGAGATACTCCGACTGGAAGAGCCAGGCGTAGCGCATGGGCGTGAAACAGTAGCAGAGATGCGGGGTTCTTCGCGGGGCGCGCAGGCTCTTGGCGACGCAGTGGCTGGTGCTCAGAACCAGGTCGGCCGCGGGCGGGCGCATGGCGTTGATGGCGGCGGGAAACAGGGGCAGATAATAGCGGTAATGGGCGTGGATGCCCGGGATGCGCTGCAGGGCGGACGTTGTGATGGGATGCCGGTTGATGGTCTCCGAGATGGCGGCGGGATTGTGGATCAGCGTGAAGATCGGCGCGGCAGGGAAACCCTGGCAAAGCCGTTCGAGCACGCGTTCGCCGCCACGCATGCCAGTCAGCCAGTCATGGCAGAGGACCACCTGTCGCCGGCTCCAATGGGAAGGATAAGTCACAGGCATGGGCGGAGTCCTCAGAGGGCGGCCGTCTCGCGGTAGAGCGCAAGGGTATCCCGGGCGGCTCGTTCCCAGGTGAATCGCGCGGCCTGCGCGCGGCCTCGCGCGATCATGATCCGGCGGTGATCGTCATCGGTCAGCATCCTCACGATGGCCTGCGCCAGGGCCGTCGGGGCGTCCGGGTTGGCGAAGTCGGCGGCATCGCCGGCGATCTCGCGGAGAACGGGGATGTCGCTGCAGACGACCGGGGTGGCACACGCCATGGCCTCGACTACGGGAAAGCCGAAACCTTCGTAATGTGAAGGCAATACCAGCACGTCGGCATCGCGGTAGGCTTGCACGAGGGCACCATCCGCCACATAGCCGGTCCAGTCGACGGCTTCCGTCAGTCTCAGTCCATCGACCAGGGCGGCGGGCTCCGGGTAGCGCGGGTCGCGGGGGCCGACGATGCGCAGGCGCAACGGGAGGGGGGTCAGCCGGCGGGCTTCGGCGAAGGCGCGGACCAGACCGGTCAGGTTCTTGTAGGGGTCGCTGCGGCCGACGTAAAGCACGACCCGGGGACGGGAGGCGGATGGGGACATCCGCCCCACATCACTTCCGCTGGATAGGGATGGCCGCTCTGCACCGGCGGCGGGCTGGAAGAGGGCGTCCACACCGTTGTAGACCACCCGGACCCGGGAGGGGTCTGCTACCCGCAGGTGTTCCAGGACGGCACGGCGCGATACGTCGCTCACGGCGATGATGCGGTCGGCGCGGGCGCCGACTTCGTGCATGAGGCGGCGGTAGAGGGGGAACAGCCGGCGTTTGAGCGCGCGTGGCGTGGCGGCCGGGGCGACGAGCGGAATGAGATCATGAATCGTCACGATGGCCTTGATGCGGCCGGGGCGTCCGCGCGGGAAGGCCAGCAGGGGGATCATGTAGTTCGGCGAATGGAAGACCTCGATCCCGTTGCGCCGGAGCCAGCGGGGCATCAGCGCCTGGCCGGCGGGGCTGAACACGGGCCAGGGCACCAGGGCAGGGGTGACATTCGCGCGTCCCGTCAGGCCGCAGTCCGCCAGGGTGCGATCCCGCAGGGCCGGATCGTTGAAAAGGAGGACATACTCGGTGGTGGTATCCTGGAGCGCGAGGTGGCGGACCAACTGGCGGGTGTGGGCTCCGATGCCGGAGATCTCGCGAAACACCCAGCGTGTATCGATGGCCACTCTCATGACAGCACCTGGCGGTAGACGTCGAATGTGCGGCGGGCGGTGTCGCGCCACGCGAACGTGGCGGCCTGGCGCAGGCCGGCGGACGACAGGGCGCGGCGCCGCTCGCTGTCCGCCAGCAGGGCCTCGATGGCGCCGGTCCAGGCGTCGCGGTCAAACCCTGTCACGATCACGGCGGCCGATCCGAGCACCTCCGGCAGGGAGCCGCCGGCGGAGGACACCACCGGGGTGCCGCAGGCCATGGCCTCCAGCGGCGGGAGGCCGAATCCCTCGTAGAAGGAGGTCACCACGAAGAGCCACGCCCCGGCGTACAGGGCGGGCAGGTCGTCCTCCGCGACATACTCCAGATAGCGGATGCGCGCGGCGGCGGGTGAGTTCCGGATGCGGTCCAGGATCGGTTCGCACTTCCAGCCGGGCATGCCCGCGATGACCAGGTCGCCGTCCCAGCCGCGGAGATGCTCGAACACATCGATCAGAAAGGGCAGATTCTTGCGCGGCTCGAGCGTGCCGACGGTCAGGAGGTAGGGCCGGTCCAGACCCAGTCGACGATGGGCGGCGGCGATCCGGGCGGGCGGCGGGGCGGCCAGACCTGCATCGACGCCGAGGTGAATCGGGAACACGCGGTCGGGGCTGACCTTGAGCAGCGAGCGGATTTCGTCGGCGCTGAACCGCGAGACGGTGAGAATGGCATCGGCGCGGCGGACGGTGTCGTCGATGACGGCGTTCAGGTAATCAAGATTGCGGGTCTCGGCGAACTCCGGGTGCCGCACGAAGCTCATGTCGTGAATGGTCACGACGCGGCGTCCGACGGGCAGGGGCGGGATCGTGAAATTCGGGAAATGATAGAGATCGGCACGGCCGGCCAGCCAGTGGAACGGCGGCGCATGAAACCGTTTCCACGCCTGCTGTACGAGACGGCCGGGCACCCAGCGGACGGGATGGGGCCGGGTGTTGGGCGCATTGAAAGGCAGGCCGGCGCGGAGGAAGTCGAAGAAGAACAGTTCAACCTGATCCTGGCCTGTGAATTCGCCGAGATGCTCGACGAGGGACTTGGTGTAACGGCCCACGCCGGCGCGTTGCGAGACGGCCGCCTGGATGTCGATGCAGATTCTCATTGAAATTCAGGCCCAAAGCGGACAAAAGAAACAACGCGTGCCATTGTAAGTGGGCAGCGCCAAACAACAAGCGAGATTCTGAGGATAGGGGAAGGGTTCAGGGTTCGGGGGTCAGGGTTCAGGGAAGACGAACGTTCCCCACCCGGTGTATGGTCAGAAGGTGAAATGTCGTTAGCGACAGCAATCCCGGGCTGGCAATCTGGCCTGAACCCCGAACCCTGAACCCTGACTTCCTTGGAAGAAAGAAAGCGAACTGCACCTATGCGTCAACGAGTGCCTCAAAAACAGTTCGAGTCCTTTTCGGCCTCGGAGTTGTACTGTCCGCGATGCCGGACGGCCCGTCCGGTGCGCGAGCGGCTATTGTTGGTGACGCCGAAGGGCGAGATTCACGACTACCGGTGCACGGTGTGCGGGGACTCGTTGGGCACACGTGAGGTGAGCGGGCGACAACCAGGAGCGATTCAACGATGACACCGGGACTTTACGTGGTAGGGACGCCGATCGGGAACCTGGAGGATCTGTCGCCGCGCGCGGTCCAGACGCTGAACGGGGTGGAGACCATTCTGACGGAGGACACGCGGCACACGCGGGTCCTGCTGGACCGGTTCGGCATCCGCACGCCGACGGTGAGTTGCCACAAGTTCAACGAGGCCTCGCGGGTCGAGGCCGTCGTGCAGCGACTCAGGGCGGGGGGGGCGATTGCGCTGGTGACGGACTCCGGCATGCCGGCGGTGTCGGATCCCGGGTCGCGGATGGTGGCGGCCTGCCGGCGGGCCGGTGTGGCCGTGACGTCGATTCCCGGCCCTTCGGCCGTGACCACGGCGGTGGCGTTGAGCGGGTTCCGGGGCAGCGGCTTCGTATTCGCCGGGTTTGCGCCGCGCAAGAGTGGCGCGCTGCGTCGGCTGCTCGGGGACCTGGCGGAGTGCCCGGTGCCCGTGGTGCTGTTCGAATCCCCCTACCGGATGCTGAAACTCCTCGGCGAAATCGAGGCCGTGCTGGGCGACCGGCCGGTGTTTGTCGGGCGGGAATTGACGAAGAAGTTCGAAGAGACACGGGTGGGAACCTGCGCTGAACTCATGACCGCCTATGCGGGTCGGACGGTCAAGGGCGAGATCGTCATTGTGATCGCCGCTCGCGTTGACAGGCACGAAGACGCGATGATATCCTGACACTTCATGGATATTCCAATCGACAGTCTTGAGGTGGCCACCCAGGGGGAGGACGCGTATGTCCGGGTCGGCGGCCGGGGTTCGTTCAAGGGGGGGCCCGCGCTCAAACAGTTCGGGACGACCGCGCTCGACCGGGGTTGTCGGCGGATCATTGTGGACATGGCCCGCTGCACGGGCATGGACAGCACGTTCATGGGGGTGCTGGCGGGCCTGGCGCTGACGGCGCGCAAGAAGAACGGCGCCCTTGTCTTGCGGGCCGTCACGGAGAAGAACGGCGCCCTGCTGCGGACGTTGGGCCTGATCCAACTCGTCACGATGGAAGCGGCCGATGAGACGGCGGCGCCGGCTGGCGATGTCCTGGCGCTGGCGGCGGACAAGCGGACGCTCACCGAAACCATGTTGAATGCCCACGAGACCCTGGTGGCGGTGGCGCCCGGCAATCTCCCGAAATTCAAGGATGTGCTGACTTACCTCAAGGAAGACCTCAGCACCCAGACGGGCACGGAACGGTGACGGCGAAACGCGACTACTACGAAGTGCTGGGGGTCTCCCGGGAGGCAGCGGCCGACGAGATCAAGAAGACCTACCGGCGGCTGGCCATGCAGTACCACCCCGACCGGAACCAGGGGGACAAGGCGGCCGAGGCCCGCTTTAAGGAGGTCAGCGAAGCGTACGAGGTGCTGAGCGACCCCGACAAGCGTCACCAGTACGACCAGTACGGGCACGAGGGGTTGCGTTCGGCCTTCGGTCCCAACGGGTTCGATTTCTCGCGTGACTTCACCCACCTCTCGGACCTGCAGGACTTATTCGGCAGCCTCTTCGGGGAGGGCGGGGGCGGGCTGTTCGACGACCTGTTCGGCGGCGGCCGGCGGGGGTCGCGTACGGGTCCGCAGCAGGGGGCCGACTTGCGGTTCGACCTGGAGATCGAGTTCGAGGAAGCCGTTTTCGGCGCACAACGCGAGATTACGCTGCCGGTGAGCGATCCGTGCCCGACCTGCGGCGGCAAGGGGAGCGCGGCCGGCAGCACGGAGGAAGCCTGCCGGCATTGCGGCGGGCGGGGCGCGGTCATCTCATCCAGTGGTTTCTTTCAGGTCCGGCAGACCTGCCCGGTGTGCGGCGGGGGCGGTCGGATGATCACGAAGCCGTGCGGCGAGTGCCGCGGGACCGGTCGGCAGAAAACACGCAAAAAGCTGACGTTGCGTATTCCGCCGGGGGTCGAGACGGGATCCCGGCTGCGCCTGGCCGGCCGCGGCGAAGGCGGACTGCGCGGCGGGCCGGCGGGCGATCTCTACGTGATCCTTCACGTCAAGCCGCACGACATCTTCCAGCGCGAAGGCGCCGATCTGCTGTGTGAGCTTCCCGTGCCGATGCATATTGCGGCGCTGGGGGGCGAGGTGGAGGCCCCGACCCTCGATGGGCACACCCCGATCAAGATTGAACCGGGCACGGAGAGCGGACGCCTGTTCCGGCTGCGCGGCAAGGGCGTGAAGAGTCTCGACGGCTACGGCCGGGGGGATCTGCACGTGCGCGTTCTGGTCGAGATGCCGGCGCATTTGAGTTCAGCCCAGAAGAAAGCGCTGCGGGCCTTCAGCGACCTGTCCACGCCGGATAACTACCCGGTGACCGGCAAGGTGCGCGAACGCGTGGCGGCTTTTTTCGCCCGGCGCGACGCGATGGCTCGTCCCGGCGAGTGACCCATGATTCCCCGCTGTTTTGTCGATCCTGCCGCATGGGGTGCCGAGCGCATCCGCCTGACTCCCGCTGACTGTCATCACGTGACCGACGTGCTGCGCGCCGGGGTGGGGGCCATGGTGGCCGTGTGTGACGGGCTGGGCGGCGAGGCGAGGGGGGAGATCGAGGAGATGGGCCCCGGCGGCGTGGTCGTGCGGGTCCGGGAGCGACGACGGCGCGCCACGGCGGACTGGCGGTTGACGCTGGTGCAAGCCGTGCCCAAGGGGGAACGGATGGAGTGGATCATCCAGAAGGCGGTCGAACTGGGCGCCTGGTCGGTCGTGCCGGTGATGACCGACCGCGGGGTGGTCCGCCTGGAGGGCGGGCGGGCGGCACAACGCGTCGAGCGATGGCAGCGGATTGCGACGGAGGCGGCCAAGCAGTGCCGGACGGCCTGGATCACGCGCGTGGAACCGGTGGTGTCGCTGCGGCGCTGGCTGGAGACCGCCGGGCGGCCGGACACGCTGGTCATCGGCTCGCTGGAGGCGGAGGCGCGGCCTTTTCGGGCGGTCTGTGCGGACCTGCGCGGCCGGCCGGCCGGTGGGGCGGCGCTGCTGATCGGGCCGGAGGGCGATTTTTCACCGGATGAGTTTCAGCAGGCGCGGGCGGCGGGCGCCTGGCCCGTCACGTTCGGGCGGCGGGTATTGCGCGTTGAGACAGCCGCCGTCTACGCCCTCAGCGTGATGGCCTACGAACTGGACGTGATGGCGGCGGAGTAGCCGGGCGGCGTCAGAAGCCGCCGACCACACGCTGGAACTGGGGTGTCGGCCGCAACGCTTCGAATCGGGCGTCCTCGCGCAACACGGTGACGGCGGCCTCCTTGCCGACGCGGACCGCCTGTTGCACGGCCAGCAGGGCGGCGTCATTCCGGCGCATGGCCACGCGTACGGCGGCGAGATCCAGCCAGCCGCGCATGTCCGCGGGCGAGACCTCCGTATACAGCGTGAGGGCCCCTTCCATCAGTTCCGGGTTGCGTTCCTCGGCCGCCATTTGCGCCATGCGCAAATAGGCTTGTGCCGGGAGGCCTTTCTGTCCCATCAGATTCTTGAGCAGTTGCTGGAATTGCGGACCCTGGCCGAGCTGGCGGTAGACGTCGGCGAGTTCCAGGGCGACGCCGATGTTGCCCTTTCCGCCGGACAGTTGGGCCTCGAGTTCCTGCCGTTTGCCGTTCAGGGTCGAACGGTTCTTCATTTCGTTGACGAAGGCGCGGGCGCGATCGTTGCCGGGATCCTGATCGCAGAAAGTCTCCATCACCCGGACGGCTTCCGGCGTCTTATTCGAGCGCATGTACAGGTCGGCGAGCCGGAAATTGGCTTCCGGGCTGAGCGGGTAGAGCTGCAGGGCCTCCTTGAAGGCGATCTCGGACTCGTTGAACATGCCCCGGACCGTGTAGAGGCCCGCGATGGCGCTGCGCAACTTCGAGAAGGACTTGCGGGCGCAGACATCGCGCAGGAACTTCTCGTTGCTCACGAAACGGCGGGTATACCAGTCCCAGAAGTCGAGATCGTCGGTGACTCCATCCGGCGGCAGGGTGGGCAGCGGCTGGGCATTGATCTTCATCATGAGGCCATGCGGCGTCAGGTAGGGGTACATCCACTGGATGACGTAGCTTTCCTCGACGTAGAAGTCGCGCTGCGCCTTGTTATGCTCAAAGATCATCTGGGCCAGGATGCCGTTGATCAACATCACGCCGCCCACCCCCTGGACGCTGACGCGGCCGCCCTCGATCTTGATGTCGGCGCTGGCGGGGGTCCGGCCCGTGCGGACATCCTCGACGTATTTCTGGAAGGCGCCGTTGCCGTCGACGACCGAGGGAATCCAGATCTCGTCGCCCATCAGGTCGCGCATGACGCTCATGTAGGTGTTGTCGGCGAGGGCGTTCTGGGTGATCAGATAGACATCGGGCCGGACATCGGCGGAATAGATCATGTAGGTCGGCACGAACCGTCCCGGATCGGTGCCGCCGAAGAACACGGCGCCCGGGCCCATTTCGGGGGGATACTGGGGATTGGGGAGGGGCTCCTCCTCGGGGGAGAGTTCCTCATTGATGGCGTTGGCGCCGCGCAGGCCGTAATTGCCGAACTGCCAGCCGAAGTCATGACTGTTCTGTTCGGAGCCGCCGTCGGTGCGGATCAGTTCCTTGTTGTAATAGTTCTCGTGGATCGGGATGGCGGGGATGACGATGGCGACCAGCAGGGCGCCGCCCCAGATGATCCAGCGCCGGCCCTGCATGAGCGTGTCGAACGCGGCCAGCGCCATGATCAGGCCGTACCCGATCCAGAAGGCGAACAGGGCGTGCGACGAGATGAACTTCACGCGCTGGATGAACTCGTCCTGGATGTCGCCCTTGGGGTTGGCCAGCGCGATCAGCACCACGCTCATGACGATGAAGCCGGCCAGGGTGGCCAGGAGCCACTTCTGATCCTCACGGTCGATGTCGAGGTCGAGCTTGGCCGGGCCCCGGATCAGGTGGGTCACGATGGCGGCGACAACGGCGGGGATGATGACCGCGAGCACGGTGCCGACCTTTTCGTTGGCGGTGAGGTGCAGGGCGGGATTACCGATCGAGGTCAGGATCTTGAAGACAATGTACAGCAAGAGCCCGGACGCGGCGGCCAGCACCACGCCGACGGTCACGCGTTCGGTGGTGGGGGTGCGGGCATTCCCGAACGTGCGGTCCGCCAGATCGCCGGTCTGGTTGATCAGGAAGACAAACGCGCCGATCCCCATCAGGACCATGACGCCGAAGATCATGAGGCGGTAGGCTGCGGACAGCAGGGCCACCTCGGTGCCGGTGGGCACGAGGACTTCCTCGATCAGGACCAATCCCACGGCGAGTACGGCGAGGGCGACCGCGGCGTAGATGGCGCGGAAGCGGGTCTGGCCGATGCGGACGCTCCAGATGGCGAACGGCAACATGCCGAGAATCGCGATCGGCAGCGTGAACTTGGCCCGCAGGTCGGTCATATAACCGCCCAACTGATGCACAAACTGAACCGAGAAGATGTTCGTCGGCACAATCTTCTCATACTGGCCGCGCGTGAGGGCATGGACGAACCCGTCCCAGGTCCGCGGATAGCCCCAGTTGATCGGAGGATTGGTTTCCGAGGCCAGCGGCATGAACGCGTAGACCAGCATCCCGAGTTCGAGGCACAGGATTGAAGGCGCGACGCGTTTGCCGTTCGGCAGGAAGGCATAGACCAGGCCGAGCACCGTGAAGTTGAGAATCACATAAAGGAAGGTGGTCGGGTGTGTGGGATGAACGATGCCCATGTACGAGATACGCAGGTCGGGACCGAGCAGTTGCTGGATGACGCCGGTTGACGCCATGACATAGAACAGTGCAAACGGGATGCCGGCGATGGCGAAGTCGCGGAAGAGCGCCGTGTCCCGCACCAGGATGACGACCGCGAGCGAGGCGAGGAGGAGCAGGAGCACCTGGTAATTGGTAAGCCCCAGGCCGAAGGTCAGCGCGGTCAGGTAGAGCAGCCGGTCGTTCGGTTGCCGTTTCCAGATGAACCCCATGATGACCGTGAGCGCCACGAGCAGGCCGATGCCGAGCACATAGTAGATGCCCACCTGCCAGAAGTCGGTAAACTTCATGAGGTGCAGGCCCAGCCGCGAGATCATGACCGCGAGGCAGAACAGGGCCATGCCCAGCAGGCAGGTTGCGATTCCCGTCAGTCGTTCCGTGGGGCGTCGCATCCAGACATAGGACAGGAACAGGATCATGACGAGAAAGAAGGCGTTGAGCGAATAGGCTTCGACGATAACCGCCTGGGACCAGGTGACCGGGCTGAAGGCGAATACGAGGCTGGCGGCGACGCCGCCCGCCCAGCAGATCAAGCCCTCGGCCCGCTCGCCGATCAACTCGGTCGTGCGTTTGATGCTGCGCAGCATATCGCGTCCGGAACGGCAGATCAGGATGGCCGTCAAACCGCTGGCGAAGGCGCCGAAAAACGCCGATGCGAACGCGATGCTCCAGGCCGGATTGGGCTGGCCCCGGTAATGGACGAAGAAGAACAGCTTGGTGAACAGCCAGACGATGATGGTCCAGATCGGGTAGCCGGGGGGATGCGGCACTCCCAGGTGATCGCCGCCCACCGCCAGTTCGCCGGAGTCCTCCAGCGTAACCGTGGGCGCGAGGGTCAGGCCGTAGACAATCAGGGTGACGATGAAGGCCGTCCAGAACGCCCCCCAGTCGACGGCCCTGAAGAAGGGGGTGGCATCGTCGAGAAGGGGTGCGGGCGCGGCCTTGGGATCAGGTTCCTGTACGACCGGAACGGCCTTTTTCGGTGGCGTTGTCTTTTTCATGGATTGGGCACACATATGAAGCGTTGTATTTACCAGAACAGGTCTTGCCAAACAAGGGGCAAGTGGGCATCTTCTGCTTGCGGGAGTCCGCTTTCGTGCGTGGCCAGGCATGGTTTGCTGAGGCGGGCTGTCTCGACCGGCACCCGGGGGCGGGTGTCATCTGCAGGCCTGGAACGGGGGGATACAAAGCATGACGAACAGACTACGGTTGGCATGGATCGCGGGCGTGGGTATGGTTCTTTCAACGGTCCCGGCCTGGGCGGAGGTGAAGCTGCCGGCGGTCTTGAGCAGCCATATGGTCCTCCAGCGGGATATGGCCGTCCCGATTTGGGGCACCGCAGCGGCGGGCGAAAAGGTCACCGTTAAGTTCCGGGCGCAGGAGAAAAGCACCGTGGCCGACGGGCAGGGCCACTGGCGCGTGAATCTCGATGTGCTTCAGGCCGGCGGGCCGGAGGTGCTGACCGTGGCCGGAACCAACACCCTGACCCTGGAAGACGTGCTGGTGGGCGAAGTCTGGGTGGGGTCCGGACAGTCAAACATGGATATGCCGGTCGCTTCCTACACCAACGGCGACACGGTGCTGGCCGCGGCAGCGGGCGGGACCTACCCAAAATTGCGCCTGATCCGCAGCGGTAATCCCGGCTGGCAGGAGGCGACTCCGGAGGCCATCCGGAAGACCTCGGCCCTGTTGTTCTCCTTCGGGCTGCCCTTGCAGCAGAAGCTGGACGTCCCGGTCGGATTGCTGGTGGGCGCGGTCGGCGGGACCCCGTCCGGCTTCTGGCTGAGCGAGGGAATGTATGCCAACGATACGGCCTGCAAGGCCGTGGTCGCCAAGTATGCCGCCACGTACTCTTTTGAAGACGCCCAGAAGCGGGTTGCCGCAGGAATGGTCAAGTTCGAGCAGGCCAAGGCCGAGTGGGATAAACTGACTCCGGATCAACGGAAGGGTAAACCCGCGCCGCGGAAACCCGCGCCGGCGCTGAAGGCGGGCGAGTGCGGTGGACAAATCGGCCATCTCTATGCCGCCAAGATCAAGCCGTTCATCCCCTTTGCCATTCGCGGCGTGCTCTGGGACCAGGGCGAGAGCGGCACGGCCATCGAGGGCGTGGACCAATACACGCTGATGGGCGCGCTGATTCGCGGGTGGCGCAAGGAGTGGGGCCAGGGTGACTTTCCGTTCCTCTATGTCCAGAAGAGCAGCGGTGGGGGATGCGCGTGGGATCCGGCGGACCCGGTGACAGGCAAGGCGGACGCTTTTGGTGCATTGCCGCCGACCGTGCCGGACGATGGGGCCTACCGTGAAACTCACATTCAAATCATGCAGTACCCTAACACGGCCATGGCCATCAGCAGCGATCTCGGCCCCGGCGTTCATCCGGTCAATAAGTCCGGTTACGGCGTCCGGGCCTGTCGGGTGGCGCTGGGCATGGTGTATGGCCAGAAGGTCGAGATCTACGGTCCGACCTATCAGTCCCATCAGATTGAGGGCAGCAAGGTCCGCATCAGCTTCACCCATGTCGGCCAGGGCCTGGCCTTCAAGCATGGCGACAAGCTGCAGGGATTTGCGGTGGCCGGCAAGGACATGAAGTTTGTCTGGGCCGATGCCGTGATTGACGGCGCGACGGTGGTGGTCTCGAACGCGGCGGTGGCGGAACCGGTTGCGGTGCGCTATGCCTGGGCCGCGCGGCATCCCTGGGCCAATCTCTTCAACCGGGACGGCCTGCCGGCACTGCCCTTCCGGACAGACAAGAGCCTGTAGGGGACGTTCCCCGGGGATCTTCATGGCGGATGCCGTTCAACCGCTCCGACCCCTGTCCATGTGTGGAAGAATTTGTCCGGGCTCTGACTCGTGCCATTGAGTCTAGCCCGACTTTCTCAACTGGGGGATGGCGCGCGCGGGAAGGCCAATGAATTGG
>CAZTAJ010000085.1:0-18909 GCA_964611575.1 uncultured Verrucomicrobiota bacterium
AACATCCTTGGCGAAGCGCGGCGGCACCGCCGCCACGCTTCGCTAAGGATTCGGGTGAAGCAACCGGGGCAGCCGATCGGACTTGCGCGACGGGGCCCCGGATTGTACAAGACTGCTTTGGTGCCTCAAGGACGCCGGGGAACATAAGTCATGGCAACACATACACCCGAGGGAACGCCGTTGGACGCGGAGGCGAGCGCCGCCTCCACGAAGCCGCTGCTTTTCGAAGTGGCTTGGGAAGTCTGCCAGCAGGTCGGCGGCATCTACACCGTGATTCGTTCGAAGGTGCCCAGCGTCGTCGCCCACTGGGGCCACCGCTACTGCCTGGTGGGCCCGTACAACCCGCAGATCTCACCGACCGAATTCGAGGAATCGCAGCCCACCGGGTTCTACCGTGACGTCCTCCGCGCGCTGCACGAACTGGGCATCGAGGCCCGGTACGGGCACTGGCTGATCACCGGCCGGCCGCGCGCCATCCTCATCAACCCCCGCTCCGTCTTTCCCCGCCTCCCGGAAATCAAGTATCTCTACTGGGAACACCACGGCATCGCGTTCAACGCGGAGGACGATCTCGTCAACCAGGTCCTGGCCTTCGGCTGGGCCGTCGAGAATTTCTTCCGCGCCGTGGCCCGCGCCCAAACCGCCCGGCGCGCGATGATCGCCCATTTCCATGAATGGATGGGCGGCTCCGCCATTCCCGAACTCCGCCGCGCCAACGTGCCGCTGTCGATGGTCTTCACCACCCACGCCACCCTGCTCGGCCGCTACCTGGCCATGAACGACCCCTGGTTCTATGACCACGTGCCGTTCGTCGATTGGGAGGCGGACGCCCGCCGCTTCAACATCGAGCCCCAGGTCCGCCTCGAGCGCGCCGCCGCCCACGGGGCCACCGTGTTCTCCACGGTCAGCGATATCACCAGTTATGAATGCGAGTACCTGCTCGGACGCAAGCCGGATATCCTCCTGCCGAACGGCCTGAATATCGAGCGGTTCGCGGCCCTGCACGAGTTCCAGAACCTGCACCGCCTCTATAAGGAGAAGATCAACGAGTTCGTGATGGCCCACTTCTTCCCCAGTTACTCGTTCGACCTGGACCGCACCCTCTACCTGTTCACCTCGGGCCGCTACGAGTACCGGAACAAGGGGTTCGACCTCACCGTCGAATCTCTGGCGCGCCTGAACTGGCGCATGAAACAGGCCGGAACCAATCGCACGGTCGTCTGCTTCCTCATCACGCGCCAACCCATCCGGGCGATCAATGCCGAGGCGCTCCGCCGCCGCGCCATGATGCAGGAGATGCGCAAGGACTGCGAAGCCATCATGAGCCAGGTCGGCGAACGCCTGTTCGTCGCCACCGCCACCGGCAAGTCGCGCAGCCTGGATGAGCTGGTCGACGACTACTGGCGCCTGCGCCTGCGCCGCCTGATGCACGCGTGGCGCTCGCAGAGCATGCCCACCGTCATGACCCATGACCTGGTGGACGACCAGAACGACGAAATCCTCAACCAGATCCGGGCCTGCTCGCTCTTCAATCTGCCGACCGATCCCGTCAAGGTGGTCTATCACCCCGATTTCGTCACGACCAACGATCCGCTCTTCGGCATGGACTATGACCAATTCGTGCGCGGCTGCCATCTCGGCGTCTTCCCCAGTTCGTACGAGCCCTGGGGCTATGCCCCGCTCGAGTGCGCCGCCCTCGGCCTGCCGTCGATCACCAGCAACCTGTCCGGCTTGGGCACCTACCTGGACCTGAACATGCCGGGACACGACAAGGATGGACTCTCCGTGCTCAACCGGCGCTATGCCTCGTTCGATACGGCTGCCACCCAGATGACCAACTCGATATTCGACTTCCTGCAGCTCGAACGCCGCGAACGCATTGCCCAGCGCAACCGCGTCCAAAGCATGTCGGAACACTTTGACTGGAGCAATCTCGGCCGCAACTACACGCAAGCCTACCAGATGGCGCTCCAGCGCACCGGCCAGGTGTGACAGACGGGATCGTGGCAAGGCGTTGAGGGAAGCAGGGCGACAGGTTCAGAGAACGCGGTCAGCCGTGGCATTGAACTCGTCGGCAAGTAGTGCAGCCGCACCGCCCGGACATCAGGCGGGGGTCGGACATCAGGCCGTGACCTCGACGCGAGCGGTTTCAACGGTGAGCGGCATGCCCAATTCGGCCCGGACCTCCAGGCAACTGACGATGGCGTCCTTGATCATCTCGATGGCTTCATCGTGCGTGGCGCCTTGGGTGACGCAGCCGGGAATAGCGGGGCATTCGGCAATCCACATGCCGGTTTCGTCGCGATCCAATGTTACGGTGAAAGTCATGCGAGCATGATGCCACGGCCTGGCCACCGTCGTCAACCGCTGCAAACGCGAAGCCGGGCAATCCTCATTCTTGAACCTACCGCCCCTCTCTGCCATAATAAGGTTCTTGAAAGGGCACACATCCCATGGAACAGAAGATCCGAGCGAAACTGGAAGAATTCCGGAAGTATCTGCAAGCCGACGGCGGCGACCTGGAGGTCGTTGGCATCGAGGATAAGACGGTGAAACTGCGTCTCAAGGGCGCCTGCGGTTGCTGCCCCCACGCGACCATGACCATCAAGCAGGGCATCGAACGGTCCTTGCGCGAACAGGTTGACGAGACCATCACCGTCGAGCAGGTACGGTAACGGACCGGTTGACATGAGCGCGGCGAGCCTGATGCGGTTCGGCGTCCTGACCCGTCTGGCGTTCACCGACTTGGTGCGCCAGCCGATCTGCCTGCTCATCACTCTTGCCTCCGCCGCCCTGTCCATCGTCCTGCCGCTCCTGACCGCTCACCAACTGGGTCAGCAGACCGACCTCGCGCGGGACAGCGCGCTGGCGTTCGAGTTCACCGGTGGCGCCATCCTCGTCGCCTTCGCCGCCTGCTCCACCCTCTCGACGGAGACCCGGGACGGCACCATTCTCACCATCCTCTGCCGGCCCATCGGACGCGGTACGTTCTTCCTCGCCAAATTCGCGGCCGTGTGCGGCGTCGTGGCTCTCTTTGTGGCCTCGTCCACCTGCGCCGCGCTGCTGGCCGAACGCCTGACGCCGCGCTATTTCGAGACCGACTGGCTCGGAGTGCGCCTGCTGCTTGCCGTACCCGTCGTGACGCTCGTGCCCGCCGCCGTGATCAACTGGCGGTCCGGGCGCTCCATGCCCGCCTGGACCTGGATCCTGCTCCTGCCGGCACTGGCCGTTGTCGTCCTCGCCGTAAGCCGGGTCGATGCCGAAGGACACCCCGGCCGCCTCGGGCAGTTTCTGGACGGGCGTCTCGTTCCGGCCGCCGTGCTGGTCGGGGTGGGCCTGCTGATCCTGGCGGCGCTCGCCCTGGGTCTCGCGGCCCGCCTCCGCCTCACCCCCACCGTAATGATCCTCCTGTGCCTCCTGTTCTCGGGGCTGATATCGGGCTACGCCGCCGACCAACTGAACCGGTGGCCTGCCGCCGCCCTCAGCCTGCGGACCCTCCTCCCCGATCTGCAGAGATTCTGGCCGGCCGACGACCTGTCCGGCGGCGCGCCGTTCGGCTGGCGCACCGTCGGCGCCGCGTCGGTGTACGGTCTCGTCTACACCGCGGGCGTGCTGTGCCTCGGCATGGCCGCCTTCCGCCACCGGCAGTTCTAACCATGAGTACGCCCCTGACTGATGCCCCCCCCGTGATCGAGGCCCGCGGCCTCTGCAAGACCTACCGCGATTTCTGGGGCCGCCCAAAGGTGCAGGCGGTCCGGGACCTGAGCCTCGACATCCGCCGGGGGGAAGTCTTCGGCCTGCTCGGGCCGAACGGTTCGGGAAAGAGCACCACGATCAAGATGATCCTCGGGTTGCTTTACCCGACCCGCGGGGAACTCCGCGTCTTGGGCCGCTCGCCCCGCGATGTGGGCACCCGCGCCCACATCGGGTTCATGCCGGAGGAGTCCTATCTTTACAAGTACCTGACCGCCGTCGAAACGCTCGACTTCTACGCCAGCCTCAGCGGCATGACCGGGCCCGCGCGCCGACAGCGAATCGACGAACTCATCGAACTGATCGGCTTGACGGCCGCGCGGGACCGGCGGATCGGCGAATTCTCGAAGGGCATGGCCCGGCGCGTGGGCCTGGCCCAGGCGCTCATTCACGACCCCGACCTGGTACTCCTCGACGAACCCACCTCCGGCCTCGATCCCATTGCCTGCCGCCAGGTCAAGGACCTGATCCTGGCGCTCGCCCGCCGCGGCAAGACCGTGCTGGTGTGTTCGCACCATCTCGCGGACATGGAAGACGTCTGCGACCGGGTCGCCATCCTCATCAACGGCCGCGCCTGCGCCCAGGGCGCCGTCCGGGATCTGGTCCGCCAGCCGCATACCTGGCGACTGACGCTCAATGACGTTGAACCGACCCGGCTTGAAAGCATGGTGGCCTACCTTGAAACGCAATGTGGGCGCCCGGTGAAGGTGGAACCGGCCGGCCGTTCGCTGGAATCGCTCTTCATCGAAGTCGTGGCGTCCCAAGCGGCGTCCCAGAGGGACGCCAAGGCTGAAGCAGTTTAGGCTGTAGGCTGTAGGTGTCCCAAGGATTTGTTCGTAATCTTAATCGTGATCGTAATCTCCCCTGGCTTGCTTGGCACTGGACTGAAGAAGAAGGATTACGATTAAGATTATGATTACGATTAGGACTTCGTTCCGGCTATGCCGGGTTTGGGAAACATGCCGGCAATACCAAGGAAATGAACCGCATGCCTGACAGCCTTCAGCCTTCAGCCTTCAGCCTATCCTCCAGCCTCACCCGCATTGCCGCGGTGGTCCGGCTGACGCTGCGCGATGCGGTGCGGTCGCGGGTGGTCGTGTCCCTGCTGGCCGCCCTCCTGCTGCTCCTGGTCGGGCTCCCATTGCTGGTGCAAGGTGACGGCACCCCGGCCGGACGGCTGCGGATCCTGCTGGAATATGCCCTGGCGGCCGTCGTCGGGTTGCTCTCGGCCACCACACTGTGGGCAGGGTGCGCCTCGATGGCGGTTGAACTGCAGGACCGGCGACTCTTCATCGTGCTGACCAAATCCGTCCGCCGCTGGGAGGTCTGGTTCGGCAAGTGGCTTGGCATCGTTGTGCTCGATGCCGTTGCCCTGCTGGCCGCCGGCCTCATTGTCATCGCCATCGTGGCCGGCACGCGATCTGCCAATCCGGCCGCCGACGACATCGCCGCGTTGCTCGCGGCGCGCGAAACGGTGGCGCCCGATCTGCCCCAACCCGTCACCATCGGGCCGGGCGAATCGCTGGACATCCTGTTTCCCGTGAAAGGTGTCAGCATGGGGTCTCGGTGGCGGCCGGCCGGTCCCATGGAATTGCGGGTCCGCCTGGGCTCATCCCGGCCGGAGCGCCTGCCGATCGCAAGTCGGTGGACCCTCGGTCCCGTCGATGCGCCGGTGGCCGTGCTGACCGTCACCAACTACCCCGCCATGCCGGTCGTCCTGTCCATTCCCGCGGCCGCCTGCGGCCCCGACGGCGTGCATATCCGTTTCACGAACGATCCGGGCCGTGACCCGGCCACAGTCATTGTCGATCCGCGATCCGGCGGCATGGAACTCCTCGTCGCAGACGGGGGTTTCATCCCCAATCTGTTGCGCGGCTTGATCGTGGTGCTGGCGCGCCTGGCGTTCCTGGCCGCCCTGGGGGTCACGGCCGGCTGCCTGCTCTCGTTCCCCGTCGCCGTGTTCGTGGCGGTATTCGTGCTCGTGCTGCTGGCGTCGGCGGGCTATGTGGACACCGTGGCCGTGACCGGCGTCTTCTACGTTCCGCACGAAGGCGGATTGCCCGTCCAGAGCGCGCTGGATAGAGTCGTGCTCCAGGCTTTCCGGGCGATGAACGTCGTCACCCATCCCCTGCTCGCGCTCGACCCGGTGCCCCTGCTGTCGGATGGCAGGCGGGTGACGTGGGCGATGGCGATTCGGGCTGCGGGCATGCTCGGCGGCGCCTATGTCGCCGCGGTCGCCGGCTTCGGGATCTGGCGCTTTTCCCGCCGCGAGGTGGGCCTCAGCGGCGCGGAGTGACTTCCGCGTGAAGCATATCGTCTTCGTACTCTCGCGCAACTCGTGACGAGAAAGCCGCCACGGCTTCGTTGTCCCGGACGAAGAGGCGCCGGCCACACAACGCCTCAAATGCCAGTACACTGCCGGCATGATTGAGATCCACCAGATCCAACTCAGGAATAGCGCTCAGTCTGGCGGTCTTTTCAACGTAGTATGAGTAGAATTCGAGCGGGCCCAGTGCAGGCGACAACAAGACCCCGACATCCACGTCACTTCCATCACGCACCGTGCCATCCTTGGCTGAACCGAAAATGGTAGCCAAAACGACTCGCGAATCTTCCGCAAAAGCGGCGGCCAACTCGTCCATGTCCAGCGTCATGCTGCACCTGTGACTTCGTCCCGGAAAGCGGTCAGGTCGTCGAGATGACGGTTGAGTATCTCGACAAGAACAATCGAGTCCACCCGTTCATACCGGTGAACGACGAAATTGCGAAACTGAATCATGGAACGGTACCGTTCCGCCGATGCGATGATTCGCAACGCCTCAAGCCCATTGACCGCGTCGAAGGCTGTGGGGGCCGGTGGCCGACCCTCCAGCGACAGAATGCGTTGTGCAACATCGACAACAATTTCGACGCAAATCTGAAGCGCTCGTTCAATCCCGTGTTTCAGAAAATGGTCCCCATCCAGCCGCGCGGATGTAACCGGCCCAAGCGCCCTCAGTCGCGTGATTTCGTCATCCATCACAGCAAACTTCTTGAGAATGACGCCGTTGTATCTCATGAAGGAAAACTAGCACCTGATAGCGTGAGGGTCAAGGCACCCCCTCAGCCGTCTTGACGCGTATCGTGCAAGACGCTCAAGGGTCGAGGTTTTCGAGCGCCAGGGTCTTCGGGTTCACGCGCCGGTAGTAGCAGTTGCGGGCCTGGCCGGCGGCGTTCTTCGTATGGCAGATCCCGCCGCGCTTCGGCCGCACCTTGTACACCAGCGAGTTCTGCTCGCAGTTGACGAGGATTTCGACCAGTTCGTAGGTCTCCCCCGACGTTTTGCCCTTCTCCCACAGTTCGTTGCGGGAGGTGCTCCAGAACACGGCGGTCTTCGTGTCAATCGCGACCTTCATCGCCCGCTCGTTGGTGTAGGCGATCAGGATGATTTCATGCGTGTCCGCATTCTGCACGGCCACCGGGATCACATCGGGACTCACTTTGGCCACCTTGGCGATCTTGCCGAAATCCAGCGTCAGGCGCGATCCTTCTTCCAACTCTTTCATAAGCCTCTCTCCGCAGGTCGATTGAGGGCCGTAGATTACCGGCACCGACCCCGGATGCCAATCCCCTAATTCTCCCAGTATTCAGAAGCCAGAATTCAGGAGTCAGAATTCGGACTTCGGGCACAGACCTTTCATTCTGAATTCTGAATTCTGTCTCCTGACTCCTTCCCCTGCCCGCCGCTTTCCCTTGACGGCACGGCGTCTCCGCTGGTTGACTACACCCCCATGCGGATGAATCCCCTACAACGCGCGTACCGCCTGCCCTGGTTGCTGGCCGCCGCCGTGCTTTTCATCCTGGCCGCCGCCGTGCTGCCGTTCGATGGCGCCATAGACGCCGCCGTCCGCACTTTCTCGCACCGGGTGGGGCCCCGTCACGTGATCCAGGAGTTCTTTGTCCTCCTCCGCCCCTTCGGCAAAGGCAATGTCATCCTCCTCCTGGCCATGGCCATGGGCGTGCTAGGCTGCCGTCGCCGCGCCCTGCATGTCACCCTGGCCCTGGTCCTGGTGGGCCTGTTCGTATGGCCATTCAAGCTTGGCGTGGGTCGCGAACGTCCCAGCCGCGCCACGTCGGACTCGTTTCCCAGCGGCGATGTGGCCACCGTCGCCGCGTTGTGCGCCCCGTTGATGCAGGCATCGCCCCTGGCGGGCGCCGCCGCCGTCCTCGGCACCGCCGGGGTCGCCGCCGGCCGCATCTACGACGGACGGCACTATCCCGCCGACACGCTCGCTGGCGCGGCGTTCGGCCTGCTCGCCGGGGCCATCGCCATCCGACTGGTCAACCGGTTCCGTCGTCTGCCCCGCCGCCGCTGGTTCGCCGCGGCGGCCGTGCTGCTCATTGTCGCCGAGAGCCTGCGACTGCCCTGGGCCCGCGCCATGCCATTCCTGCTGACTTTCCTGCTCGTCTGGGGCCCCCTCGCGGCGCTCTGGCTGATCTCCCGGGCGGCCGCCATCCTCGGACGCCGCCGTGCGCACTGGACCGATGCGGCCGCCCGCGCCGCCTGGGGCCGACTGCTCCTGCTGATCGTCCTGGCCACCCTGGCGCATTACGTCCTGGTGACCTCATCCTCCACCTTGTGGGACCGCGACGAACCGCGCTTCGCGCGGGCCACCGTGGAAATGGTCCGGACCGGCAACTACCTCTACCCCACCTTCAACAGCAACCTGCGACCCGACAAGCCGATCCTGATCTACTGGCTGATGTCCATCCCGGTCCGCCTGTTCGGGCCCGGCGAGATGACCTGCCGCGCCGTCGCGCCGCTGGCCGCAGCGGGGGCCGCGCTCCTGACGGCTTGGATCGGCCTGCGCCTGGCGGGGCCCCTGGTCGGGCTTCTGGCCGCCGCCATGATGGTGTCCACACCCCTGCTGCTGGTCAGCGGCACGGCCGCCACGACCGATGCCCTGCTGCTGCTCTGCATCACGGGCGCGATCGCCGCCTTTCTGAAGTCATGGCTGGATGGCCTGCGCTGGCAGCACATGGCCTGTCTGTCGGGTTGCCTGGCCGCCGCCCTGCTCACCAAGGGACCGGTCGGACTCGTCGTGCCGTTGCTGGCCATCGGCGCCATCATGGTCGCCACCCGCCGTCAGGCCGCATTCAACATGCGCGCCTACCTGCCCTGGCTGCTCCTGGCGGTCCTGGTCGGCACGGCGGCCTTCCTCGCGTGGGGCCTCCCGGCCAATGCCGCCACCGGCGGCGAACTGGCCCGGCGGGGGCTCGGACATCACGTGGTGGATCGCGCCGTGACGCCGCTGGAAAGCCACGGCGGCCGCTCAGTGCTGTTCGCGTTTTACTACCTGCCGCTGATTGCCCTGACGTTCTTCCCGTGGACCCTCTATCTGCTGCCGGCACTGGGACGCTCCACGTCCGTGCCCCTCTCCGTGCCGCCCGCGCGCCGGATGCTCCTGGCCTGGGCGCTCCCCATCGTCGTGCTGATGAGCGCCGTGGCCACCAAACTGCCGCACTATGTCCTGCCCGCCTGGCCGGCGCTCGCCCTGCTCACAGCGACGGGCATTGCGCGCATCCTGACGGGACCGCCGTCGGGACCGCGGCTGGCCGCCGCCGGCCGCTGGGTATTCGGGCTCACCGGCGCCCTCCTGGGCGGCACCCTCATTGTCGCCCCGTGGTTTGTGCCCATCTACGGCATCCGGGTGCCGGCGGCATCGGCGGGCGTGGTCCTGGCCGGCATGACCTGGCTGACCCTCGTGCATCACCGGCGCGGGCGCCATGCCGCCGCCGTGCTGACACTGCTTGCCGGAATGAGTCTCCTCGTTCTGACGGTGTCGCTGCGGCTGCTTCCCGCCGTCGAAGCGGTCAAGCTCGCGCCGCGCCTGGCCGCTGCCATCAACGACCGCACATCGATTCAGGCGCCCGTGGCCACCTGCGGGTTCGGCGAACCGACCCTCACCTTCTACCTCAACCGCGGCCCCGTGGAAGCCCTCGATGAAGCCGCCATCCCCGCCTGGGCGCGTCGGCCGGGCCCGGGGGTCCTGGTGGTCACCCAGCCCAAGGTGGACCGGCAGTGGGAGTCCCTGCGCGCCGGCCCGGTCCGCATGCTGGAAACGCACCACGGCTTCAATTACTCCCAGGGCAAATGGGTCACCGCCTTCATCATGGTCCGGGAGGGGCTGGAAGAATGAACCGGAAGGCGTCCCCTCCTCCATCGGACCTGCCTGGCAAACCGCCGTCGTCAAGCGACGAGTGGCTGGAGGCGCCGCCGGTTGAACTCGAGATGGAGGCCGCGACGTCGGCGGGCGCCTCGGGCCGCAAATTCCTGCTAATGGCGCTGGTCGTGGCGCTCTGCATGGCGACGGTGCACCTGACGCCGCTCAAGAAATATGTCACCGACGTCAGCGCCTGGAAGACCGCGATTCAGGCGGCGGGCATCCTGGGACCCATCGTCTTCCTGTCCGTCACGACGCTGCTGATTGCCGCCGGCGTCCCCCGGTTGATGTTCTGCCTCCTCGGCGGCATGTTGTTCGGGTTCATGCGGGGCTTCCTGCTGGGGCAGTTCGCCTCGCTGTTCGGTTCGTACCTGACGTTCGTCTTCGCGCGGTGGAGCGGCCGGGAGTGGGTGCGACGGCGGATCGAGCGCAACAGCCGGCTGCGTGATCTGCTTCAGCATCCGTCGATGTTCAGCGTGTTCCTGGTGCGTCAGATCCCGATCGCCGGAATCGTGCCGAATCTCATTTTCGCCCTGACCCCCGTGCGTCACCGGGTCTTCCTGGTGGGATCGTTCCTGGGCTACCTGCCCAGCGCGGCGTGGGTGGCGCTGATCGGCAGCGGTATCGGCAAGCAATCCCTGGCCTATTCGATGGGCCACATCAGCCTGGCCATGGTCGGCCTGGGCGGGGTGTCAACGATCGCCTGGTACATCCGCCGGCATCTCACCTCAACCGCCACGTGAGCGCGCCGCCGAGCGCCAGGAACACGATGTTCGGCAGCCAACCCGCCAGCCACGGCTCCATGGCCCCGACTTTGCCGAGGATGATGCCGCTCTGGAGCAGAAAGTAGAACAGGAACAAGGCCCCCAGCCCGAAGGCCACGCTGCGCAAGGCGGGCCGCCGCACCCCCCCCGCCGTCGCCGGCAGGCTGAGCAGGATCATGACCATGCAGGACCACGGCATGGCCAGGCGCGAGAAGATGTCGACCTCACGGCGCGTCCGGCTCGGCCCCTTCATGTCCGGCCGGCTGTCGAGGTACCGCTTCATGTCGAACGACGACAGGAAATCGGTTTTCATCAGTTCGCTCACGAAATCGGCCGGCGCCTCGCCGAACTCGGCCATCTCCTGCGGGGTTTCCAGCGGCGGGGTGACCGGCCCCAGCGGATCGCCCAACTCGTTGAAGGCGCGCTGCTGTAATCCGTAGAACCACCACCGGCCATCCAGGTACTCGGCGCGGCCGGCGACGTACTCGACCGCCAGGCTGCCGTCCTGCCGTTCCTGGTTGACCTTGACCTTGACCATCCGGGTCGGCTGACGCGGGTTGAATTCGCCGATCTCCCACTGCCGGTGCGTGGCGCCCGTGTGGTAGAAGTAGTCCTTGATCAGGTCGCCGCCGGCGCCGGTCCCGCGCCGGCTCATGCTCCGGTTGAACTCGGAAATCCACCGCGTCGCGTAAGGACCCAGCGTTTCCTGCGACACCGCGCAGAATACGCTGGCACAGAACCCCACGAACAGGAAGGGCGTCATCAGGCGCCGGATGCTCACGCCGCTGGCGAGCATGGCCGTCAGTTCATTGTGACGCGCAAACATCGTCAGGGTGTACAAGGCCCCGAGCAACAGGACGATCGGCAGAATGACCACGATGAACGGGACGAACCCGTTGACCGCGAACAGGTAGTACCCGTAATACTGGAGCACCTGCAGGAGCGGCACCTTGGCCTGCACGAAATCCGGGAACCGCTCGAACAGGTCGGCAATGACATACATCAGGCAAAAGGCGCTGAGGATATACGTCAGCGGCACCAGGTACTGCCTGAGGATATAGCGATTGATGATCCGGATCATGCGCGCCGCCTGTCTCCCGTAAAGTCGTCACTCTAGGCAACCCGCCACGCACCGTCAAGGTCGCCCTGCCGCCAGGCGAGCCGTCGCCCGGCGCGCCGCGTCGGCAACCGCGGGATTGGCATCGGCGACACGCGATTGCAGCAAGGCGGCGACCGGCGCGCGATCCAGGCCGTCCCGCACAGCGACGGCTGACAGCCCGCGCACGGCCGCAAGCCGCACGGACCCCTCGGTATCGTTCAGGCCGGTTCCAAGCGCGGCCAGGATCGGCGCGACATCGGCCTCCGGCGCCAGGGCGATCTCCGCCAGCGCCTGCAACGACGCGATCCGCACGAACGGATCCCTGCCCGCGACCTCCTTGACCAGCACGGGCACCGCGGCCATCACACGCAGGCGCCCGAGGCCCCCGGCGGTAATGATTTTCATGTAGCCGCGCCCGTCACCCGCCAGGTCGAGCAGTGCCCCCGCCGCCGCCTGCCCGTCCCGTGCCGCGAGGGACTTGGCCGCGGCTTCACAGACATCCCAGTGCGGGTCCTTGATCGCCGCCTCCTTCAGAAAGGCCACCGCCTCATCGTCGCCCAACGGCGCCATCGCGTCGACCACGGCCAGCCGCACCGGAATATCGTCACCGTCCGGCGCCGGATGCCGCTCGAACCGGCTCTTCAACTCCGCAAAACCGGCAGGGGTCAAACCGGACCGGGCCGCCACGGGGGTGGACCTTGCGCCGCCCGCAAGGCAGTACAGCGCCTGCGTCGTCCGGATGAACAGGCGCCCGCCTGCCATGGCGGGAGAGGCAAGGCACCGCCCGACCAGGGGATTGACCGCGACCACAGGCAGCGCAGGCGGAGACGCGCGCAGTCCTTCCGCATCGAGGACAAACGTATCGCCCGACTCCGCCGTCCAATAGAGGTGGCGGCCACCCAGGACGGGCGAGGCGGTGAAATGCGCGCGCAACCGGGCCACCACCTGCACGCTGCCCCGGGCGTCGACGCCGCGCACAACGCCGTCGTCCGCCGGCAGCAGGAGCCAGGGGGCGCAATAGAGCGGCGACGGCACGTAGGGGCCCCCGGTCGGGACCTGCAACCGAACATGCGTCTCGCTCACGTCGCCAGTCCCGCCCGGATCGATTCCCACTGTCGGCCCATTCCGGCCCGACGTGGCATAGACCAGGCCGCCGCCGAAGACCGGGCTGGGCGCAACGCAACCGGTCAGGCCGCGGCAGGTCCAGATCTCGCCGCCGGTCATGACATCGTACGACTTGACTGTTGACGCACCCACCACCACCTGCCACGCGCCCCGGTGTTCGACCAGCAGCGGCGTACTGTACTGGCAGTTCAGTTTGCGCGGCGTCTTCCAGAGCAGGCGCCCGGTGGCGCTATCGGCCGCCAGAATGAACCCGTCGCCCGACTGGTCGCAGCACAGGATCACGCGATCGCGGAACATGAGCGGGGAACTGGTCATGTTGTACGGCGACTTGAACGGCCCGAGCGGCAGCGTCCAGAGTGGCGTACCGTCCATGTCGAAAGCCATCAGGCCGGGCGCATCGAAGAACACATACAGGCGCTGACCGTCAGTCGCCGGCGTGGCGGGCGCATAGCCGGCCTTCGGGTCGGTGCGCGGAATTCGCCCGGCCGGAATCGGGCGCTGCCATAGAAAGTGACCGTCGTGCGCGTCGAGGCAGAGCACCCAGCGGTTCGAGCCGCCATCCGTGGAGGTGGTGACAAAGACACGCCGACCCCAGACAACCGGCGAGGAACTCCCCTCGCCCGGCAGTTCCGTGCGCCAGGCGACCCCGTTGGTGGCGTCCCAGGTCATCGGCAGGTTGGTCGCATCACTGACGCCCGAACCGTCGCCGCGCCAGGCCGGCCAGTTCCCGCCGGGCGGCGGCGCGGCGTGACCGGTGTGCAACGTCAGGCCGCCCAGCAGCAGTCCGAGGAAACCGCCGATGAATCGCGACCGATGCAAAGTTATTCTCAAGGGTCGCACTCCTTCAGCGCCAGGGCGCCCGTGGGGCACACCGCCACGCACTCGCGGGCGCTGCGGGTCAGCGCCGAGGCGATGTCCCCGCCAAGCGGCACCCGCACCCGCACATCGTAACTGCGCCCGTCCAGCGTGAGGCCCGGCACGTCACCCGCCCGCTCCGCGGCCTGCACACACAACCCGCACAGGATGCACTTACCGGGCTCGTAGATGATCTCCCCATGCCGCCGGTCCTGCTCGAAGGCACGGCGCTCCACCTTGTAAGGCGCGGGCCGCGCCCCGTACCGGATCGCCAAATCCCGCAGGCGGCAATCGGACGTCCGCCGGCAATCGCAGTGCAGGCAGCGGCGCGACTCGCGTCCCGCTTCATCGCCGTCGAACCCCGCCGCGACGCCGCCCGCCGGCGCCACACGCGGCCCGGCATCGGCCTCCTGCATGAACGTCGCGTGTTCCTCCGGCCGCACCCGGCCGATATGCACCGAAAACGGCCGCACGCTGCCGTGCGCCGCGCCCGTGCCGAGGAACTCCGCCACCGCGCGCGCCGTGATCTTCCCGGCGCCCACCGCCCCCACCGCCATCTCCGTCCGACGCACGACATCGCCGCATGCAAAGACGCGAGGGAGATTGGTGGCGCCGGTGCGCGGGTTGACGGCAATCCCGTGACCGCCGACGTCCAGCGCGGCCGGGAAGGCCTCATCGCCCACCCACTCGCCCACGGCCAGGATGACTGCGTCGTGGCCGTCGATCAATGCGGCGAAGGTCACGTCACGGCCCACCTGCGTCCCGAACCGGAACTCGGCACCCATGCGACGGATGACCGCGGTTTCGGCGTCGATGACCGAACCGGGCAGGCGCGCCGCATCAATCCGTTCCCTCAGCCGCCCACCGGGCTGCTCGCGAGCATCGAATATGATCGGCCGTATGCCGGCCTCCAGCAGATGGTAGGCGGCCGCCAGGCCGGCTGGGCCGGCACCGATCACCGCCACGCGCAGGCCGGTGTCCGGTCTGCACAGGGGGCGGTACGGTTCAGCCGACGCCAGGTCCACATCGGCCACGATGCGCTTGAGCAGGCAGATCGACACGGCCGCATCGCAGGCGGCGCGCCGGCACCCCTTCTCGCACGGGGCCGGACAGATGCGCCCCAGGATGGCCGGCAGGGCAATGTCGCGTTTGACCACCGCCACGGCCTCGCGCCACTCGCGCCGGACAATATGCCGGATCATCCGGGGAATTTCCATGCCGGCGGGGCAGATCGTGTGGCACGGGGCCAGGCAGTCGCCCAGGTGATCGCTCAGCAGCAGCTCGATGGCCGTCCGGCGCGCCGCATGCACCTCCGGCGTCTCGCTCTCGATGTCCATGCCCTCCCGCACCGGCGCCGCACAGGAGGGTTGCAGGCTGTGCTGTCCTTTCACACGGACCAGGCACACCATGCACGACGTTGAGGCTTCCCACCCCGGCCGATGACACATCGTGGGAATCTCAATGCCCGCCGCCCGCGCGGCATCAAGGATCGTAGCGCCATCCGCCACGTCCACGGCACGGCCATCTATGGTTACTCGCGGCATATCAGTCTCGCTTCTTCGGGAAACCAGGGTTCGGGGTTCGGGGTTCGGGGTTCATGTCCTCTGTCCTCTGTCCTCTGATCTCTGATCACTCCACCCCTACCGCCTCCGCCGGGCACACCTGCTTGCACGTTCCGCACCGGATGCATTTCGTCTGCGCGATCTCGTGACGCTGGTACGGCGCCAGGGGAATGGCATCGACCGGACAATGCTGCGCGCACAGCGTGCACCCGATGCACTTGTCCCCGATCGCGTAGCGGATCAAGGCGCGGCACCGGGCGGCCGGGCAACGCCCCTTGACGTGCGCTTCGTATTCCTCACGGAAATACTTCAGGGTCGTCAGCACCGGATTCGGCGCCGTCTTCCCGAGTCCGCACAGGCTCCCCACCTGAACCTGGTGCGCGAGTTGCTCCAGTTCTCCAATGTGCTCCGGCTTCCCCTGACCCGCGCAGAGCCGGTCCAGGACCTCCAGCATCCGGCGCGTGCCGATCCGGCAGAACGTGCAGCGACCGCACGACTGACCCTGGGTGAATTCCACGAAATAGCGGGCGAGTTCCACCATGCAATCGCCATCGTCGAGCACCACGATCCCGCCCGACCCCATGATCGCCCCGAGCGTTCCCAGCGAGTGATAGTCCACCGGCGTGTCGGCCAGTCGTTCGGGAATGCAGCCGCCCGACGGGCCGCCGATCTGCACCGCCTTGAACCGCCGCCCGCCCGCGATGCCGCCGCCGATCTGTTCGACAATCTGGCGCAGCGACAGCCCCATCGGCACCTCGATCAACCCCCCGCGCTCGACCTTGCCGGCCAGCGCGAACACCTTGGTGCCCTTGCTCTCGGCCGTGCCCAGTTTCGCAAAAGCCTCGCCGCCGTGGCGGACGATCCAGGGCACGAGCGCAAAGGTCTCGACGTTGTTCACCAGCGTCGGCAGCCCGCGCAGTCCCCGCTCGCCGGGATACGGCGGCCGCAGCCGCGGCATGCCGCGGCGTCCCTCGACCGAGGCCAGCAGGGCGGTTTCCTCGCCGCACACAAACGCGCCGGCACCCTCGAATATCGTGAGCGCCACGGGAAACCCCTCCGCACCCGCCGCCGGCCCGATGAGGTGTTCGGCTTCGCAACGGGCCAGCGCCTCGCGGATGCGTTCCAGGGCAAGCGGGTATTCCGAGCGGATGTAGAGAAGCCCCTCGCGCGCCCCGACGGCATACGCTGCAATCGCCATGCCCTCGATCACCCGGTAGGGATACGATTCCATGATCATGCGGTCCATGAACGCGCCCGGGTCGCCCTCATCCCCGTTGCAGACGATCACCTTCGCGTCACCCGCGGCGGCCCGAACGGTTGCCCATTTGACGCCGGTCGGGAAGCCGG
This sequence comes from uncultured Verrucomicrobiota bacterium, assembly GCA_964611575.1. Taxonomy (GTDB): domain Bacteria; phylum Verrucomicrobiota; class Kiritimatiellia; order CAIKKV01; family CAITUY01; genus CAITUY01. Next base: position 16,709 of record CAZTAJ010000085.1, read on the forward strand.
CGCCACCCCGGCCCCGCAACCCGCTCTCCCGGATCTCATGGATGACCGCCTCCGTCGCGAGCGACGCAACGCACCGGCGCAACGCCTCAAATCCGCCGCCGGCCCGGTACTCCCCGAGGTCGAGCGGATCCATCGCACCGCTCTCGGCGGTCGCGATGTGGACCTGGGGTTCAAAAAACGGCGCCGCCGTTCCCCGCGTGCGTTCGATCTCGCCCGCCTGCGGCGCCTCGGGCCCCGCCAGCAGGGCGCCCAGCCAACGCGACGCGGTCTGCCGCACCGCCCGCCCGCCGTGCGCCCGGAAATGACGCGCCAGAATCGACGGCACGTCAGGCGCCTGCACCCGGGCATAGAGCGCCGCGCGGCCGCCCGGGGTTACGACCTCCAGCAGCGGGGCCTGCGAGCACATGCCCACGCACCCCACGCGCTTGACCCGGGCGCCGACGCCCATGGCGGACAGGGTCCGCTCCACCGCATCCAGAACCTCGCGGCTGCCCTTGGCCATGCAGCACGATCCCTGGCCCACCCGCACCTCGCCGACGGAGTCCGCGGTCTCGCGCACCCCCGTCTTCACGGCGGCAGCCCGTTGCGCCCGCGTCTGCAGAAACTCCTCCAGCACGGCGGGCACGCGGTCGGGCGTCAGATGCCCGTACGTCACGTCATCCACCTGGATCACGGGCGCCAGGGTGCAGCAGCCCAGGCACGCGACCGTCTCCACGGTAAACACGCCCCCCGCGTCGGTATCCGCAACGCCATCCAGTTTCAGGTGCCGCCGCAGCGCCTCGCGCAGCAGTTCCGAACCCTTGACATGACAGGCCGTGCCGTCGCAGACGCGGATCACATGCTGCCCGACCGGCCGGTGGCGGAACTGGGGATAGAAGGTGGCCACCCCCATCAGGCGCGCCAGGGAGATGCCGGCGTGTTCAGCCGCTTCGCGCAGCACCTCGGGCGGCAGGTACCCGTACTCGCGTTGAATGGCCTGCAACAACGGAATCGTCGACCCCGGCCCGCGCGCCACGGCCGTCCACGCGTGGTGGACTATCGGTGACTCATGAGCCGGCACGGTCGCCCTCGATGGCGCGAGCCAGCGCCTGATAGAACTGGTCCACGGACACCCAGCGATCCTCGCGATTCGGCGCCAGCGCCTTGATCAGGACGACCCGCACATCGGGTGACAGTTGCTCCAGACCCTGCGGCAGGGCGTCCAACAGATGCTGCACGTCGCCGTCGTACTCGAATACCCGCTTGCCGGTCAGCAGTTCCCCCGTCACCGCTCCCAGCGCGAAAATGTCCGTCCGCACATCGACGGGTTCTCCGCCACGGATCTGCTCCGGGCTCATATATCCCGGGGTACCCTCCAGATACGCCTCCTCCCCGGGGGCACGCGCGATAACGGCTGTTCCGTAATCGACGATCTTCAACACCCCATCCTCGCCGATCATGATGTTCTCGGGCTTCAAATCGCGATGGATGATACCGAGTTTGTGGGCGTACGTTAAGGCGCTGACGCACGAGCGCACGATATCCAGCACGGTCGATGGCGCCAATGGCCCCAGGCGCTTGAGAATCTGGTGCAGGTTTTCACCGTTGACGTACTCCATCACCAGGACCATACGTGTGCCAAGCGTCTCCACCGTATACAGGCGCACGATATTCTCGTGTGACAACCGCATCGTCACCACCGCCTCACGGCGGATCTCCTCCGCCATCTCAGGCGTCTGCGCCAGGCCCTCCCGTAGAAACTTCAGCACAACATGAATCCCGAGCGTTTTGTCCCACGCCTTATAGACGGCCGTGCGGCCGCCCTGACCGAGCACGGCTTCCGGCTTGTAGCGCCGGCTGAGGAAATAGCCCGGAATCCGGGGAGGCCGGGCGCCCGGCGACGTCAGGGGCGGCACCGGCACGCGGACAGGCGTGCCGCCACCCGTCGACACCGACGACGACGCTTTGGGAACCAGGCGGCGAACCGGCGGCGGCAACCGATACACACCGCCGGATGCGTAATCGCCCGCGATCGCCAAAGGCTTCCTCTGTTTGGATCCCTGGGTATGAACTGCATCCGTCATGATGGCGCCGGCGGTTGTCTATCGGGTTTCAGACGTCGGAATATAGCAGAGAAAATGGTTGTCTTCAATGCCAGCCTTGTCCAGTCAGTTCCTCAGAAAACTCAACGGCACGTTCTCCGGGAGCGGCTGAGGAGTCGG
>CAZTAJ010000086.1:0-16834 GCA_964611575.1 uncultured Verrucomicrobiota bacterium
ATACGCCTGTTTCGGGCGGAGTGGGTTCTCGGCAGAACAAGGGGACGATCATGAAACGCAAAGAACCGGTGGTGGGCAGCGAGGGGTGGCTGGGGTATCGCCCCGAGATCAAGGTCGTGGATTGCACGATCCGCGACGGTGGATTGATGAACGACCACCAGTTCAGCGCGGAGCTGGTCCGGGCGGTCTATCGGACCGCCTGCGCGGCGGGCATCGACTACGTGGAACTGGGCTACAAGGGTTCCCGGGATGTGTTCTCGGCGACCGAGTTCGGGCCGTGGAAGTTCTGCGAGGAGGCCCGGCTGCGCGAGGTGGTCGGCGACAAGCAGGCCGGCACGCAGATCGCCGTCATGGCGGATGCCGAACGAACGGATTACCGCCGGGACATTCTGCCGCGCGAGGAGAGCGTGATCGACATGGTGCGCGTGGCCACCTACATCCACCAGATTCCCACGGCGGTGGACATGATCAAGGATGCCCATAAAAAGGGCTATGAGACGACCGTCAACCTGATGGCCGCTTCCACGGTGCCCCAGCCCGAGCTGGAAGGGGCGCTGGACGTGCTGGTCCATTCGGACGTGGACGTGATCTACCTGGTGGACAGTTTCGGCACCTTCTACAGCGAGCAGATCCGCGCGTTGATGGCCACCTATCTGAGGCATGCGCGCGAAACGGGCAAGGAGGTGGGCATCCACACGCACAACAACTGCCAGCTCGCCTACGCCAACACGATCGAAGCCATCATCTGCGGGGCGAACTACCTGGATGCGAGCATTGCCGGGCTCGGCCGCGGCGCGGGGAACTGCCAGCTCGAACTGCTGCTCGGTTTTCTGCACAACCCCAAGTTCCGCCTGAGGCCGGTGCTCGAATGCATCCGGGACCACGTCGAACCCCTGCGCGGGAAATTGCGCTGGGGGTACAGCATTCCCTACATGATCAGCGGCATTCTCAACCGGCACCCGCGCGAGGCGATCAAGTTCATGGAAAGCGGCGCGGACGCCGATGTCGTCAAGTTCTACGACGACATGATCGAGGAGGATTAGGCTGCCGGGTCGTCGCCTCTTTGGGGAGGGCCGGCGTGCCGCCGGCCGCGGCGGGCAGTATGCCCGCCCTCCCAATGGAATCTGGAACTCATGAACTCAGGACCTTTCCTGATTTCCTGAGTTCCAGATTCCGCGGCAGGGAGTGCCGACCGCGGTTCAGGTCAGCGACTGGCAGACTGTGATGGCGGCGACGCCGACGATATCGTCGGCCGTGCACCCGCGCGAGAGATCGTTGACCGGTTTGGCCAGCCCCTGCATGATCGGGCCGTACGCCGTGGCCCCGGCCAGGCGCTCGGTGATCTTGTAGCAGATGTTGCCGGCCTGCAGGTCGGGGAAGATCAGGATGTTCGCCGCGCCCTTGAGCGGGCTGTCGGGGCATTTCGACTTGGCCACCGCCGGGACCAGGGCGGCATCCACCTGCAATTCGCCGTCTACAACGGCGTCGAGTTTCAACTCCGCCACCCGTTGATGGGTCAGGGCCGTGGCCTTGACCATCTTGTCGACCAACTCGTGCCTGGCGCTGCCCCTGGTGGAGAACGACAGCATGGCCACGCGCGCCTGGCCGCCGATGATCGCCTTGTAGGACCCGATGGTCGCGACGGCAATGTCCACGAGTTGTTCCGCGGTGGGGTTGGGGTTCACGCCGGAATCGGCGTAGAGCAGGACGCCGTCGCCTGAGAGCGTCGGCCGGACCAGTTCCATCGCGAAGAAACTGCTGCCGGTCTTGATACCCGGCGCGGTTCCCACGCACTGGAACGCGGCGCGCACCATGTCGGGCGTTGACGCGATGCTGCCGGCCACGAGGCCGTCGGCCAGCCCTTCGCGCACCATCATGTCGCCGAAATACAGGCGGTCCTGGAGTTGCCGGCGGGCCAGGTCGGGGGTGACGCCCTTCTGTTTGCGCAACTCGCAGAAGGCCGCGGCGAGGCGGTCGAACTCGGGCGCCGCCGGATAGTTGAGCACCGTGACCGGCAGCCCGTCGAGCGACAGGCCGGCCAGGGATTTCCCGGTCTCTTCCGGTGTGGCCAGCACGATCACCTTTGCGGCGATGCCGGAGCGGGCGATCTTGATGGCGGCCTGCATGACGCGCGGGTCATGACCTTCGGCCAGAACCAGCGTGCGCCGCGCGGCGCGCGCCTTCGGGATCAGGATGTCGAGCAGGGGCATGGGAAGGATCCTCTTGGAGATGTCAGTTGTTCGGGGCACAGGTTTCGGGCGGGCTATGGATGGCGCGGGTGGGCACGGTCAGCAACCGAACCGTTTCCCGGGCGATCATCAACTCTTCATTGGTGGGCATCACCACCGCCTTCAGTGAGCTATCGGGGGTGCTGATGACGGCCGGTTGTCCGAGCGTGGCATTGTTCTTCGCCGCGTCCAGTTTGCACCCGAGGCAGGCGATCTTGCTGATGACCCGTTCACGGATTGCGACGCTGTTCTCGCCGATGCCTCCGGTGAAGACCACGGCGTCGGCACCTTCCAGCAGTGTGTGGTAGGAGCCGATATACGACACGAGGCGCTGCACAAACATGCGGATGGCGCGCTGGGCCTGGACATTGCCGCTGTCGGCCGCCTTGATGTTGTCGCGCATGTCGCCGCTGCCGATGCCGGACACGCCGAGCAGCCCGCTGCTTTTGTTGAGCAACTTGTCGATGTCGTCGGCGCTCTTGCCGCGGCGCACGAGGTAGAGCACGACCGCGGGATCGATATCGCCGCAGCGCGTGCCCATGACCAGTCCGTTCAGCGGGGTCATGCCCATGCTCGTGTCGATCACGTTGCCGCGGTCGACCGCCGTGATGCTGGCGCCGTTGCCGAGATGGCAGGTGATCAGCTTCAGTTCGCCGAGCGGCCGGCCGAGCAGGTCCGCCGTGGCATAAGACACGAACTTGTGCGAGGTGCCGTGGAAGCCGTATTTCCGGATGCCGTACTTCTCGTAATACTCGTAGGGGATGGCGTAGAGGTAGGAGGAGGCCGGCATGGCGTGGTGAAAGGCCGTGTCGAAAACGGCGATGTTCGGCGTCGAAACAAAAGCGCGTTCGCAGGCCTCGATGGCGCCGAGATTGGGCGGATTGTGCAGCGGGGCGAGGCTGAAGCACTCGCGGATGATGTTCTTCACCTCGCCGGTGACGATGACCGAATCGTGGAAGGTTTCGCCGCCATGCACCACGCGATGCCCGATGGCTTCCACTTCGCCGAGGTTCTTCAGTACGCCGACCTCCGGGTCGACGAGCTTGGCGCAGACCAGGCGCAGGGCGTCGTCGTGGTCCGAGACCAGCGCCTGCTCCTTGAGCACCTGGCCGTTGTTGTGCTCGTACTTGAGGAACGGTTCGTTGCCGCCGATCCGTTCGATGATGCCGCGGGCCATGACGCGTTCGCAATCCATGCAGTACATCGTGAACTTCAACGACGAACTGCCGGCATTGACGACGAGTACGTGGAGCGGGGCGCGGCGCTCGGTGGTGACTGTTGACATGTCGTTTCCTGTGCTTTCGCGGTCGGTTGTCGGGAGGCGGCGCACGGGCCGTCTCCCCGGTTTACTCCGGTTAAGACGCTGGCGGGCCGGGCGGCCCATGCCATGCCGGGACGCCCTGCGCGCAAACAAACGGATAGAGAGTGGCACACGCGTTAGGCGGGTTCAAGCACTTAGCGTCAGCACTTAGCGTCAAGTTCTTGCTGCACTTGCAGAACCGACGAAGGAGGTTTTGCAGGCGGCTCTCTTGTCAAAACAGTGGATCAACGGAGGATGGATTGATACAAAAGGACGGGGCGCGACCGTGAGGACGTCGCCCTGCCGGAGAAGATCCTATGCAATGGTACTACGCAGTCAGCGGACAACAACAGGGGCCGGTCGACCAGGAGACGCTGGCGGCCCTGGCGCGGGATGGAAAACTCGGACGGGATGACCTGGTGTGGAACTCCACGCTGGGGAACCAGTGGGCCAAGGCATCAACGGTCCCTGGCTTGTTCGATGCGGTTCCGCCGGGATCGGCTGGTGAGCCGCCTTCCCTGGCGGCGTGGTCGGACCAGACGCAGTTCCGGAGCGAAGCGCCCAACCGCACCCTGATGGCCGCGGCGCGCGCGGCGCTGGCCGGTCAATGGGGGCTGGCGGTCGGCGGCGTCCTGATCTATCTGGTCGTTCAGATTGCCATCGGCGTCCTCAACTTCATCCCCCTGCTGGGGACCCTGGTCGGCTTCATCGTGGCCGGGCCCCTGACGTTCGGATGGTACCGTTTCTTTGCCGCCCTGTCCCGTCGTCAACCCGCCGCGGTAGGTATGCTTTTCGACGGCTTCAGCCGATTCGGCACCACCTTTATGGCGGCGCTGCTGATGGGGCTGCTCATCCTGGCCTGGATGCTGCCGGGCATGGCGGTCTTGGTCATGATGGTGGCCATGGGGTTCAAGAAGGCGATGGGGAGCGGATGGCCGTCCATGGCCGTCATGGTTTGGGTCGTGCCGCTGCTGATTGCCGCCTGGATTCCCGCGATCATTGCCCAGTTCCGATACGCGATGACCTACTTCATCATCAATGACAAGCCGGATATCGGCGCCTGGGAAGCCATCCGGCACAGCACGCAGATGATGAAGGGCAACAAGATGAAGCTCTTCTGTCTGCAATGCCGGTTCATCGGGTGGGGCTTGCTATGCCTGTTCACCTTCGGCATCGGGTTCCTGTGGCTGGGGCCCTATCTGATGACCAGCCTCGGACGTTTCTTCGACGAGCTGGTCGCGGAACCGGGGGCGGGCAGTGAAGCGTGAGACGTGACGCGTGAAGAGTGAAGCGTGACGCGTGACGAGTGACGCGTGAAGAGTGAGATGTGGGGTCGATGTCCTCATCGACCTGGGTTGGCACGGACCCTGTCAGGCGGATGGTGACATCCGCCCCACACGTTGTTATCCCCCGGACGTCAACCTCGGCCTATCTTCGTTTCGTCTTCGTCCTGACCTTCGCCCTGGTTTTTGACGCCGCACGGGCGGCGGGTTTGGCGGCGCGTTTCGGCGCGGCCCCCGGGTGTTCGTCGATGGCATCAAGGCGGCGGCTGAAGTCCGACAGCACGTTCATGTAGTTGATGTAGGCGTCGTAGGGCGACGGGTACGGGTTGAAGTACTTGTGCACATCGCCGTCGGCAAACCACTTGGTGCACATGTAATAGAAGTGGTCGGACGTCTGGAGTTGACGCCAGGCGTGCAGCACTTTCGGATCCTTCACCGCCCGGACGCGTTTCTCGAGATCGTAGAGGGTGCGGATGGCGTCGTGCTGGAGGTCGTTGCCGATCCAGGCGGTCAGGTCGCGTTCGACATCGGCCCAGGAGACGAACTGCGGCACATCCAACGGGGCCACCGGCGCGTACTGGCGGGCGGCCTCGGCGGGCGTCTGGAACCGGAAGTCCGGGTGGGACAGGATTGTCCGGGGGATCAACTTGAGGAACTCGAAGATGCCGGTGTCCTGCCACTGATGCTCGCCGAAAGTCTCGAAGTCCATGAACAGGTTCACGACCTCGCCGGCGGCGTTGATCTGGTGTACCCACTGGGCGAATTTCTCGGCGGTGAGCGGGTATTCCGGCCAGTCGCGATTGGAGAAGCGGAAGGCGATGTCGTCCGACAGCCGGTAGTTCTTGAGCAGCAGCCGCAGCTTGAGGCAGCCGGCGGGCTGGTAGACGAAGTTCGGGCTGCGCCAGCCGAGCACGCGGTCGGCGCCCTCGGCCAGGATGGTCTCATACCCCAGTTGCTCGACCTCCTTCGCGAGGTCATTGTTGTAGATCAGTTCGGTGTTGCGAAAGGTCGTGGGGGTCTGTCCGAAGAGGGCCTGGATGCGCCGGCGGTGGAGCTGGACCTGGTCGCGGAACTCGGTGCGCGAGTAGAGAAACGCCAGCGAGTGGTAGTACGTTTCGTCGATGAACTCCACGCAACCCGTGTCGGCCATGCGCTTGAAACTGTCCAGCACCTCGGGGTGGTAGCGCTCGAACTGGTCCAGCGCCATGCCGGAGAGCGAATACGCGATGCGGAAGGCGCCCTTGTGTTCGTGCAGCAGTTTCAGCAGGACCTGGTTGGCGGGCAGGTAGCACTTGGCGGCGACCTTGTTCAGGATGGCCCGGTTGGAGGTTTCGTCCTCATAGTCATGGGAGTTGCCGATGTCGAAATAGGTGTAGTTCCGGAGCCGGAACGGCTGATGAACCTGAAAGTAGAAGCAAATCGACGGCATGGCTCGGTCTCCGTTATGAGGTCACTCGCTGGTATACCGACAGGATGCGCTCGGCGGACACATCCCAGCGGATGGCCCGGAGCTCGCGGCGCCCGTTGTGGAGCAGCTCGCGGGAAAGCGCCGGGTATTTCAATACGGCCAGGATCTTGTTGGCCAGGTCGGTCACATCCCAGAAATCAACCTTCAGGGCGTGGGTCAGCACTTCGCCCACGCCCGCGTGGCGCGAGATGATGACGGGCACATCGTAGAGCATGGCTTCGAGCGGCGAGATGCCGAACGGCTCGGAAACGCTGGGCATCACGTAAAGATCGCTTTGCGCATACATCCGCTCGACGTCGGCGCCGCGGAGGAACCCGGTGAAATGAAAATGCCGGCCGATGCGCAACTGGCCCACGCGTTCGATCATGCGGGGCAGCATGTCGCCGGAGCCGGCCATCACGAACGTCACCCGGGGTTCCTTTTCGATGACGCGGGCGGCGGCCTCGACGAAATAATCCGGCCCTTTCTGGAAGGTCACGCGCCCGAGGAAGAGGACCACCTTCTCGCCCCGGGGGCGGGTGACGTGATACACGCTGCCCGCCTGGCGCCGCGAGACGGCGTTGTGCACCACGGTGATCTTCTCCGGCGCAATGCCGTAGCGGTCGATGAGAATGGAGCGCGTGTAGTGGCTGACGGCGATGACGTGATCGGCGGCTTCCAGTCCGAGCTTTTCGATGGCGAACACACTCGGGTTGGGGGTGTCGCCGCTGCGGTCGAACTCGAGGGCATGGACGTGGACGACCAGGGGCCGGCCGCTGACCCGCTTGGCACGGACGCCCGCCAGGAAGGTCATCCAGTCATGGACGTGGATGACATCGAAACGTTCGCGTTCCGCAAGGTGCTCGGCCACCTCGCTATAGCGGGCCACTTCGGCCATCAGGTTGCGGCCGTAGTGACGGGTCGTCTGCAGGACGCTGGCGGCGCCGGCGGTGTGGCGCCGCATCCGCTCCTCGGTTTCCTCGAGCACATGCGCGTACTCCGGGTCGGTCAGGTAGGGCTGGAGGATCGAGTCGGCTTCGCGGAGATCGAGAGCGCGGAGGCGTCGCGTCCGGCCGGCGCGGGTCGATGGGCGCGCGGGCACACGCGATGCCGCCACCAGGCGCAGGTGCGATGTCCGGTCGGGGGCCGCGGCGCGCGGAATGACGAACACGATGTCGGCGCCGTGGTGCGACAACGCGCGGGTCATGCCGTGGCATGCGGTGCCCAGCCCGCCGCTGATGTGCGGCGGAAACTCCCATCCGAACATCAAAATACGCATGGCGCCTTTCAGGAAACGATGCAATCCTCGCGCCAGCAGCACGCCGTGTAGGGACACGCTGGCGTTCCCGTGCCGAAGCACAGGGTGTTGCCTTCGGCCTTCTGGATGGCGAGGATCAGGTCCGCCTTCTTCTTCTTGCCGGGGTCGATCCCCAGCGCCTTCGCCTTCTGTTTGATCTCTGGAATCTTCATCTTCATGGTTGCACCTCTCTCTTCAGGTTGCAGGGTTCAGGGTCTCAGGGTTCAGGAAGAGGGACGTACAACCGTTCCGTCCTGAACCCTGAACCCTGAACCCTGAATCCTCTTGCTTACCCGGCGAATTTACGCCTTCGTCTTTCCGCCGCAAAGCGCAATTAATCGGACCAGTTCGGCCACGCTCCAGGCCTGTGCGGTGCAGCCGTGGGGGCGATGGGGCGGGTCCCCGTCCCAGATTTCGGGCACCTGGCCCAGTCCGGGGCCTTCTGTCGCATAGACCAGGAGGGGTTCGATTTCCTCTAGCAATGTTTTGGCGGCTTGGCGGCGGTTGGCGGCGGTCTTCAGGACCGCTTCGCCGTAGTGTCCCAGCAGCCACGGCCAGACCGTGCCCTGGTGATAGGCGGCGTCGCGGGTCGGCTGGTCGCCTTCATAGCGGCCGCGGTACGCGGGGTTGCGGGGGGAAAGGGTGCGCAGCCCGTACGGCGTGAGCAGTTCCCGGCGCACGGTCTCGACGACGGCCAGTTTCTGGAGGCTGTCGAGCGGCGAATAGGGCAGGGATGCGGCCAGGATCTGGTTGGGCCGGATGGAGCGGTCGAGCGTCCCGTCGGCGAACGTGTCGGCCAGGGCCTGCGCATCCTCCATCCAGAAGAGCCGGGTGAAGGCCATGTGCAGGCGCTCGATCCCGTCGCTGCGGAAGAGGCGGGCCTCGCCGAAGCGGTCGGCGAGTTCGTCGGCAAAACGGAGGGCGTTGTACCAGAGCGCGTTGATCTCGACGGCATAGCCGTGGCGGGGGGTGACGGGGACACCCCGCACGGCCGCATCCATCCACGTGAGCTGCGTGGCGGCGTTGCCGGCGTGGAGCAGCCCGTCCTGGCTCATGAAGATGCCATGGCGGGTGCCCTCCGCGTAGCGGCGCAGGATGCGCTGGACGACCGGCCAGCCGATGCGATGCACGGCGGCGAGGTCGCCGGTCCACTCCAGCATCTGCTGGACGGCCCACACATACCAGAGGGCGGCGTCGACGGAATTGAACGCATGCTGGGCGGGATCCGGCGCGAAGAAATTGGGGATCAGCCCGTCGCATTCCTGGGCGCCCACCGAGGCGAGGATGGCCTTGCCTTCCTCGGGGCGGCCGGCGCAGAAGGTCAGGCCCGGCAGGGCGATCAAGGTGTCGCGGCCCCAGTCTTCGAACCAGGGGTAGCCGGCCACGACGGTGGGGCGCGCCGCCCCGGCTGTCGGGCGCTCGATCAGGAACCGGTGCCCGGCGTCGAGCAGGGTGGCCAGGCGGCCCGTCTGTTTCCGGTCGCGGCAGCGAGTGGCGGCCTGCCGGCGGTCGGCGGCGCGGGACGCGCGCCGCCGGGCGATCTCGCGATCCCAGGCCCGCCGATTCAGGCCGGCCTGGTCGGTCAGGGAGGCGGCGACGATGACCACGCTGCCGGCCTTGACGGGGATGTCGATGATCCCCGGACGGAACAGGTCCTCGTGGTGGTCGTAACCGCTCTCGGCTTCGCGGAAATACTCGAAGTTGTAGTACCAGTCGGGATCGGGCCGGAAGGTCGAGCGGACGCTGGTCTGGACGAACAGCGGCGGCAGCCCGTCGTAGGGGTGGATCCTGAAGCCGTGATCGGCCGGGCGCGTCCGGCTGCGGAGCACGGGGTCCGTCCGGCGGAGTTCATGCATGCCGCGGAAGGCGAGGAAGGGCTTCAGGCGCAGGGTGAAAGGGACGGGGCTTTCGCGGATGTCGTAACGGATCAGCACGGTATCCTGGCCATGCGGCATGAGAATGCTTTTCTCGACGCCGATGTCGCCGACCCGGTAACGGAAACAGGGGCATTCGTCCTGCCGGAACTGCTCCAGATACTGGTGGCCATGGGGGAAGTAGGTGCCGGGGTACCGGTGACAGGAGAGGTAGAACTCGCGGTCGCCGACCACGAGGGAATCCTCGACCTTGGAAAGCAGGACGAACCGGCCGGGCAGGTCGGGCAGGGCGGCCACCAGCAAACCGTGGTACTTGCGGGTGTGGCAGTTGAGGATGGTGCTTGCCGCATAGCCCCCGATCCCGTTGGTTTCGAGCCATTCCCACCCCAGGGCTTCCCTCAGATTCTGGCAGATGCGTTCGTCGACAATCATCGTCATGTATCTTTCCGAAATGATCGGCCGGGTTCACTAAACGGCCATGACGGCTACTATACGCGGGGAAGAACGACTGTCGAGATCGGAGTGAAGGGGAAGACGAGGTGGGGGCGCATGTCAGTTCCGTAGGGGACGACGCTTCATAATCGTAATCTTAATCTTAATCATAATCCTCTCTGGGGCAGTAGATTACGATTACGATTAAGATTACGATTACGACAAACCCCTCCGGAACTCACATGCGCCCGAAGAGGCGCTACGACAGGGACGGTACCATCCGCACCGCGCTCAACGCGCGCGGCTACAGAAATGCGTTCTGTAGACGCGGGCGTTGACCGCGTCTCTTTCCCGCCTACTCGTGCCGGAGGCTTTCGATGGGATTCAGGCGCGCCGCGCGCCAGGCGGGATAGAAGCCGAAGAACACGCCCACGCCGGCCGAGAACCCCAGCGCCATCGCGATGGCGCCCGGCGAGACGAGCACCGGCCAGCGGTTGACATTCGCCACGATCTGCGCCGTGATGACGCCCAGCCCGATGCCCAGCACCCCGCCGACGCCCGACAAAGCGATGGCCTCCACCAGGAATTGGAGCAGGATGTCGCGGCGCCGGGCGCCCACCGCCAGCCGCAGCCCGATCTCACGCGTCCGCTCCGTGACCGAGACCAGCATGATGTTCATGATGCCGATGCCGCCCACGACCAGCGAGATGGAGGCAATGACAGTCAGCAGCACCGTCATCAGCCGCGACACCTGCGTGATCATCTGCGTGACCTCCGTCATGTCGGTGACCGTGAAATCGTCGTCGGCGCCGCGCGCCAGCCGGTGGCGTTCGCGCAGGATGGCGGCGATCTCGTCGCGGGTCGCCGCCATGACGTCCATGGAGGAGAGGCTGATGAGAAGCTGGTTGACGTTGCTGAACGGCGACTTCTGCAGCACCCGGCGGGCGGTCGTCCAGGGGATGACCACGGTATCGTCCTGGTCCTGCCCGAAGGCGGCGCTGCCCTTGCGGGTCAGAACCCCAAGCACGCGGAACGACATGTTCTTGATGCGGAGGGTTTTGCCCACGGGGCTTTCGTCGGGCATGAGTTGATCCGCCACCGTGGCGCCGAGCACGCAGACGCGGGTGCCGCTGCGGACGTCGGCCTCCGTGAAGAAATCGCCATCCCTGACGTCCCAGGACCTGACGGTCAGGAACTGGGCGCCGACGCCCTGGATGGAGGTGCCCCAATCCTTCTCCCGGTACACGAGCTGGGCGCCGGTGCGCACGACCGGGCTGACGCCCCTGACGTTGGGGCATTCCCGTTCGATGGCCTCCCCGTCTTCAGCCGTCAGCGTCTGCACGCTGCCGGCGCCGCCATGGAAGCCGCCGGTGCGCATGCTGCCCGGGAAGACCATGACGAGGTTGTTGCCCATGCTGTTGATCTGCTCGCGCATGGAGACCGAGGCGCCCTGGCCGACGGCGACCACGGCGATGACGGCGGCGATGCCGATGATGATGCCCAGCGCGGTGAGCAGCGAACGGCCCTTGTTGCGGCGCAGGGCCCGCAACGCGATGCGGAGGGTGACCAGCCAGCTCATACGATCCTCCCGTCGCGCATATGGATGGTCCGGCGGGCATAGGCGGCGATATCGGGCTCGTGCGTCACCATTACCAGCGTGATGCCTTCCGCGTTGAGTTGCTTGAACAGGGCCATGATCTCGGTGCCCGACCGGCTGTCCAGGTTGCCGGTCGGTTCGTCGGCCAGGATCAGCGGGGGGGCGTTGACGAGGGCGCGGGCGATGGCCACGCGCTGCTGCTGGCCGCCCGAGAGCTGGCTGGGGAAATGATGGATGCGGTCGCCGATGCCCAGCCGTTCCAGCAGCGCCAGCGCCTTGTTGCGTTTCTCGGCGCTGCTCATGGGGGGGCCGTAGTAGAGCGGCAGCTCAACGTTCTCGAGGGCGCTGGTGCGGGGCAGCAGGTTGAAATTCTGGAACACGAACCCGATCTTCCGGTTGCGGACGCGCGCCAGTTCGTCAGGGCTCATGCCGCTGACGGCCTCGCCGTCCAGGAAGTAGTCGCCGCCGGTGGGGCGGTCCAGGCAGCCGAGGACGTTGAGCAGGGTGCTCTTGCCCGAGCCGGAGGCGCCCATGATCGCCACAAAGTCGCCCGTCTCGACATCGAGCGAGACCTCCTGCAAGGCGGGGATGTCCACCTCGCCGACGCGGTAGATGCGGCTGATCTGGCGCAGGGTGATGAGCATGGGCAGTACCTATACAGGAGTCAGAATTCAGAACAGTGGCGTCCCATAGGACGCCAAGACTGTAGGCTATAGGCTGTAGACTGTAGGAAATCCAATACTTGTGGCTCAGTTGCGCTTAAAGGCATTTACGATTCATCGTTTCCGCGTTTGTTGCATTGACCTACAGCCTACAGTCTAAAATGCTTCAGCCTCGGCGTCCCTCTGGGACGCCAGTGAATTCAGAATAGCTTGCGAATAAACCTCCAGCAACTTACTAACCTCCGCCAAGTCCTCGAATGTCTTCGCCGGTTCTCTCATTCTGACTCCTGACTCCTGAATTCTGACTCCCTGACTGGTTTTCATGGGCCTCCTCAGCGCCGGCGCTGACCGCCCGGCATGGTTGGAGTGAAGGGGTTGACCGTGGCTTTGACCGTGGCGCCGTTTTCCGCGAGGCCGATGATCACGGCCGAACCGGCCTGAAGGTTGCCGGCGTCCTTCAATTCGGTGAACGCGCCGTCCGAGATGCCGACGGAGACCTTGACGGGGACGAGCGGTCCGCCCGCCGCGGCCTGGGTCCAGACCCGAGGGCCGCGGGCCCGGCCGGCACGTTCGCCCGGCTTGCCGGCGCCGGCTGTGGCGCTGCCGTCGGTGGCGGGGCTGAAACGCAGGGCGCCGTTGGGCGCCTTGAGCACGCCGGTTCGACGCTCGACCTCGCAGGAGATATTGGCGGTCATGCTGGGAAACAGTCTGCCGTCCGGGTTGGCGGCGCGGATGACGACCGGGTAGGTGACGACGTTCTGCACCGTTGCCGCCGACATGCGGATCTGGCCCACCGTGCCGGTGAACGTTTCCTCATAGGCATCCACCGTGAACGACACCGGTTGCCCGGTCCGGATGCGGCCGATATCCGCCTCCGGAATGCTGGCCTCCACCTGGATCTGCTGCAGGTCCGTGGCGATCTGGAACAGGACCTGCGCCGACATGCTGGCCACGACGGTCTGACCCTCGCTGACATTGCGGTCGATCACGACGCCGTCGACGGGCGAGCGAATCGTCGTGTAGTCCAGTTCGGTCTGCGAGGTCCGCAGGGCGGCGCGGGTCTGCTCGACGGAGGCCTCCGCGACCTTGACCTGGGCGGCGAGCACATCCCGGGAGGCGACCGCGGCGTCGAGTTCCGATTGGGAGATCATATCCCGTTTGGCCAGTTCGCGGGCGCGGGCCAGATCCTTGTCCGCCTGCACGAGTTTGGCCCGGTTCGCCTCGACGTTGGCCTGGCTTTGGGCCAGGTTGGCCTGGCTTTGGGCGAAGCGCGTCTGGTAAACGGCGGGATCGATCTGCGCCACGATGTCGCCGGCCTTGACCCGGTCGTTGTAATCGACGTTCAATTTCTGGACGGGGCCGTTGACCTGGGTGCCCACGGCGACCAGGCGGATCGGCTGGATCACGCCCGTGGCGCGCACCGTTTGCACGATGTCGCCCGTTTCCACGGGGGCGGTGCGGTAGGCCTTGATGGTGCCGTTGCGTGTGCGATACCAGAATACGCCCGCGACGACGGCCGCGACCGTGGTGATGACGACGATGGTCAGGATCCATTTCTTCATTTCTTTGTCTCCAGCCCAAGGCGGGCTATCGCCCGCAACCGAATGGGAGGGCGCGCATGTTGCGCGCCGCGGACGGCGACACGCCGTCCCTCCCAAGAAGATGCGACGCGTTTGCGTCGCATGTCCTCACGGAACGATCTAATCCGCAACAGCCTTATCCTCCCCGACAGCATGCCGGATCTGCGCGATGGCGGTCTGGCAGTCGAAGCGGGCCTTCACGTCGTCGGCCCGTGCGCTGAAGAACGTCACCTGGGCGTCGGTGACTTCCACTGCGGAGGCCTTGCCGAGGCGATACTGTTCGGCGGCCAGTTCGACGTTCTCGCGCGCCTGGCGCAGGACCAGTCCGGTCAGGGTGAGCCGCTGTTGCGCGGTGTTCTGCAGGCTCAGGGCGAGATTCAGGTCCAGGGCCACCTGCTGTTCGCGGTCGGCGACGGCGGCGCGCGCGGCACGGAGCTGGGCGGCGGCCTGGTCGATCCGGGCGGTCCGGCGCCAGCCGCTGAAGAGGCCCAGGGTGGCGCGCAACGCGGCGGCGGCGTTATGCACGAGCGGGAAGGCGCTGCCGGCGAGGCTGGAGTCCGCTTGCAGGCGGAGGGCGGGGTAGAGGTCGGCAATCGCCTCGTCCACGGCGGAGGACGCCTGGGCTTCCTGGGCCTTCAGCGCGCGGATGCCGGGATGGCGCTGGCGCGCGAGCGCCAGGAGCGAGCCGGGATCGGCCGTGACAGGTGGCAGCGCCGCCTCGGTCACCGGGTAATCGGGCGCTTCGGCGAGGCCGAGCCGACGGTTCAACGTGGCGCGGGCTGTGGTCAGGGTGTTTTGGGCGTCGATGAGGGCCAGTTGGGCATTGCCCAGGTCCACCTCGGACTTGGTCACATCGTAACGGGTCCGGCGGCCCACTTCCACGAACGCGCGCACCTGGTCGAGGCGGAGGCGAAACTGCCGGGTGGCCTCCTCCCGGACGGCCAGGAGTTCCTGGGCGCGGCCGAGATCCAGGTAGGCGGTGCGCACGGCAAAGACCAGGTCCGACAAGGCCGCCCGCAGGTCTTCCGCGGCGACCCGTTCGCGGGCGTAGGACTGGCGGACTTGCGCCGGCGTCTTGCCGAAATCGTAGAGCAGCACGTCCAGGTTCAGCGCGGCGCTGTACGCGTCGTTCACGTTGCCGCCGTTGCGATCGGCCTCGGTGTTGGCCGTCGAGGTCCGGTAGCCGGCGCTCGCGTCGAGCGAGGGCCAGTAGGCGGAGCGCGCCTGGCGGACGGCGGCAGAGGCGGCGAGAAGGTTCTGGCGGGCCTGCGTCACGGACGGATGATTGGTCAGGGCCAGGGCCAGCGCCCGGTCGAGGCTCAGGACGGAGTGGGAGGTCAATCCCACTTCCGCGGCGGTGACGGTGCGTTCACCGGGGGGGACGTGGTCGGTCGATTGAGCGTCGCGCGCCCGGCGGACTGTGGCGCAGCCGGTGGCCAGAACGGCCAGACCGAGGCCGAGGCAGAGTGCGGTGGGGAAACGGCGCGCGATTGGCCTTTGGAGTGCGGCGGCTTGACGCCGCTTTCCTGCGGTCCGGCTTGACGGGCCGCCGAGCATGGCAGGGCGCGTCAAGCCGCGCCCAATCAAAGCGGCGTCAAGCCGCCGCACTCCAAAGCATTGTGGCGCTTCCGTGGCTTGGGTCTGTCCTCTCATGGCCGCTCTGCTTTCTTGCCTGGCGCTGCGGCCGGCGCCGCCGGCCCGCGGCCGATTTTGCGCATCAGGGTGAGGAAGACGCGTTGTTCGCGGTCATTCAAGGGGGCCAGCATGGCGGTGGCCACCTGCTGGCGATGCTGGCGCGCCTGTTCATGCAGCCGGCGGCCCTGGGGGGTCAGGCTTACCAGGACGATGCGGCGGTCGCGTTCCGCGCGGCGGCGCTCGATCAAGCGGCGCTCGACCAGACGGTCGATCACGGCGGTCAGGCCGCTGACGGAGAGGGCGGTCTGGTGCGCCAGGTCGCCCATGGCCCATTCCGCCCGGGTGCCGGCCGTGCTCAGCACGCGGATGTCCATCCGGCTGAAGGGAATGTCCCGGTGGCGGTGGACGCGTGACTGGTTCATCAGCCGGCGCATGAGCGCGTCCAGCGCCTGCATCAGGTCCAGCGCCCGGTCCTGTCGCGGCGCGCGGTTGGCCGTCGGTCTAATACTTGCATTCATGAATAGTTCGTAACATGAAGTAATTGGCGCCGGATGTCAAGCGGTTGTTTTTGGGGGGAGGCGGGGCGGCGCGGCCGGAGGCCGTCGCCCTACCTCCGGGGAGCGGTGGCTGGCGCTCACCCCACGAAATGCCGGAACGTCTCCCGGATGGCGGCGCCGCCGCCGAGGATGAGGACGCAGAAGTAGACGATGGTGACGAGGTTGGCCAGATGCCCGAACAGAATGCAGAGCCCGTCGCGCTGCAGCAGGCCGATGGCGAGAAACAACAGCGCCAGGGCGGGCAGTGTGTTGCTGAAAGGGATCAACCCGAACGGGGCCATGAGCAGCAGGGCGCCCAGGATCAGTGCGCCGTTGTTCACGGTATCCACCGGTCCAGGGGCCGCCATCCAACTTAACCGGTGGGGCCGACTCACGCGTTCCAGCCGGTGCAGCCAGATGCTGCCCTGGTTGAGCCCCGCTCGCAGCTTATCGGCCGGCAACGCGCGCTGCGCGATGCGCCGTGGCAACCAGAGGCTGCGGCCGAGAAGGCGACTGATGCCGATCAGCAGGATGGCGAGGCCGAAAACGGTGCTGACCCCGGGAATGGACACGGGGACCATGAACACGAGGGTCAGGAACACGGTGAGCAGCAGCAAGCCATCCTGCCCGACGAGATCGCGAATTTCGGCCAGCGTCACCCCGTTCGGCGGCAGGTTGCCGATCACGATCCTGAGTTTTTCACCCAGGGAGTCCTTCTGCAACTCCGCTTGTTGTGGCTGAGTCAGTTGCAGGTGTGACGCGGGACTCGATGGGTCGGGGACACCTTTCATTCTCTGATCTCCTGGCCCCAGGGGCCTTTGTTACGGCGATTCTTATGGCATATCACCCGCGGCGGCGCAAGTGCGGGAGGATGGAAGGTGGGAGGTGGAAGGTGGAAAACGGGAGGTGGACCGAAGGACAGGTAGGGCGTGGGCGTCTCGCCCCGCCGGCGCATGGACGGGA
>CAZTAJ010000086.1:16934-18365 GCA_964611575.1 uncultured Verrucomicrobiota bacterium
GGGCGTCTCGCCCCGCCGGCGCATGGACGGGAATCAGGGGAGAGGCGCGGCCGGAGGCCGTCGCCCTACCTTACGGCGCCCAGACGAACCAGACGAACAGGGCGGCGGCGGTGACGGCGGCGAGTGTATAGGGAATGCCGATCTTCATGAATTCGCCGAACGAGACCACATAGCCGCGTTTCCTCAACAACCCCACGGTCACGACGTTGGCGGAGGCGCCGATGGGCGTGATGTTGCCGCCAAGACAGGCGCCGATCAGCAGCGCAAACATCAGCAACGGCACCGGGGCGTGCAGGGTGTCGGCGACTTTCTGCGTCACCGGGATCATCGCCAGCAGGAAGGGCACGTTGTCCACAAAGGCCGAGACACCCACGGCCACGACCAGGATGGCAAGGAATGCCACGAAGAGATGGCTGCCCACGGCACTGGAGATGCCGCGGGCCACCACATCCAGCCACCCGGATTCGCTCAGCGCGCCGACCACGACGAAGATGCCGATCAGGAAGAAGGTCGTATCCCAGTCCAGGCTGCGCAGGAGATGGCGCGTGGAGCCCCAGCGCGCGAAGACGCGGAACCAGAGCAACCCCGCGGCGGCCAGGATTAGCGTCAGCGTGCCGGCCAGCCAGGCGAAGTCCGGGTCGAAGACGGACGTCGTTGAAAGTCCGCCGATCAGCGTCAGGAGCAGGACGGTGGGCACCCACGAGCGCACGGTTTCGACCCGCAACACTTCGATGCCCTCGCGATGGTCCCGCAGCAGCCAGGCGGCCACCAGTGTGGCGGCGATGGCCCCGACTTGCACGGCGAAGAAGATGCCGGGCTTGCCGTGATACACGAAGAAGTCGTTGAAACCCATCTTGAGGTAGCCGCCGAGGATCATGCTCGGCGGATCGCCGATCAGCGTGGCGGTGCCCTGGAGGTTGGAGGCCATGGCGATCAGGATCAGGAGCCGCACGGGCGAGATCTTGAGCTTGTCGGCCAGGCTCAGCGCCACCGGCGCAACGAGCAGGACGACGGCCACGTTTTCGACAAACATCGAGATGACGCCGGAGAGGGTGCAGACCACGAGCATGGCGCCGCGCATGGTCTTGGTGCGGTCCACCAGGCGTTCGGCAATCACCGCCGGCATGCGCGACAGCATAAACAACTCGGCCAGGATCAGGGTGCCGAAGAACAGCGCCACCACGTTCCATTGGATCAGGCCGGTCAGGGCGGTCTTCCAGTGCAGTGTGCCGCCCAGCACGAGGAGAACCCCGCCGGCGCAGGCGACGAGTGAACGCCAGCGCGGCAGGGCCACGAAGAGGGCGTAGCAGAGCACGAACACCATGACAGGCATGTAGGGCGGGTGCATGTGCGTCAAAGGTTAGGCGGTGGCGGCAGGCGGGTCAATGAAAAGAGGGCGGGTGGGAGGTGGAAGGTGGGAGGTGGGAGGTG
>CAZTAJ010000087.1:0-18138 GCA_964611575.1 uncultured Verrucomicrobiota bacterium
TACGCCCATTCCCAGGGGTGCAAGGTGATGATGCACTCCTGCGGGTTCATCGAGCTGCTGCTGCCGGGCGTTCTGGAGGCCGGGCTGGACTGCCTGCAGGGCATGGAGGCCAAGGCCGGCATGGACCTGGCGCGGCTGTTCCGCCTGTATGGCGAGCGGATCGCGTTCTGCGGCGGGGTCGACGCCCGGGTGCTCATCGCCAATGACCGCAAGCAGATCGACGCCGAACTGGAAGCCAAAGTGCGCCCGGTACTGGCGGGGGGCGGCGGCTACATCCTCTCCAGCGACCACTCCGAACCGCCTGAAGTCAGCTACGCCACCATCCGCTATTTCCTCGAAACAGGCCTGGCCATGAGCCGGCGCGGCTAACCCGCCTTTGCGAGTGTGTGTGTCAGAATACTGACCTCGCCCTGTCGCAACATGAGGGATCTTTCTTGACGACGAAGTGTCTCGCATGGAACAGGCGATCCGGTCCGCCTACTCCTTCGCAGGCCAGAATTACCATTGCTGAAGTGAAACGTCGGCGTTGCATGGCGGCGACGCCGGCTGGGAAACAGATCAACCCACCGGCGCGGTCGAGGCGCGCACGAGGAGCCGGGTGGCCACGACTTCCGTGCGGCGGCGGCGGTTGGGGTTGGCGATGCGGTCCAGGATCAGGCGCGCGGCGAGGTGGCCGACCTCGGCGCCCAACTGGTCCACGGTCGTCAGCGGCGGGTCAATCAGTGGGCTGAAGTTGAGGTTGGCGAAGCCCACCACGCTCAGGTCACCCGGAATCCGCAGGCCGGCTTCGCGGGCGGCACGGTAGACCTCGCCGGCCAGATTGTCAGTCGAAGCGAAGATGGACGTGGGGCGCTCGGGTTGCCGCAGGATGCGCAACAGCTCGGCATGGAGGCGGACCTCGCGGTCGGGATCGAAGGGGTCAAGGCGGGCCATGTCCTGCTCGCGCATGACGATCCCGCTCCGGCTGAGCGCCTCGCGGAAGCCGGCCAGCCGCAGGTCGGACGTCGAGTGCCCGGCGCCGAAGTAGACGAAGCCCATACGGCGGTGGCCCAGTTCGAGCAGGTGCGCACCGAGCTCCCGTCCGCCGGCGCGGTCGTCGTTGGTCACGATATCCACCTTCAAGTTCGGGTGGATGGCGCCGATCAGGACGACCGGCAGGCCGGCCTTTATGACCAGCGAGAAGTCCCGCGGCAGCATCGCCTCGTCCGTCAGGTGCAGGATCATGCCGTCCACGCGGTGGTCCAGCAGCCGCAAGACGGACCGCTGTTCCGGATCGTCGGCGATCCCCTGCTGCATGACCATGGGCAGGTAATCCGCTTGCAGCAGTTCCCGCTGGATGCCGCCGGCGATGTCAGCGAAGAAACTCGTCGTCAGGTCCGGAAGGAGCACGCCGATGCTGCGCGTGCCGCCGCCGAAGGCCGCCTGGCCGATGGCGCTGGGCCGGAAGCCGTGCTCAGCGGCCAGGTCCAGGATGCGCTGGCGGGTCTTGAGCGCCACCGGGAGGCGCCCGGAATAGACGCGCGAGACAGTGGCCGGCGAGACACCGGCGAGCCGGGCGATATCGCGCAGTGACAATTGCATGCTCGGTTTCCTTTGAAGCAACATGTTTAGTAGAGCAAAGAATCGCGCTGGGAGCAAGCCGATAGGAATTTCGGATTTCGGATTTCGGATTGCGATGGCGGATCGCCGGATGGACTGCATGGGGGGCACAGGGCGGCGGGATGGCCCAAGGATGTACCGGTAGCCCGGATTGGTGGACGGCAAGGGCGTATCCGCAACGGCTTGCGCCTATCGCCCCGGAACCGAATGGCACGGCGATTTGTTCCGCGCGACGTACTTGAGTCGCGCACGATAAGCATTTTTGTTGCGCGCCGCGCCCGAGTCGCGCAGATAAGGCGTTTTTTTGTTGCGCGACTCTGGCGTATATCTCCAACCGTTCATGGACGTGAACAAGCGTGTATCCCGGCTTGCCGCCAATATCCCGCTGATCCGCGCAAATCTTTGCCCCCTGTCGTTTGTCGATGTGCCGGATCGCCACTACACCGGTGGAGTCCTCGGCGTGTACGAACAAAATGCCGTCGAATACCTGAGAGACGTTTTTGTCTGGGCGTACCTGCGTTCGAGCGATCGGTACTCGGCCGTCCGACAAACGCTCGGCGAACCCGATCCGTTCCTTCTGCACCACCGGACGGACATCAAGAACCTTGTCAGGGAGGTGGTAAAGGCGGGCCTGTCGAAGGTGGATGCGGTCGCATGGATCAGGGAGCGCATAGCCGGGACCACTCCGCCCGATGAGCGGGATCGGCTGATCGAGGTCGTGGAAACCGAACTCATGTGCCTGCATGAGGGCAGCATGGCGCGCTACAAACTGAAGCCATCGGAGTTCAACGCCTGGCAAGCGACCTGGAAGTAGACTTCGGGCGGGACTATCGATGCCCGCCGGAGTATCTGAATTTCTCCCCCCGCATCCAGCGCCATAGCCAGGTGCAATCGGGCGTATGGGGCCAGTTGCGTGGGGGTGTAGAGTCGGCTGTCCTCAGCCGATCTTCGGGAATGCGCTGAGGAAAGCGCACGCACACCACGCGACTGGCCATTACAATCGGGCGATTTTTCCTGTTGACGTCGGCTAAACTTTGTGCGACCATGCAACATGTTTCAATTAAAGGCGGGCTCGGTGGGTGATCCGGGTGAACCGGCCCAAGGCGCCGGGCGGCGAGCGGAACAACAACCGTGGAGGTGCGGCATGAAGACGAGAAAGAAGACGCGGCAGGAAGCGGATCGTGGCAGTCGGACGGGATCGGCAACTCAAACCAACGGGAGGTGCGGCATGAAGACGAGGACCGCAAGGTGGACGGCGGTGGCGGTGGCGGTGCTGATGGGTGCCGCCGCGGCGTCAGGGGCAACCTATAGCTGGATCGGCGACGGCACGACCCAAACGAACTGGTTCGACGGCGCCAACTGGGACCAGTCCGGCAACGTCCCGGGTCAGACCGCCGGCGACCAGGCCTACATCGGTGCGAACGTCAACGGGACAATCAACTACACCCCCGGCACCCCGACCACCTTCGACTACCTTAACATCGCCAAGACCAACACCGTGCTGCTGACCGTCAACGTGAACGGGAACATGACCACGACGAACGGAACCAGTGCCAACGTCATCGGCGCTTACGTCTTTAACAAGCCGAACCCGAACGTCATCTTCAACGTCAACAGCGGCACGTTCACCATAGGCAACAGTTCTGGCCTCACCCTGGGCCTGAAACAGTTCAACGTCGCCCCGGGCGCCTCTGTTTTCACGCACTCACCGGGCGGCCTCCTCAACGAGCTGAGCAGTAAACTAAACAGCGGGACGATGACGATACGGGGCACATTCTGCAGTGGTAGCCTCAGTGACAACTCTGCGATGACCTATGGTCTGGCCATAGGCGGGGGCGTGCGTACGGTAGAGGGGGGGGATGGCCTCCCCAGTTCCCTCGTCATTGACGGCGGAACGGTCAAGCTTAGCAAGTTGGTGTTCGGGGCGATTGCGGGCTCCGAGTGTGTGAAAGGGCACTCCGCGATTGTCACCAACAACGGCAGTCTCACGCTGCGCTACGACTCGTCCGGCCTCTTCCTCGGCGGCAGCGCCGTATATTCGCCCTACTACTACGACAACTTCTTCACGCTGGCGAGCGGCGCCTTTACGAACAACTCCGCGGCCTACATCGGGACCCACAACGCCTACGGCGTGACCGGCGCGGGAACCGGCACGGTGACCATGGCCGGCGGCACCTGGAAGCAGGGCGGCAGCACATACATCGGCGACGGGCGCGTCGGTATCATGACCATCGGCGGCGGGACGTTCAGTTGCCCGAGCGACGTCTATGTGGGCTCTGGGCGAACCAACAACGTGGCCAAACCCACCACGGCCACCTCCTCCGGCACGCTCACCATCAATGGCGGCACGGTCGAGATCGTCAACCCCATCGCTGGAACGGTCTACAACACAGCGGCTTGGGGTTTCACATCGAGCACTCACTTCCCCGGAGCGGCCGTCGGACAGTGGGACCGCACGTACCTGCACCAGCGCTTCGTCTTCGACACTCTCAACGGCGCGGGCGCCGGTTTGTCCGTCGGCACGATCTACTACGCGGGCGCCGGCAGGCCCAACTCAGGGTACTTGAATGAACGGTATTTCAGCGTGGCTGCGGTGTCCGGCGGATCGGGGCTGGGGGGAACCGCCTACACCAGCGGGAGCTATCACACCCTCCGTGCGCGCCTCCTCGTCGGCAACACGATGGCGTTCAGCGACGGCTCGCTCGACATTCCCGGCACGCTGACGCTCAACGGCGGCGCGCTGACGGTGGAGGAGTTCGTCGCCAACATGGGCGCCGGCAAGAGCATGGTGAACTTCAACGGCGGCGCCTTCGTCATCAGGAACAGCAGCGACGTTGATCTCGATACGGCGTTCGTGGTGGGCAACGGCGTTGCGGAGGCCGCGCTGGGGCTCGGCGACGGCAGCGCGCACGCGTTCGCGGACGGCGTGGTGATCAACACCAACGCGGTCCTGGCCGTCGGCGGAACCAACGCCATCGGCGCGGCGGCGATGACCGGCAACCTGACGTTGCGGACCGGCGCCATCCTGGACCTGGACTTCAACGCCACGACCAACGACTGGCTGCAGGTGACGGGTACGGTGACCCTGCCGGCGCAGGGGACGCTGCGGGCGCGGGCGCTGGACAGCGCGGTGCGCAAGTCCATTCCGGTGCTGCAGGCGACCTCGATCGTCGTGACCGGGGGCAGCCTGGGGCAATGGAACCGCGTCACCGTCAACGGACTCAGCTACGGGCTTCTCGTCGAGGAAAACCAGCTCAAGCTCGAACCCCCCCGCGGCAGCGGCACCGTGTTCACCATACGGTGAAAACGGAAGTCGGTCAACGAGAACGGCGACGCGAACGGCTAACGATCCGCCTTCGCCCGCCGGGCTACGGCGGGACAAGGTAGAGTTTGTCCTACGCGTCGACCGTTCGCGTCGCCGTTCGCGTCGCCCGAAATAGACAGGAAAATCGGGGGAGAAAGCCGAGAGACGGCTGACGCCCAGCAAAAAGGACAGTTACCCAGAAAAACGTGCAGTCAAGTTTGACAGTACCGAAAGCCAACAAAGGAGAGCATGAACAGCAACCGCAACCATGTCCCGCGATTCGTAACCGGAGTCCTGCTTCTAACGAGTCTGGCCGCGCCGCTTCTGGCCGCGGAAAACGCCCCGATCGTCCTGAAGGAGTTCAAGGATGTTTCCACCTGGGTGGCGGAGAGCGCGTTCGACGCGCCCGAAGCCGGGTTCTACCGCTTAGTCGTTGACGGCAGCCGCGCCAAGGGGCGCCCGACCAAGATCGCGGTCACCTTGGACGGCGAGTTGTTCTATTTCGCCGACCAGAACGGGAAAGACCGGAAGTGCGACACGGATGGCCGGCTGGTCGAGAATGTTTACCTGACCCAGGGTGGGCACACGGTGGAGATCCGCGGACACCAGCCCTGGTTCCACGCGGATGCGGTCCGCAACATGCTCGCCAAGACGACGCTGAGCTTCGAGCGGATCTCCGATCCGGCCGCGACGCTGACGGTCCGCGAGGCGGGGCGGACCAGCATGGTCTTCGAGAAGAACGAGCCGCTGAAGCTGCGCCTCGAGCAAGCCACGGCGGCGGCGGCCACCTACACGGTCGTGGTCGCGCCCCAGCGCGACGACGCGAAGGCGCATGAATGGACGGCGACCGTGTCGCTGCCGGCCGAGCAGGCGCGCGCCGTTGCCGAGGTGGCGTACCCCTGCGCCCAGGAAGGGGCGTTCGAGTACCGCGTGCTGGACGCGGCCGGCAAGGTCGTCCACGGGCCGTGGGCCTTCGTGGTGATTGACTCCACCCCGGCGCCGCTGCCGAAACTCGGCGGACGCGTGCCCGAGCTGAAAAAGAAACTGGTCGACTCCGTGGACTGCGCCAAGGCGGACGACCCCGAGCACCATTTCCGCGACAACGGCTCCAGCCAGGTGATGAGCAGTCCCAGCGGCAGCTATCGCGTCACCGGCCCGGCCCGGCTGCATTGGGTCGGCTACGTGCCGGACGAGGGGTTCGCCAAGGAGAAGCACGGCCCTTATCGCCGCGCCAAGGACGGAGAGAAGGTCGCGGATGCTCTCAAAAACTTCAGCGCCTGCGACTGGTTCGCCTATTCCCTGAAAGTGAAGAACCCGGGCCGGCCCCACCTGGTGACGGTGCGCGCGCCGACCGACGCCCGCCGCGTGACCGTGCTGGCCGCCATCGATCCGGTCACGATTCACCGGAACTGCGCCGTGCTGGAACTGGGCGACGCGCCCTACGCCGACAAGCTGGCCGAGTTCAGCATCCCGGTCTGGCCGAACGCCGACTACATTGACATCCTGATCGGCAACTTCGCCCCGCAGGGCGCCGATTACAACGCCCAGGGCGCGGTGGCGGCGATCGAGCTCTACGAACTGCCGGAGGGGTTGCCCGCCCTGGCGGAGGCCGCCCAGGGCTGGGACGCCGGCAACGAGTTCGGCTACTACATCGAGCAGCGCAACCTCGGCACCGAGCGTTTCACCATGGCCAAGTACTGGACCGGCGACGAGATGATCCCGCGCATCCTCGACCGCCACCAATCCGATCGCGCCTACGACTGGCGCGCGCTCTACGACTCCTGGACGCGCATGGCCGAGTACGCCCGGTTCATGGGCGACAACTATGTCATGTACGGCGCCCACACCTACAGCATGGAACTGTTCCGCACCAACCTCAAGGAGGGCGGCTTCGACGTCTACGCCCGCGGTTGGGGCTGGCGTTTGGCGGACCGCTACGAACGGGATACCCTGTCGATGATCCTGAAGATCTTCAGCCAGTATCGCCTGAAGATCGTCCTCGACATGATCAACCAGCGGGTGACCGACAAGGATGTGATGCTGCTCGACCCGCGGGGCGTCTACCCGCGCGACAACATCATGCTCACCGACCTCAGCGGCAGCGTCCAGGTCAATCAGGCCTCCTTCAACGGCGAGCTCAATCCGGCCCATCCGCTGGCCCGGCGCTACCTGGTCGCCTTTTACGAGGAGATCGCGGCGCGTTTCGGCGGCTATGACTCGTTTGGCGGCATCAACATCCGTCAGGACGGCTGGGGGAACAACATGGCCGGCTGGTTCATTGATGACCGCGTCGGCTATGACGACTTCACGACCCGGCGCTTCGCCACCGAACGCAAGGTCGAACTGCCAGCATTTGACCCGAAGGATGCAGAGCGCTTCAAGAAACGCCGGGATTGGCTCAAGGCCAACGCCTGGGAGGCCTGGATGGCGTGGCGCAACAACCAGGTCGAGTCGCTGCTGGCCGAGATCGCCGCCGCCGTGCGCCGGCACGCCCCCGAGGCGCGCATCTACTGCCGCGGAAGTTTCGACACCGGCGGCGGACTCAGCCGCGAGCGGCTCGAGGGCAACCGCGCCCTCGGCTTCGAACGTCAAGTGAACCTTGGCGGCAACCAGCATGCCGAGGCCAACAAGCTCGATCCGGTCTGCTTCAGCAAACTCGACATCAGCCCCGCCGCCATCGAGGCGCCGCGGCAGCTCAACGACCTCTATGGTTTCTGGAGCTATCAGGAATCCATCGTGACCGGCGTCGGCGCTTCGATCCGCCCCTACCCCTACGACCTGCGCAAGGCCTCCGACGCTCTGGCCGAGCAACCCGTCGACCGCATCGCCTACGGCGGGTGTTGGATTCCGCCGACCCTCTCCAAGGGGCGCCGCCAACTGGCGCAGGCCTGGCGCGCCATTCCCAAGGCCGGTTACGAGAAGCCCGCCGAGGCCCAGAGCCCGGACGGCCTGGTCGCCTGCTGGCAGGCACGGCGCGGCAACCGCTTCGACTTCTACCTGGTCAACCGCTCCGCGGTGGCGCAGACGGTCACGGTGGAACTGCGCGGCGCGGCCAAGGAGACCCGCGACCTGGTCTCCGGCAAAACGTTTGACGGAGAAAGCTTCGAGGCGGAGATCGAGCCGTACATGCTCCGGGTTTTCTCGGCTCCGGGCGCTCTTGCCGTGGCGGCGGTCAGTGTGCGGCCGAACCGGGATTATCTCGCCGACATGGAAGCGCAGGTCCTGTTCCTGGAAGAGATGGGGCGCAGGGCCCCAGGCGAGGTCTACACGGCGCCGAACCTGGGCGGCGAGTTCATCCTCAGCGAGTACGGCCCCAAGGCGGTGGGCGTCTGGAAGAAGAAGGATCTGGTCGTCACCGCCGAAGCATTGGTTGGGCCCATCAGCCAGGCCTGGCGGGAGAAGCGCTATCTCGATGTCGACCGGGCGCTGGAGGGAGTCTACCGCGATCAGTCCTGGTGGTTCGAGGTCTACGGCTGGCCCGCTGGCCACTACGTCCATGCGCAGCCGGAAGGAGTGTTCGCCACGCCGGAACTGCTCGCCGCCGCGCTGACTCCCGGAAAGGTGTCGCCGCAAGCGTTTCCCGGCGTGCCGGGGAAGGCGCTGGTCTTCCCGGACCGCAAAGCCAAACTCAAGGTGAAGACTGACGTCACCGCCGGGTACGACCTGCGGATGTGGATGCTCGCCGGCGGCGAGCACGGCCCGGTGACCGTGAGCGTCGGGGGCAAGGTGATTGGCGCCGTCGGCGTCTCCGGCGGCCAGGCCGCCTACGGCCGCTTCCGCTCTCCCAAGCCTCTGGGGCTGCCGGCCGGGGAGCTGGAACTGACCCTCGCGAGCAGCGGCGGCGGCCCGCTGGTCCTGCAGGCCGTCGAACTCGTGCCGGCGGAGCCGACCTCGCTCAAGCGATGGCAGGCGATCGGGCTATTCGACAACGTCAAGGCGCCCCGGCGCGGCGGCCACGCCACGAACGCCGGCTTCGACACGATCTTTGGCCCGGAAGCGAATCCCGGCGTCGTTGACCTCGCGGCCGAGTATCCGGGCCTGGGCGGCCAGCCGGTGCGCTGGCGGGAGATGGACATGGGCGAGGACAAGTTCCTGCAGTTGCTCGAGCGCTTCTTCCCCTACGAATACAGGCAGGGCAACGGCGTCGCCATCCAGGCCACCTGGGTGCGGTCGCCCGAACAGCGGCAGGCCATCCTGTACTACTCGGTCGACTGGTACGCCAAGCTCTGGATCAACGGCGTCCTGGTCAAGGATGACATCAACGGGCCCTGGGGCAAATTCGCGGAGCTGCCCATCGAACTCAAGCCGGGATGGAACCTGATCTTCTTCAAATCCATGACCGGCAACGCCGGCTGGAAAGCGAACTTCGCCATCAGCGACCCCGGCGACCTCGAGTACAGCGCCACGCCGCCGAAGTGAGGCGTGGGAGTATGGGGGTGTGGGAGTGATGCCCACACTCCCACGCATGAGCAAACAACACAGGTAACTACTCAGGAACTACGGATCGGTTAACGAGAACGGCGACGAGAACGGCTAACGAGTAGTGGGTATCTCAATCGTCCACCGTTCGCGTCGCCGCTCTCGTCAACCGGTTGCTGCCCCTCGGCAGTGGGTAGCTGAGTAGATACCAACACAGAATCGAACTTCCGGAAAGGAGTTTACCATGACAACCAGATTGAACGCCTTGTTCGCATGCATTCTTTTTCTCGCCGCAGGAGCGGTCAACGCCGCCGCCGCCGAACTGGCGGCCGGGCCCGGCCTGGTCGGCCACTATTACGGCAACCAGAGCTTCCTCATATACGGCGGCAAGACGGCTGTGCCGTCTTTGAACTTCAGCCTTGATCTGAAATTTGTGCCCTGGCCGCCGCGGGTATGGGACGACGACAAGAAGAACTTCCAGTTCAAACGCGATGATGGCTGGTCAATGGCCGTCTACGGCAGCCTGCGGATCGACAAGGCGGGAGCGTATCTTTTCACCAACGAAGGCAGCCCCGCTCAATTGTGGGTGGACGGCTGTCTGGTCAGGCTCGACGGGAAGAAGCCCGTCTCCTTGAAAGCGGGCAGCCTGCCGGTTCGGCTGCTGCTCAAATCCGAGTATCCGCTCAAGGACTGGAAGATGTCCGTCCACCTGAAATGGCGGACTCCGGGGGCCGGCGAAGATGTCGAGATTCCCGCCGAACTCTTTTCCCGCTCGGACGCCGATCTGGCGCGGGTCAAGGCGGTGACCTTCGATATCCCCATGGTCAATCCCACCATGCCGTATATCGGGATGCGGGACTATCCCTTTGAGGTTCCCAAAGACGGCTTCTACGAGCTGTCCATGCATTACCGGACGCCGCCCTATGTGACGGGGTATTGCGACGCATTCCTGGACGGAAAGTTCCTCTACCATTACAACAGCGGCGCCTACAAATGGGGGTTCATGGCGACCCGTGGAACCGTCAAGTATCTCTTGAAAGGCTCGCACACGCTGCGGATTTCCTCGCAGACCGCCCACGTTGAACACAGTGATTTGACCGGATTCATCGAAGACACGGTGTTTGGCTGGAACCGCCTGGGCCCGGGCGCGGCCGAACTGTCGTTGAGCGTGACGGAGCAAGACCGCGAGGACATGGTTTTCAAGAAGGGCGAAGCCTTGGTCCTGCGGCTCGAGCGGATGACCACGGAGACGGTCGAGTACACGGTGACGGTGCGGCGCCAGCGCGGGGACGGCGCCACGCTCTGGAGCGCGAAGGCCGCGTTGCCGGCCAACCTTGAGCATGCCGCCGCCGAACTGCGCTATCCGTGTCCCGCGGAGGGGGCTTTCGAGTACAGCGTCCTGGACGGCGAAGGCCAGGTCGTCGAGGGGCCCTGGGCGTTCGTGGTCGTGGATCCCACGCCGCTGCCCAATCCCAAGGCGGACGCGAAAGCGCCCGAGGCGCGGGAACTGCTCGTGGATCAGGTCGACTGCGCGCAACCGGAAGACGCCGCGCACAAATTCCGCGACAACGGCACCAGCACGGTGGTTGACGGCCCGCACGGGAAATACCGCGTCACGGGCCGGAGCCACTTCGGCCCGCGGGGCTATGTCCACGCCGATGGCTACAAGGCCGGCCTGCCAAACGGTGTCAGCGGCCCCTGGCGCGTGGCCAAGGAGGGGGAGAAGCCGCTGCTCACCTACCGCAATGTCCAGGACTGGTTCGCCTACTCGATGAAAGTCAAAAATCCCGGTCGGCCGCACAAGGTGACGGCCTGGGTGCCCACGGACGTCCAGCGGCAGGTGGCGGTCAGGGGGCTCGACCCCGTCACCGGTTTCGGCAACGGCGCCGAGGTGCTGGCCGGCGACGCCCCGCGCTCCGAGCCGTTCGTGCCGCTCTCCTTCCTGGTCTATCCCAACACGGACTATCTCGACATCATCGCCGTCTGCACCGATCATGATCGCCACAAGAACAACCGTCAGGCCGCCGTGGCCAGGATCGAGCTCCGCGAACTGCCCGACGGCCTGCCGCCCTTGCCCGAGGCGGCGGGGGGCTGGGCCGAAGGGAAGGAATTCGCCTGGGGCGGCGAGCAGATCGATCTCGGCATGGAGCAAAGGATGATGCCGAAGTTCTGGGACGACTCCGACTGGAGACCGGCCAGCCTCACTTCTATCGCTTTCTCGGGCGGCTACTACGACTGGAAGGCACTCTTGACGGTCTGGGAGAGGGTCGGCGAGTATTGCCGGTACCAGGGACGCAACCTCTTGGTCTGGCCGGTCTATGACTACGGGTTCGACATGCTGCGCGCAGATCGTCTGCCCAAGCGCCGCGAGGCCTACAGCCGCGGCTGGAAATACCGGCTGGCCGACCGCATGCGCAGAGACCAGCTCAAGCTGATCCTCCTGCTCTGCGAGAAATACCACGTGCGTTTCGTGGCCGATTTCTTTATCCAGCAGATCAGAGCGGAGACCGTCCTCGCCACCGACACCGGGCGCCAATGGTCCGAGGACGGCCTTTTTCTGACCGGGCCGGACGGCAAAGTCGTGACCTATCCGGCAAGGGTCTTGAATCCGGCGCATCCGCTCTCCCGCCAGTACCTCGTCGAGATGTTCGCCGAGATCGGGGCGAAATACGGCTTCAGCCCGGCGTTCGCCGGGATCAATATCCGGCAAAGCGGCTGGCACTCCGCCAACTCAGGCTGGTTTTACGACAACCGTTACGGCTATGACGATTTCACCGTCGGCGTCTTCGAGAAGGAGACCGGGGTCAGCGTCCCGGTCGAAAAGGACGCCCCCGACCGTTTCCAGAAACGCCGGGACTATCTCCTGGCCAAGGAACGGGAAAAGTGGTTCCGCTGGCGCAGCGACAAAGTCTTTTCGCTGCGCGAGGAGCTGCTGGCGGCGTTGCGCGCGCACGCGCCGAACGCGCGGCTCTATGGCGGTGCCAAGCCGAACTTCGACGAGGGCCGCGGCCTGGACGACAAGCAGTTGGCGGGCCGCCGGGATCTCGGCTACGGGAAAGTCAATTCGTTCGGTTCTCCCGGCTCCGAGTTCAATGTCGGCGACCCTGTCGAGTACCGGAATTTCGACCTCCGCGAGCCCGCGTCCCTGCGCTTGGACCCCGAGATGTTCAGCGGCCGCGAAATAGGCTATCCCATGGAATTCAACACGGGCGGTGGAACAATCCGGTGCCACCCCTACCAGTTGGAGGAGCCGAGCAAATCCCTGGCGGATGGTCCCCTGGAGACCGTTGTCTATAGCCCGGAATGGGCGCCGCCGGCCATGGATGAGGGTATCCGCCGCTGGGCCCAGGCATGGCGGGCCATCCCGGATCTGAAGTTCGAGCGTCTCGGCGGCGAGGACGCCAAAGTGGAACCCGTCCAATGCTGGTTTGCCAAAGACGCCGGCTCCCTGGTCTTCTACGTTGTCAACGGCTCGGCCATCCGGCGCGAGCTCAAGATCGGCCTGGATAAGAGGCCGTCCTCCATCCGGGATCTGGTGAGCGGCCGCGAACTCGAGACGCGTGAGGCCTCCTGCAACCTGGTCCTAGACCCGTTCATGCTGGCGGTGGTGCGGGCGGACGGTTGCGGCGCCGTCCGTTGCGTCGAGATGCTCAACCGTGAGATCCCCATCGCGGCCGGGGAATTGAAAACCCCCGCCGGCGCCGTCAAGGTCGGCGCCCTCACGATGGACAAGTTCGAGGTGTCGAACGCGTTCTACGAACGCTTCGAGCCCGCGCGCCGCGGCCGCCGGAGCGCGGCGGCGCCCGGCGACAACAGCCCGGTCGTGGAGGTCTCCTGGCTGGATGCCGTCCGCTTCTGCAACTGGCGCAGCCGCCAGGCCGGGCTCGAACCGTGTTACGACGAAGTGAGCGGCGCCTGCGACTTCAGCAGGAACGGCTACCGCCTGCCAACCGAGGCCGAGTGGGAACTCGCCGCCGCCGGCGCGGAGGCGCGCATCTATCCGTGGGGCTCGGCGCCTCCGGCGGAAGGCCTGACCTACCGCTGCAAATACGGTAATTATGACGTGCCGCAACGCGCCGTGCCGGAAGCCAACCCCCTGGCCCGAACGCTCGACGGGTTCAAATGCGCCGCGCCGGTCGGCAGCTTCGAGAATTTCGCCACGCCCGCGGGAGTCTGCGACCTGGCCGGCAACGTCTGGGAATGGTGCCAGGACGCCTTCGCGCCGGATGCCAACGCGGGTTGGCGCTCTCTCCGCGGCGGCTCCTGGCGCTCCGACGCCGAGGGTGTGCGCTGCCAGTCCAGAACCGGCGCGCCGACGACGGCCACGGACAACCACATCGGTTTCCGTTGCGTCCGGGGCGCCAATCCGCTGGCGCCGCCCGCCGCCAAGGGCAAGACCGTCGCGACCACGCCATGGCTCGATCAGGCGCGCGAATGGCGCGTCGCCATGGTCGTCTCCGAACCTGGCGGCGCCGCCCGCGCCAACGAACTCGTCGTGCTGACGGGCCGGGAGTTGCTCGACCGCGCCCCGGGCGCCAAGGTCAAAGTCTCCTCGCTGCAAATCCGCAACGGCGCGACGATCATCCCCTGCCAGGTGGACGAAAAGGACGGCACCGGCGATTACGTCGAGAAGCCCAATGGCGTCCTTGACCTGGATGATGAAATCTGTTTCCAGGTTTCGCTGCCGGCCCGAGGCGCGCTCGCGCTGGAGGCGTATTTCAGCGCCGAGGAAAAGACGCCGGCAACTCCGGGCACCGACCTCGCCAGCTCCGTGCCGGCCCAGCGCTCGCGCCAGGAACCCTACAACCTGCTCTTGCGCAACGGCAAACTCGAGGTCGGCATCAACGGTCCGGCGGAAGACAAGAAGGATGGGGATGCCTGGCAGGCGTGGAGCCCCGGCGTCATCCGGCATCTGAGGTCGGGCGGCATGGATCTTGTGAGGTTCGACATGCCTGCCGGCGCGGTGCCGGCAAGCACCTGGCCGGCAACGCCCGGCATGCCGAAAGTCGTGGCCGCTGGCCCGGTCCGGCTCGTCGCCAAGGTCGCGCACGCGAAAACCAACCTCGAGAGGTACCTCAACGCCAATCCGTCGAGTGACGGGAACCTCAAAGGGGCGGTCAGGACCTATTACTATCAACTGGCGGCCAACTCGCCCGTGATCGAGTTCACGGACGACCTGCGTTACGACCGGGACGACGCCGGCGTCTACAAGGAATGGTGGCAGTACATGCATCTCTTCCCCGGCGGCAAAGGCTGCCACGCCGAGCAGGTCGTCTGCTACTCGCAGGACGGCCAGCCCAAGAGCGAGAAACTGGCGGAGATGGCGGCCAGGCATTTCGTGGACGGCAAGCTCTCCCGTCATTTCGGATATGCCTCCCCGGACGGCTGGGTGGCGGTCCTGGATTTGCCGAGCAAGAGCGGCGTGGCTTTCTTCGGCGCGCCTGGCATCAACAAGATGACCGTGTTGTACCACAAGGATCTGGCATTCGGTGGCAACCTCCAGGGCTCGATCTTTCAGAATCTTTTCATAAACGAGAATCTGACGAACCAGGACAACCGCCAACTGCGCCGATATTGGCTGGTCATCCTGGGCGACGAGAACCTTGAAGGCGTCGTAAATTGGCGCGACGCCTTCCTGAACCCGGCGCGGGTGATCGTCACGTCGTGCGAGATGCGAAGATAGGATGGATTGACCATGACAATGAACGTACGCATTGAACGCAACAAAATCCTGCATCGTGCGCTTTTCACACGCGGCCCAGGAACACGCGCTGCCTTTGTGGTGCAGTCCCCGAATCAGCCCTTATGGGAAATCGGTGACTATCCAACCTCCGAGAAGCCAATCAGCCACTTCGTTCCGGCTTATGTTGAGGATTATCGCCGATGGGTTGCGCTTTCCGACGCCATCGACGACGATGCCGTCCCTTTCGCACATCTCCACACCGGTACGCACATCTATGCCGTGTGTTTGGGAGCCATCCCGCATTTTTACCCGGACAACAGCCCGTATGCGGAACCATGCGTTTTCTCGGCCGCCGCCGCGGACCGCATCCTCGATCCGAAGTTGGAGAACTGCCGCCCCCTGATGCGTGTGCTGGAATTGGCTGCCGCCGTGCGGTGCGAACTCGGCCCAGAAGTCACGCTGGGGCCGCCCGACATGCAGACCGGCTTCGACACCGCCTGCATTCTTTGGGACAAGTCTGATCTGTTTTGCTCCATGGTCGAGGCGCCCGAGGCGGTCAAACGCCTGGCGGGGAAATGCGCCCGGTTGCTGCGGGATTTCATTGCGCTCTACCGCCGCGAATTCCCGAACACGACCTTCGGCCACTGTCCCCATACCTGGACACCGCCGGAGTGCGGACCGTGGGTCTCGAATGACGAATGCGGGATCATGAGTCAGGAGATGTTCACGGAGTTCTGTCTGCCGGAACTGATTGAGCTTTCGAACACCTTCGGCGGTGTGGGGATGCATTGCTGCGCCAATGCCCAGCATCAGTTTCCGCTGTTCCGGCGTATCCCGAACTTCTATGCGTTCAACCGTGTGCCCACCGGCGTCGGCTGGGAAAAGGACAACGCCATGGAAGAACTCGGCGGCCCCAACGGGCCGGTCATGGTTCCCGGCTGGGTCTCACCAGATGATGTCGCCACCCTCCTGAGGAAGTCGCCACCCGGTACTCGATTTATCTTCAATTCCGCCGCCATGACGGATATTGACAGCGCCAGGAAATGGCGCGATGCCGCGCGAGCCATCGTGGAGAACCGGAGAATAGATTTATGACGCCGCGCATCAAACTGACCCGGTTCGCCGGGAGCCATGAGGAGGAAGCTATCTGCCTGGAGTTGCCCCAGGCGGGCACTACGGCGCTGGCAACCTCCTTTGCTGGCGCCGACTGGGAGGTCACGGCGCGGTTTTCGCCGGCCCCGGGCCGCCCCGACGCCGTGGATGGCGAGATCGGCTTCCGCGTGGCGCGAGGAACAGCGAGCGAAATGGCGGTGGCCCTGGAGTGGACGGTGACGGACTGGTCGCGCGAGGTGTTCGTGATGCTGCCGGCCGCCGCCTACAACGGCAACCGCTACCCAAGCCGGCCATTCAGATACCCGCCCATGGTCCATGAGCCCGCCGACATTGGCCCCGACGCGCCCATCCTGGTCTCGGACGTGCCGCGGCTCAATCACGAGGACGGCCAGCCGTCGCGCCTGCAACTACTCACCGGCGACCTCACCACGCCGGCCATCTGTTTTCACAATCCGCGGACCGGCGAGGCCGCGATCCTCCTGACCGAGCAGGGCGGCGCGCTCGGCAACCACGGTCTCACGGTCGAGGAGAGCCCCGACCGGTCATCGGCCCTGCTGCGCATCGAGGCGCCGGGCGTGCGGCGCGACACGCTCTACACCATGGTCAACACCGCCACGCCGTCGTGGGACCGCGCCGCCGACTGGAAGGCCGGAGACGCCCTCACCCTGCGCTTCCGCCTGTTCCGTTTTCCCGCCGCCGACGTGCAGGCGCTCTACGACCGCTTCGCCGCCGTGCGCAAGGATTTGACCGGGCCGGTTGTGCTGAAGCACGAACTGCCGTTCTCGGCCGCCTTCCGGATCATCGAGGAGAAATATCAGACGGAGAACTGGTGCGACGAGGGCTACTACCGCGTCGGCACCCACGAGGCGGCGGCCACAAGCAAGTATCAGGACTGGCAGGTCGGCTGGGTTGGCGGCGGCATGACGCCCTGCGCCTTTCTGCTCGGCGGCGCGGCCAAAGCACGGAAACGGGCTGTGGCCAACCTCGACTGGATGTTCTCGAAGACGCAGCTCCCCAGCGGTTTCTTCCTGGCCGTCTATCATGACGGTCAGCCCTCTGCCGATGCCTTCGACCTTTCCGGCACCGAGCGCTGGTATATGACGCGCAAGCAGGCCGACGCCCTCTATTTCCTGATCAAGACTTTCCATGTCCTCCATGGAACGGACGCGGCGTGGAGCCTGCCCGCTCCGTGGGCGTCGGGCACCCGGCGTCTGGCCGACCGGCTGATGGATAGCTTCCTTCGGTTCGGCCAGCTCGGCCAGTTACTCGATTCCGAGACCGGCGACATCGTGGTCGGCGGCTCGACAGCCGCCGCCATGGCGCCGGGGGCACTGGCTTTGGCCGGCCAGTACTTCCACAAGCGGGAATATACGGAAGTCGCCGAAGCCATCGCCCGGCATTTGGACGAGCGCGACGTGCGTTCCGGCATCACCACCGGCGGGCCCGGCGAAATCCTCAAGTGCGCCGACAGCGAATCGGCCTTCGCCATGCTCGAATCGTTCGTCGTGCTCTACGAGGTCACCGGCAATCCGCATTGGCTGGCGCGCGCCGAGGCCATGGCGGCGCAGTGCCTGACCTGGTGCGCCTCCTACGACTACGTCTTCCCCCCGGACTCACCCTTCGGCCGCCTCGGCATCCTCGGCGCCGGCTCGGTCTGGGCCAATGTGCAGAACAAGCACAGCGCCCCGGGCATCTGCACGCTCTCCGGCGACGCGCTCTTCAAGCTCTTCCGCTACACCGGCAACCGGCTCTGGCTCGACCAGATCCAGGAAATGGCGCACAATCTGACCCAGTATGTCTCCCGCGTCGACCGGCAGATCGGCGACCCGCTCCGGATGAAACCGGGCTACATCTGCGAACGGGTCAACTTCAGCGACTGGGAAGGGCGCGACAACATCGGCGGTAGCCTCTTCGGTTCCTGCTGGCCCGAGGTCTCGCTGCTGCTCACCGCCGTCGAGCTGCCCGGTGTCTACGCCCAGCCTGACACGCAACTGCTCTGCGTCTTTGATCATCTCGAGGC
>CAZTAJ010000088.1:0-18009 GCA_964611575.1 uncultured Verrucomicrobiota bacterium
TCTCATGGAAATCAGGCCGCTGCCTGGAGAAGTTGTCGGGAAGACCGGTGCGGCTCCGCATCAAGATGCATGATGCCGATCTGTATTCCCTGAAGTTTACGGCTTAGCGGGAAGGAGAGGAGCAATCAAAGCATGACCGTGTGTTTCGGGTGCAACAGGTAGCGCATGACGTTGCGGCCGATGCCGGTGGGGTGGGACACCCCTTGCGCTCGCCACGCTCACGGATCCAGTTCGATGCGGTAGAACACGGGGGGCGGGTGGGCCGTGACGTCGGTGAGCACATTCATGGGCGGCGTCGCCGCCACGCCGCCGGTGATGCCGCCAAAACCGAGCATGAGGTTGGTGCTTACGGCCACCCGATAGTAATGATCCGCCTCGCTTTGCCA
The DNA here is from genome assembly GCA_964611575.1 of uncultured Verrucomicrobiota bacterium. Lineage (GTDB taxonomy): Bacteria > Verrucomicrobiota > Kiritimatiellia > CAIKKV01 > CAITUY01 > CAITUY01. The sequence continues at coordinate 387 of CAZTAJ010000088.1, forward strand.
GCGCACGACGCGCTGCGTCCAGCCGCCGCCGCCCTGCATCTCCAGGACACACAGCCGGTCAAGGGGGTCCACCGGATCGCTGCCGCACCACTGCTCCTCTGCATTCGACATGCCGTCACCGTCGGCATCGGCGTCGGGCCCCGACACGTCCGGGTCGGCGAGCTGCGGCGCCGTGAACCCCGCATTGTGCTTCCAGTCGTCGTAGGGCTGCATCACGTTGAGCACCCACGTGTCGGTTGCCTGCTCGTAGGCGGCATTCATGACCGAGACGGACACACGGACAATCCCGGCCGACCACGGCGTACCGCTGATGAGTCCGTCGTTCGCGTCGAGCACCAGGCTGGCCGGCAGCGGCCAGCCGCTATACGTGCCCGCCAGCGCATGCGTCGCGGCGAGCCGGAACGAGAACGGCTGTCCCGCCAGGGCCACCGCATGGCAGGCATTGGTGAAGACCGGATAAGCCGCGGACATGATGTTGAACCAGTTCGTCTGCGTGTCCGTCCCTGCGGCGTTTGAAGCGCGCAACGCCACGTAATCGGCCGTTTTTTCCGCCGGCGTCCCCGTGATCAGGCCGGAGTTCGTGTTGACCGCCAGCCCGGCGGGCAACCCCACCGCGCCGTACGAGCGCGGGGCGTTGATTGCTTCGATCTGGAACGTGAAGGGCCTGCCGGCCACACCCTTGACGTTGACGGGACCGACGATCAGCGGCGGCTGGCGATACTCGAGGCGGAAACGGAAGGCACCCCCCGCATAGTCCCCGTCCACGGCCACCTGATAGACCTGCCCTGAGACGGCCTGAAAGTACAGCAGGCTGTCGCTCGACCAACGCCAGTTGTTGTTCGAGGCCACGCACGAAAGCGTGTGGATGGCCTGCCCCGTGTATACCGCCAGCAGGGTGTCAAAATCGCACAGGTCGGCGGAAACCGTGACAAAACCGCTGCGGGGCGCGGTCCACGACCACCAGCGCGAGCCCTGTGGACTCCACCCGCCCGCGTGCGCGGGCTCGCCGCTTTCGCGCGTGGCCGCGGTGGTCGAGCTCATGAAGGTGATGTTGGTGCCCGCCATGACCTGTATCAGGTCGAAGTAGTCATTGCTGCAGGCTGTCGAGCAGATGTTCACGCTCAGGCTTCCGAAGCCTGCGCCGTAGAGGTTCGTGGCCTTGAGCGAGACCGCGTATGTTCCGACGACCGAGCAGGCGCCTGTGATCGCGCCGCTCGCACGGTTCACACCCAGTCCCGCGGGCAGGTTGAACGCATCGTAGCCGCTGGGATGGCGCGTGGCGGTGATCTGGTACGCGAACGGCTGGCCGCTGAGCTGCGCGGCGCTCGGCGCACTGGTCACCTGCGGAATGCCGGAGGCCAGATTGAACGTCAGGCTCTTTTCGCCCGTGCCGGCGCGGTTGATGGCGCGAAGGGTCGCCGCGCGCGTTCCGGCCACGGCGGGAACGCCGCTGATCACGCCCGACACGGCATCGCAGGCGAGCCCGGCAGGCAGGCTGAGCGCCTTGAACTCGATCGGGCCATGGCTCGCCTGGATGCGGTATTCAAACGGCTCGCCCTGGGTGCCATTCGTCGAAAGCGCGCTGGTGATCACGGGCGTCCGGATGGGCGGCAGAACCGAAAGGAACACCGTGGCCGGCGTGGACGTCGCCAGGCCGTCCGACGCCGTAAAGCGGAAGGAGTCCGTGCCCGTGAAGTTGGAGCTTACGCTGTAGACGAAACCCGACGCACTGAGGGTCACGGAGCCCGCCGCGGGCGCGCTGAAGAGATGGTATGCCAGGGGATCGTCATCCGCATCGTAACCCCAGAGCCGGTTGGTGACCGGGGTGTCGCCGGCCCGGAATTCGATCCGCGCGCCGCGCGCAAGGGGCGGATGGTTGGTGATCGTCCAGACGCCCACATTGTTCGCCGGGTTGGTGTCGGTCACGTCAGCGGAGCTCAATTCGGCCCGCAGCGTATGCGCCACCCGGGACGTCGGAACGAAGATCCACGACCATGCCCGGCTCTCAAAGGCATCCCACCCGAAGTGCGTGTCGGTGAGCAACTGTTCCGCGGCCCCGGCCGGCGTGACGGAAAATCGGAACGCCGCCGCATTCGTCAGGCCCTGGTTGCGCACCACAACGGTCAGGTGGTTGGTCCGGTTGAGCACGAGGCGCAAGGGCATGTCCCCGGCGGGATCGGCGCCCGAGGGCAGCGTGGTGAGCGCATCCGTCTCCACCCTCAGGTCGTAATGCGTCGCGTCCATGGGCATGGACGTCACGTGCACGGTGGCGGTGCCACCCATGCCGTGTGCATCGAAAGCGATGCAACTCAGGAGGTGGCTGCCGGGGCTGAGCGACACCCCCTCCAGCCGGGTCCGCGTGCCCAGCAGGCCGTCCACGGACGAGCGCCACTGGCAGTTGGTCAACCCGCCGTCCTCAGGATCGGAGATGTCTGCGACCAGCGACCAGGGGACGTTCGTCGGCGCCGCATCGCCCTCCAGCGGCGCGGTGATCGCTATCGCGGGCGGATAGCGCTGCAGCGTCAGGGGTCCCGTTTCACTGACGGCCTCTCCGAACCCGTCCGACGTGACCGCCCGGAGCCAGACCTGCGCCGCGCCCCGGAAGGATTCCGCGGCCAGGACGAGCCGGTTGGTCAGATAGGTCGCCCGCAGCGGCGTCCAGTCGACGCCGTTGGTCGCGAAGAACAGCCGCTGATCCAGGCGCCCGCCGGGATCGACCCCCGTGGGCACGGAGGAGTTCCACTGCACGACCACGTTCAGCGACGTGCTGAGGTTCTCCACCACGGCGCTGAGCGTATTGCTGAGCGCGGCCGAGGCGGCCCGCACGGCCAGCAGATCAAGGCGGTTGGCGAAAGAATCCGTGTGCCAGATCTTGACCAACGCGGTTTCGGGCGGAACGTCGAAGACCTGTTGCCACGGCAGCCACGTGTCTTCCGGTTGGCCGAACTCGCGATCGCGGCACAGCACCGACCCGTCGATCAACTGCCCCGCGGTGTTGTAGCAATCCACGCGAAAATTCAACCAGGCCCCGTTGTTACCGGTGGCGGAAAGTCCGGCGGCCGCGCCCGAGGCGATGGCGAGTGTGCCTTCGGCCATGGCGGTGTCCCACGTGCCGAGGCTTGGGTTCCAGAACAGCCGGTACAGCCCGCGCACCACGAGCGGGCGCCCGCCCGACGCCCGCTGCGGCAGGCGGATCGGGGCGAGTGGCGGCGAGGCGGCGGTGCCCAGCAGCGCGAGCAAGGCGCTCTGGATCTGCTGCAGCGAACTCGGGACGATCCAGTACGGATCCTTGGCGCCCATGAAATCGTACACCTCGTTGCGCGACCCGGCGGGAAAATGCCGGATACGGCCGGGCGGCACGACGGCGGCATGCCGCGAGGAATTGAAGGCGGTCGCCGCGTGCATCACGGCTCCGCGCCCGTTCACGATCGGGTTGCCGTCGCCATCCGTGCCCGTGTCGAGATTGTATTGCTCGGAGAGGCCGGTATAGAGGCCGAACGCGTGGCCGAGTTCGTGCAGGGCCGCGCCGGGCGACCCTTCGTCCACGAGCGCGACGCGGCGGAAGCCGCGCAGGCTGGCCCCTTCGTTGGCCGCCCCCAGCGACGTCGCCGGCACGACGCACACGAGCGCATCCAGCGGTTCGGCCTGGCTCGCGTTGAAGGTGTTGCGGAAGTCGCTGAGTTCCATGGCCAGCGAATACATCAGGCCGATACTGCTGAGTTCCGGCAGCCAGCTCGTGAGCCAGCCGCCTTCGTAGGTGTAGCTCCCGAGATCGACAAGATCGACCTCGTCGTCATTGAGCGCCCAGTGGCTGACCAGGTCCTGGCGCAACCGCTCGAGCACGCGGCTGAGCGACGACGGCCGCCCCTTCTTCTCATTGCCGCGATCGGTGCTGGCCGTGTAGCCGGACACATTCAGGCAGGCCGCCAGGACGCCCACGCGCAGCTTCCGGGCGGGCGCGGGCAGTCGGTTGATGATCGCCTCATCGATCTTCCAGGACTTGCCGCCAACGATGGGATTGTCGCTGTAACCCGGCGCCGTTTCCGCATCCATCCAAAGCTCATACACGTTGGTGGATGGCGTGAATGAAGCCGGAATCACAAAATTCAGCGTGCGCTCGCCGGCCTCCGGCGAGGTCGCCGGCTGCACGAGGCCGTGGTCCCGCCGCACGACGTAGCCCCCGTTTTCGGGGCTGAACGTCGCGCCGCCGCACTTCAACGTGAACTGGGCGCCGGAGAGCGCTTCGCCCGGATAGGCAAGATCGAAGCACACGAGGCAGTCGCGCTTCGCCCGCGCCGTGCTCCCGCCGTCGGCGCGGAGCGTGACGGTGCCTGCCGCATAGCCGTAGGGCGAACGCAGCCGGACGAGGGGCAGCGGGCGGTCACCCGGAAGCGAACAGGCGCGCTCCTTGCCCGTGGTCAGGAAGGAGGTGGACGGCGTGGAGAACTCGCAATAAGCGCCGTGATCATCCAGCCAGCCGCCCGGAGGAGTCTCCGGGTTGGGCAGCCGGCCGCCCCAGTAATTGCCGGAAACGGCCATGCTCGTCACGCTCGCGTCCTCCGCGGCAATGGTGCCATCGAAGAAACTGTTGCCCGTGACCGTCGGCAGCGTAGGCGCCGCGCCCCGGATGGCGAGACGGCAGGCGATGAACGCGCTGTTTTCCACGCTGCCGACCGCGCCGCCGGAGTAGAGCTGCACATCGCCGGTACGGAACTCGCAGGTGTCCACGCGGTACGTTGCCGTGGGCGACAGCACGGGGCCGCCCACCATGCAGAATCCGTCATTGCCGCCGCCGGGCTGCGTGAAAAGACTGTCCGACAGGTCCAGGTTCTGCACCGCCAGTGAGAGCGACGCGCGGAACAGGCACTTGGAGAGCGTGGCCGACGCGAGATTCTGCGCCGTGGCATTGCCGGCGAGGGATGAGTCGTCGATGGTGAAATGCCCTGATCCCGAACCCGAGATACTAAATCCCTTGAGGTCGCAATGCAGCACGTCCAGAGCGCCGGCGACCGTGCATTGCAGCGGGCCCGTGCCCGTGTCCACGGCGTCCCGGATCGTGAGGCTTCGACCCTCCGGAACCGTGATGGGATGGATTTCGTTGAACCAATCGTCCGCCCCGAGGGCGAGCATCTCATCGAAGAGCAGCGTGCCGCTCACCTGCGCCGCCTTCTGCACCTGGCCGATGTTGTACACCTTGGTCATCGGCTCACCGCCCTGCATATACGATTCAGTCAGGGTGAATGTGTAAGTGCCGGGATCGGCGGTCTCGAGGCGGTACTTGCCGCTGATGACCCTCCCGCCCGAGGCCACGCCTGCGCCCCCCCCGGGCCCGCTCACGCTCAGCGCGAGCGCGTACGTGGTCGCCTCCGTGGCGTTATTGCTGTAGGTGACGTGCTGGACCGGCGGGGCTTGGAAGGCGACGCCAAAGTCGGCGCGACTGCCCCCCGCGCCGGACAGGGTGACAAGACCGGCCAGGATGAACGCCCCTCTTCGATGATGCATTGCGCACCTCCACACAAGCGGATCGTCCCACGGATCCGCACGCTCCCTGCCAGATGGGTCAGTAGGGCAATCGTACCAGAGTCCCGGAGGCGCTTCAATGGCGTCTTCGGCGATTTACGCGGCACGACAATCCATGCACCGTGAAACCCCTCGGCAGGCACGCTCGCATCCTGATTGCCTTTTTCGCCCTGTTTTGGCACCGTCTTCACCGTGGGAGCGCAAAGTCATCCCGGTCGGTACCCGCTTCGGGCGCACCGACAGAAAAGCCTGTTCTCATCGGATTGCCTTGTCATTGGGAAGCGATTCTTGGACGGTGTGGTTTCACTGCAAAAGAAGCGAGGAGGTTGGCATGATTCCATCGGGTTCGCAACGGCGGCGCGGGATAACGACTGCATGGATCGCAGGGGCCTTTCTGCTGCTGGCGAACAGCGCGCATGCCGCACCCGGCGTGACGTCTTTCAGAATCAACAACGGGTCCCCGCAGACCGCCAATGGTACGGTACTGCTCAGCAGTCTCTGCACAGGAAACCCCGTGGAGTACAAGGCCGCCGATTCGCCCGACCTGTCGGGCGTGCCGTGGCGCCCCTACACGCCGCTGGCGCTGCTCCGGTTGACCGGGACCGGCGCCCGGACCGTCTACTTCAAAGTGCGCGATGCCGCACTGACAGAATCGTCGCTGGAAAACGACTCGGTGTTCTGGGAGCCGCTGGACGGCCTGCACGCCGTAGCATGGGGCAAGAATGACTACGGCCAGAGCGCGGTGCCGACCAGCCTGGGCACCCAAACGGTGTACGCCGTAGCCGCGGGCTACGCACACAGCGTGGCGTTGCGGGCCGACGGCACGGTCGCCGCCTGGGGCAAGAACGACCATAACCAGAGCTCTGGAAACGCCCTGGCGACAGACGTGGTTGCGATTGCCGCTTCCGGCGACTTCAATCTCACCCTGCGAAGCAACGGCACGGTCGTCGCCTGGGGGCACGACACCTTCGGCCAGTGCACGGTGCCCGCGGCCGCCTCCGGCCGGGACGTGGTGGCCATCGCGGCCGGCAACATGCACAGCCTGGCGCTCCGGGCCAACGGCTCGGTCGTCGGCTGGGGCGCGAACTCGTCGGGGCAGCTCAACGTGACGCCGGGGCTCACGAACCTGATCGCGATCGCGGCCGGTGGCGCGCACAGTCTGGCCATTCGGGACAACGGCGTGATCTACACGTGGGGCGCCAACGGGTACAACCAATGCGTCGTCCCAGCGGACCTGCCCCGGGCTATGGCGGTCGCCGCGGGGACGCGGCACAGCCTTGCCCTTCTGGCCAACGGGACGGTGGTGGCCTGGGGCGACAACCAGTACGGTCAGTGCCCGCCGGGCTCGACAATGTCGTGGCCATCACCGCCGGCCCCTACCACAACCTCGCCATGCGCTCCGACGGCACGGTCTTCGGCTGGGGGCTGGGCACCTACGGGCGCACGGCGCTGCCGCCCCGGTTCGCCTGCGCGGCGGCGCTCGCGGCCGGCGGCGAGCACAGCCTCGCCATCGCCTGGCAGGCCCCTGAACTGCGGATCGACAACGGCGCGGCGTTCACCGCCAACCGTTCCGTGGTGCTCCACACGACGTCGGGTCCGTTCGCCACGTACTGGCGCCTGAGCGAGTCCCCCACCTTCGCCGGGGTGCCTTGGGGTGAGGTGGGTGCCTCTCTGCGCCGTTTCCGCCTGTCGGAGGGCGACGGGCTCAAGACGCTCTACTTCAGCGTCAAGCGTGCAGGGGGTGACATTGCCACCGTCAGCGCATCCATCACGCTGATCCCGGAACAGAACCGCTTCGTGTCCGTCTGGGGGACCAACGCCAACGGCCTGACGTCCGTTCCGCTGGACCTCACCAACGCTGTCGCCCTGGCAGGCGGCTACTACCACGTTCTGGCCCTGCGTTCCGATGGCCGCATCAGCGCCTGGGGCCTGAACAGCCTGAACCAGTGTGTCGTCCCGCCGGGACTCAGCAACGTTGTGGACGTGGCCGCGGGCTACGCCCACGGTGTCGCCCTGAAAGACGACACGACGGTTGCCGTCTGGGGGACGAATGCCGTGGGCGGGTCCGTCAGCCCCCCCGCGGGCCTATCCAATGTGGTCATGGTGACCGCCGGCGACGGGCATGTGCTTGCGCTGAAGGACGACGGCTCGCTTGTCGGTTGGGGCCATAACGACCGCGGGCAGTGCGATCCGCCCGCCGGCCTGACCAATGTGGTGGCGATCGCCGCGCGTGAAAGCCGCAGTTTTGCGCTGAACGCCGACGGAACCACCGTCGAGTGGGGCGAGTACGGCCTGAGCAGGAGGTTCACCGGGGCCCGGGCGATTGCCATCGGTGCGGCGCACCAACTGGTGGTGCTAACGAACGGCACCATCGGCATCTCCGGCAACGACGCCCACGGGCAGACCAACGTTCCGTCGGGCACCACCAACGTCGTGGCCGTGACGGCTGGCTGGGACCACAGCCTGGCGTTGAAGGCCGACGGCACGATCGCCGCCTGGGGCGAGAGCGCCGCCGGCCAGTGCACGATCCCGGCGGCCGTTTCGGCCGGCGCGGCGGCGGCCGTCGCCGCGGGCCGCTACTACAGCGCCGCCATCGTGCACCTGCTGCCGCCCACCGTGACGTTCTTCCGCATCGAGAACGGCGCCCCCTCCACCGCCAACCCGACGGTCAGACTCGCGAGCCTGTGCGAAGGCCGCGTCACAGACTATATGGTCAGCAGCCGCTCGGACTTCCTGGGGGCGACCTGGCAGCCCTACACGCCGCTGATGCTTTTCGACCTGTCGGCGGGCGCCGGAACAAAAGCGGTGTTCTTCAGGGCGCGCAACGAAGGTGGGGCGTCGGCTCCGGTCAGCTCCAGCATCGCGCTGCGCGACACGTCCACCGCCCTGCCCGTGGCCGCCTGGGGGTCGAACAGCGGCGGACAGAGCGGCACGCCGCCGAACGGGCGCCTGGGGGTCATCGCCCTCGCCGGCGGCGAGGCGCACAGCCTGTTGCTGGGGGCCAATGGCACCGTATCGGCGTACGGGACCAACGCCCTGGGGCAATGCAATGTGCCCGCCGCGCTCTCCAACTCGGTGATCGCGATCGCCGCGGGCGCCAACCATGGTCTGGCGTTGACGCGCGCCGGCACGGTCAGCGCCTGGGGCGCCAACGCATTCGGGCAGACGAACGTTCCCGCCGGCCTGTCCAATGTCGTCGCCATCGCCGCCGGCAATCACCACAGCCTGGCGCTCACGCGCGACGGCACCGTGGTGGCCTGGGGCGCGGGCGACGCGGGGCAGACGAACCTGCCGGCCTTCGGCGCAGACCGTCTCGTGGTGGACCTGGCGGCCGGGGGCGACCACTGCCTCGCCATCGGCGTGACGCGGGACTTCCGCAGGGGCGTCGTGAGCGCTTGGGGCCGGGGCAACTACGGGCAGTGCAGCGTTCCCCCGTCGTTGACCGACGCCCGTGCTGTGGCGGCCGGCTACGATCACAGCCTGGCCCTGAAGACCGATGGCACCGTCGTGGCTTGGGGCCGTGGCCAGTTGGGACAAACCAACGTTCCCGCCGGGCTTTCCTCCGTCGCCGGCATTGCCGCAGGTGAGCTGCATAACCTGGCGCGTAAGACCGACGGCACGGTCGTGGCCTGGGGGCACGCTGAGGATGGACAGTGCGCTGTACCGAACCGCTTCGGCACCGCCGCGGCCATCGCCGGTGGCGGGCGCCACAGCCTGGCCATCGGGCAGATCGTACCCACGCTCCATTCGGTGTGGCTCAACAACGGCACGACAGCGACCCTCAATGGGACCATCGTTCTGGGCACCCTCAGTTCAGGCACGCCGACCCAGATCCGCATCAGCGAGTCTTCATCGTTCGCCGACGCGACATGGCAATTGTACTCCCCTCTGGCGCGATTCACCCTGTCCGGCGGCGCCGGCATGAAGACCGTCTATGTCCAGATCCGGACGGCCTCCGGCGAATCGGTGGTGCAGTCGGTGCAGATCGAACGCTTGCCTGTTGACCAGTCCTATGTCGTGGCATGGGGCCTCAACACGAGCGCACAGTGCACCCCGCTCCCGGCCGGACTCTCCAACGCCGTGGCCGTGGCGGCCGGCGAGGAGCACAGCCTGGCGGTCCGCCCCGACGGCACCGTGGCGGCGTGGGGAATCACCAACTTTCACGAGTGCTCCGTGCCGGCGGGACTCTCGAACGTGTGGGCCGTGGCCGCCGGCAACGCCTATAGCCTGGCGCTCAAGACCGACGGCCGGCTCACGGCGTGGGGCGACGGGGATGTCAGCACGACGATGCCGGCCGGCCTCTCCAATGTCGTGGCCGTCTCCGGCAACCGCAACAACGCCATTGCACTCAGGGCCAATGGGACCCTCGTGGCGTGGGGCGACAATCTGTACGGGCAGACCAATGTTCCCGCCGGCCTCGCCAATGTCATCGCCGTAGCCGCGTCGATGCATAGCCTGGTGCTCAAGGCCGATGGCACGGTCGTGGCCTGGGGACATGGAACGAGCGGCCAGACGAATATTCCCCCCGGCCTGTCCAACGTGATAGCGGTAGCCGTCGGCAACGCCCATAGCCTGGCACTGAAATCGGACGGGCACGTGGTCGCGTGGGGCGCCAATACGTCTTACCAGTGCGAGCTTCCCGCCGATCTCACCAACGCCGTGGCCATCGCGGCCAGGGGACACTACAGCCTGGCGGTACGCGCGGACGGCACCGTCACGGTGTGGGGCTACACGCCCCAGCCTCCCCAGGGGCTGACCGGCGTTCTCGCGGCGGCCATCGGCGGGGAACACGTGGTGGCCCTGGGCACGCGCGCACCGGCCCTGACGCGACTGCGCCTGGACAACGGCGCGGCGGTGACACTCAACGGTACCGTGGTGCTGGGCGTGTCACTCCAGGGCTACGCCACGGAAATGCTGATCAGTGAGTCCCCGGCCTTCGCGGGGGCTGCCTGGGTGCCGTATCAGCCGCTGCGCCGCATTGTCCTGTCGGATGGCGCGGGAACGAAGACGGTCTACGTCAAGGCCCGCAACGCGGCCGCGGAATCCGCCACGCTCCAGGCCTCCATCGCGCGCGTCCTGCCGGGCGATAGAGTCGTCCTGGCCTGGGGCCTGAATGCCAATGGCCAATGCAACGTGCCCGCCGGCCTGTCGAATGTGGTCGCGCTCGCGGCCGGCTCGCGGCGACACAGCGTGGCCTTGAAGGCTGACGGCACGGTGGCGGCGTGGGGCTACAACCTGTCCGGGCAGTGCACCGTGCCCCCGGACCTCACCGACGCGCTTGCCGTGGCGGCCGGCAGTGTTCACAGCGCTGCGCTGAAGGCTGACGGAACCGTGCGCGCCTGGGGCGACAATGCCGACGGTCAGTCGACCGTCCCGGGCGACTTGACGGACGCCGTGGCCATCGCCTGCGGCGGGCTGCACACGCTGGCGCTGCGAGGAAACGGCACCGTCGCGGCATGGGGCAATACGAACTCGGGGCAGTGCGCGATTCCGTCCCAACTCACGAACCCCGTCGCGATCGCCGCGGGGGATACGTTCAGCGTTGGGTTGCAGGGCGATGGGATCGTTCGAGCCTGGGGCACCGGCTTCTACGGCCAGTGCTCCGTCCCGGCAGGGCTTTCCAATGTCGTCGCCATCACGGCCGGGGCGGAGCACGTACTGGCGCTCAGGGCCGACGGCACCGTGGCGGCGTGGGGCCGCAGTGACTACGGGCAGACGAACGTGCCGCCGGGCCTGGCCGGAGTGGTGGCCGTGGCCGCGGGCGTGTATCACAGCGCGGCGCTCAAGGCCGACGGGACGGTTGTGGCCTGGGGTGGCGACGCAAACGAGCAGTCCAGTGTGATCCCGGGCTGCCACGATGCCCTGGCGCTCGCCGCCGGCGGCAGCCACAACCTCGTGTTGGGCCGCACCATACCCAGGATTCACCGCTTTCGGATCGAGAACGGCCTGCCACAGACGCTGAATCCGTCCGTCGTGATCGGAAGCGTGTGTTCTACCGTTCCCGACGAGTACCAACTCAGTGAGACGTCGGCGTTCTCCGGCGCGCAGTGGCAGCCCTATACCCCGCTCGCCCGCGTGAAGCTCTCGTCCGGCAACGGGGCCAAGACGCTGCACTTCCGCGTGCGTTCAGCCGGTGGCATTTCGTCCGCCGCAAGCGCGATGATCGTCCGCAAGCCATCGGTCGGCACGACGGTCATCGGCTGGGGCCAGGGCGGTCAGGGCCAGACCACCATCCCGGGCGACCTGGGCGACGTGGTGGCACTCTGTGGCTCCTCGTTCAACAGCGTTGCGCTGCAAGCCGACGGGACCGTGTCCGCTTGGGGGTGGATCTCCGGCGGGCTGAACGACCTCCCGGAGGGCCTGACCAACGTCGTGATGATCTCTGCGATCCGCACCCACGGCCTCGCCCTGCAGGCGAACGGCAAGGTCGCCGCCTGGGGGTTCAACACGTACGGCGAGACCGTCGTGCCCGAGGCACTTTCCAACGTGACCGCCGTGGCGATCGCGGCCGGCTACGATCACAGTCTGGCGCTCACCGACCGGGGCCTTATCGTGGCATGGGGCCGAACCAACGAGAACCAGTGTGCCGTCCCGTCCGGGCTGTCGAATGTCGTGGCGGTCGTGGCGGGGAACCGCTTCAGCCTTGCGCTTCAGGCCGACGGCGCCATCGTGGCATGGGGCGACCTCTCCAGCGGGCAAGGCGGCATCCCGGCCGGGCTCGACGACGCCATCGCGGTCGGGGCGAGTCCGTACGACGGCGTGGCGCTGCGTTCGAACGGCACGGTCCGCATCTGGGGGAACGACGAGTACGGCGAGAACCTCGTTCCGGCCGGCCTCGATAATGCCGTTGCCGTCGCGGGCGGGTATGCATACGCCTTGGCGCTCCGGTCCGACGGCCATGTGACGGCATGGGGGTACGGCGAAGAGGGCCAGACGAATGTTCCCGCGGCCGTCAGCAACGCGGTCGCGATCGCGGCGGGCTATGCCCATGGACTGGCGATTCTCAGCGGGATCGACGCCACCGGGATCCGGTTGCCTGCAGGCGTCCCCGGGGGTGATCAGGCCCAGTATGAGGCGTGGGTCGCCGCGCACCCCTCCTGGGGCACGGACTTCAGCGGCATCCCGGTGACCGACTTCGCCGCGGCACATCTCGTGGATGAGCGCCCGGTTTCCGGCCTGGCGACCTCCGTGACCTTCTCCATCGTTTATTTCGCCGCGGATTCCCGCGAGCGCCAAGCCCGGTTGCAACTGGCCATTGGAGGTTCGCCCAAGCGGGGGCCCGTCAATGGCCGGCTGGTTTTCGATGACCGGGCGACGCTGACCCTGGGCGACTGGGGTGCGTGTGCCGTACAGGACGCCGGCAATTCGCTGGTTTTCACCGAGGGGGTCGTTGACGTCTTCTGGGAGTCGCTGGAGGAGGATCCCTTCCTCCGCGCCGCCCTGACCAAGAGCGCTCCCGCCGGAGTCCTCGCGATCATTTACTAGCGCAACCGCGTCGGCTCGTGCCTGAGGCTTTCGATGGGGTTCAGGCGTGCGGCGCGCCAAGCGGAATAGCAGCCGAAGCGCAACCCACGCCGGCTGAAAAGCCGGGCGTCATCGCGATGGCGCCCGGCGCTCGACTCTATCGGCGTGAGGCGTCGAAGCGGCTGAATGGCCGCTCTCACCTGGGACTGTTTGCGGACATGGGCATCGACGAGCTCGATCCCCTCGAACCACGTCCTACGCAAACAACCGCCTGGCCACGGCCAAACATCAGGTGGGGAAACGGATGCTGCTCGGCGGCAATATCCCCTCGCAGGTTTTCTGTCTGGACTCCACCGCCTACTGACCGCCGTGGCGACACGGTGGGCCACAAAGCAAGCCCGGAGGTGCGCAAACCATCGTTTTTAGCCTTGCAAATCGGGATATAGTCTCCCATATTGCAAGCATGGCGTACCTCGAAAGAATCCTTGGGAAGAAGATGGCCGACTATCTTGGGTTTTTCCCGGTCACCGCCATTCTTGGTCCCCGACAATGTGGGAAGACCACATTGGCCAAGGCTTGTATCGAGCACCAGGCTGATGCGTTGTATCTTGATCTCGAGCGCCCATCCGATGTCGCGAAACTGGGCGATGCGGAAGCGTTCCTCCGAAGGCACCGCGGTCACATCGTGTGCCTCGATGAGATTCAGCGCATCCCCAACCTCTTTCAGGTGCTGCGCAGTCTCTGTGACGAGACCGGCGCGCCGGGCCAGTTTCTCGTGCTGGGGTCGGCTTCGCCCGACCTGTTGCGGCAGACCTCTGAAACGCTCGCAGGGCGGATCGGTTACCTTGAACTCACACCCTTCACGGAACCCGAGGTCGGGGTCGGACAGCAGGCCGCCTTGTGGCTGCGGGGCGGGTTCCCCCGCAGTTTCATGGCGCCAACCGACAAGCTGAGCCGTGTCTGGCTGGATAGTTTCATTCAAACCTTTCTGGAGCGCGATCTGCCTCAATTGGGTATCCGCGTGCCCGCGCTGGCGATGCGGCAATTCTGGGAAATGTGCGCCCACTTGCATGGCGACCTGTGGAATCATGCCAAGGTGGCCTCGTCGCTGGGCGTCTCCGCGAAGACGGTCGGCCACTATCTCGCGATTCTCGAACAGGCGTTCATGCTTCGTCGGCTTCAGCCCTTCACGACCAATCTCAAAAAGCGCCTGGTCAAGGCGCCCCGCATCTACCTGCGCGACTCAGGTCTTCTGCACCGCCTGCTGCGCATCGACGGCCTGGATGGGCTGAGCGGACACCCGGGACGCGGCGCCTCCTGGGAAGGCTACGTGATCGAGCAGGTGGCCGCCGCCGCGCCGGACGCCGAACTCTTTTTCTACCGGACGGCGGCGGGAGCCGAGATCGATCTTCTCGTTCGCCAGGGGCAGCGCATGACGGCCATCGAAATCAAAGCGACCTCTGCACCGCGTGTGGAACGGGGATTCTGGCTGGCTCTGGAGGACACACACCCTGACCAGACGTGGGTGGCGGCCCAGGTGACCGGGCCTTTTCCGATCGGACACGGTGTGTCGGCAGCGCCGGTTGATGTCATCTGCAAATCGCTCGCGGCGTCGGGGGCGCGCCATAAACGATGACTTCCGCGCCTCTGTAACCCTGCTTTGGCAAGACAACCGGCGTTCAGCCACGGGCTGATCCGCCTGCGGCGGTAAAGCCGGCTCTGTCTCCTACCGCCCGCCGTCTTCAGCCTCGGGTGAGGCTTGCGCCAGGAACTCGCCCTGCGCGCCGACGGCGAAAGAATGGCCCCAGAACTGGATGCCACCCTCGCCCTGGGGGGCGGGCTCGTATCCCACGCGGTTGACGCTCAACACCGGCAGCCCGTTGGCTACGGCATGCGAACGCTGGATGGTGACCCAGGCGTCGAGTTGGCGTTGCTTCTCGGATTCAGCATCGGCCGGATCCCACCCGATGGCGGTGGGGTAAATGAGCAGGTCGGCTCCGGCCAGCGCCATGAGGCGGGCGGCCTCGGGGGCTTCGGTCTGGCAGAAGTAACGGGTGCCATGCAGTTCCGACAACACCACGAGTTCGGCGCCGCCCGCGTGGGCCTGGCGGATGGCCTCCGCGCTGCGGCGGCGGTTGGACACGGCGTCGGCCGTGTGCCGTTGTTGAACCAGGGCGGCTTTCAAGGGGCTCATGCCAGCAGTCCTTTCGGAAGTTGCATGGTGACACAATGCAGCGAACCGTGCTGCCGGATCAAGGTGGAAGCGTCGAGGCCCACGATCTTGCGGCCGGGAAAGGCGTGGCCGATGACGTCCGTGGCGTTATTGCTGTAGGTGACGTGCTGGACCGGCGGGGCTTGGAAGGCGACGCCAAAGTCGGCGCGACTGCCCCCCGCGCCGGACAGGGTGACAAGACCGGCCAGGATGAACGCCCCTCTTCGATGATGCATTGCGCACCTCCACACAAGCGGATCGTCCCACGGATCCGCACGCTCCCTGCCAGATGGGTCAGTGGGGCAATCGTACCAGAGTCCCGGAGGCGCTTCAATGGCGTCTTCGGCGATTTACAACGGGTCCCCGCAGACCGCCAATGGTACGGTACTGCTCAGCAGTCTCTGCACAGGAAACCCCGTGGAGTACAAGGCCGCCGATTCGCCCGACCTGTCGGGCGTGCCGTGGCGCCCCTACACGCCGCTGGCGCTGCTCCGGTTGACCGGGACCGGCGCCCGGACCGTCTACTTCAAAGTGCGCGATGCCGCACTGACAGAATCGTCGCTGGAAAACGACTCGGTGTTCTGGGAGCCGCTGGACGGCCTGCACGCCGTAGCATGGGGCAAGAATGACTACGGCCAGAGCGCGGTGCCGACCAGCCTGGGCACCCAAACGGTGTACGCCGTAGCCGCGGGCTACGCACACAGCGTGGCGTTGCGGGCCGACGGCACGGTCGCCGCCTGGGGCAAGAACGACCATAACCAGAGCTCTGGAAACGCCCTGGCGACAGACGTGGTTGCGATTGCCGCTTCCGGCGACTTCAATCTCACCCTGCGAAGCAACGGCACGGTCGTCGCCTGGGGGCACGACACCTTCGGCCAGTGCACGGTGCCCGCGGCCGCCTCCGGCCGGGACGTTGTGGCCATCGCGGCCGGCAACATGCACAGCCCTGGCGCTCCGGGAGATGCCGAACTCGGCCATGACGTTGGTGCTGTCGGGCGGTTTCCGTGGTGCCGGGGCATATCAGGAGGCCCATTCCTGCCGTCAATCCCGGCCAATCGTGACGTCACCAAGCGGTCCGGGCAGCTTCGCCCGGTCGGCGGTTATCGTCAGTGGCCAGTTGATTCTCATCGTTTCGTTGTAGTGACCGGCCTTGATCTGGAGGCGATCCCCGTGGGCGGCAGCGCAGTCGAGTCCGTTTTGGATGGTCTTGTACACGCCACCGACACAGACGGTCAGGGTTTGAGGAGGGTGCGGCGGCCACGGCCACTCGTCGGGCCATAAGAGAGGCTTGGACGGAGGGTCCACCGGAGGCCACGGCCAATCGGTACCGTCGGGCCATTGCGGCCACCAGGTCGGCTTGGCCGGCCAGTCGGGTGAGATGTCGACTTCGTTACAGGTGGACCGGAACGAGTACTCCGGGTTGAACGGGTTGTTGCTGATCCAGTCCCGATAGAACGAAACCGGCCAGGTCGATGGCCCCAAGGCGCTCACCAGTTCGGCCAGGTTGGCGGTCACTTCGCATGGCGATATCAATGAGCCCGTTCTGCCGCCGTCGACAAAGACAGTCGAGCCGCTGCTGATGATACGCCGGCGCAACGGATCGTTGAGGGCGTTGACGATGATCATCCACTGGTCATGGGTCAGACGGCAATTCCGGATGTTGGGCTCGTGATACGACATTAGATTGTAGAAGAGATCGTCCACTTGCCGGCGCTGAATGTCGGAGAGCCCGTTGGTCGTGACATGAAAGTTGTAGAGCGCTATGCCTGCGCGATTGGTGTAGGGATAGTCGTAGATGGTATCGTCGCACCGGTCGTCGTCGCGCCACGCGAAGCCGCAATCGTCCTCGTCATTGCAAGGGCCATGGGTGTGATTCAGTCCCAGAGTGTGGCCGAGCTCATGCAACAGGGTCGCCCAATTGTCACTCTGGTTGATCAGGATCAGGTCCTGCAGGAGCAGCAGGGCCAAGGATGAGGACGCCACACTGCGGCCCTGGTGGCCGTTGATATAAACGTTGAGTGCGTCATCACGGTAGCGAAACCCGGAGTGGTTCCCATCGACTTCATCCTTGAAGTCCTTGACGGCATCGTCGTCACCGGAGTCCGTATCAAACCAGGAATCGACGTTGCTGAGGGTCGTGACATCCGTAACATTCAGACGGAAACCCCATCCCATGCGGTCAAGCAGGTCGTTGTATTCAGCGAACCGCTGCCGGATGTTAACCTCGTTGGTCAACTTGTAGGTCCAGTTGGTCGGAGCCGTGGGCCAGCCGTTCGTGGAGTCCAGGATGACCTTGACTGAAACGTTGATGTAGACTGCGGCCTTGGCCTGGGGCGCCAGCGTGACGAAGGCGGTTGCCAGCACGAACAGCATGTAGATGGGGAGCCTGCTTTTCATGGAGAGTCCCTCCTACTGCAGGTTCACCAG